>JAQUEZ010000084.1 GCA_028684915.1 Desulfobulbus sp.
CCTGATCACCGAAGTTGACCGCCAGGATGGCGCCTTTCTCCACGGTGTAATCGGGGAAGCTGTCGGCCAGCAGTCCCATTTGCAGATAGAGTTGGGTCTCCCATGCGCCGTAGGGGTGTTCCGGGATATTCTCCGGTGCTTTCACCTCCAGGACCGCCATGGTCTTGCGCACCTCCGAGACGAAGACAAAGTCAAGATGGGCCATGACCGGGACAGCGCCCGCATGTCGAACCTCGGTTTGTCGCCTAAAGTTGCTGAACCCGGCAATCATGAAGGCTGCGGCAACCACTTCCTCGGCCATGTGACCGCGTCGCTGCCGCAGCAGGGTGACCAGATCGGCCTCCGGAGCATGGAGCTTTCTGAGAATGGTTTTGCGAGGGCAGGCGCCGATGTCGGAAGCCCCGAGATAGGTGCTTCGATCACCGAGCGTTGCCTCGGTCTGTTGGATGGCAAGCTGCTGAAGAGCGGCCTGCAAGGTGAGCATTAACTGGTCTGACATGGTGATATCCTCCTGAAAAAAATGAGGGAGGATACACGGATTCCCAGCGAGGGAATGGTATCGCTCCCTCTGGGGTTGGTTGATGTTGTGGTGATTAAGCTGCTTGCTTCATCCAGGTCTTGCCGGTCTTATCCCATTGAAAGCCTGCGGCCTTGAGCAGTTCCTTCTTGTCGAAGAGATGGTCGCCGATGGCGATGATCACCCCTTGACGGTTTTCGAAGGTAACGCCGGCGATCTTGGGCAAGGTTGCCGAGGGATCGCTTTGGTTGGCAGGAGGTTCAATGGGTTGGTTGGTTGTGGATGCGGGTTTTGTTTTCGGTTGAGGGTTGGATTGCGTCGCGGGTGGTTGCGTTCGTTGCGTTCCCTGAAGGAAGACATTCTTCAACAGTCCCTTGTAGGCATCGCTGCCGATGGACAACAGTGACATGCATTTCTGGATAGCATCGGTGATGGCCCCTTTCTGGGCATCGCCGACATTGCCTTTGACGATCTGCATCTGTCCCTTGTGTGAACCCTTGCACAGCCAGTCACCGTCGATCTTCACATACAATCGAACCTCGGCAACCGCCTGGGACTCGAATATCTCCTCCTTGGTCAGTTCGTACCGCCAATTCTCCGGACCGAGCACCTCATTGACGCTGTCAAAGACGTACTGCGGCCGAAAGCCGTACTTGATCTGACCGATCTGGTTACCTCCTTTATCGGTCATCTTGACTTCTTGGATTGCCTCGATGCCGAATGCACGCAAGCGTTCGTTGATCGATTGGATCTGTTCCTGCAATGGTGCCATGGTGGTGCCTCCTTATGAGTATGGGGGAGCAAAACGACATGGCTCCGCCGGGAGCATGACGTAACAGCTCCCGATGGATGAGCAGGGCAAGGATGTGTATTGAAAGACCGATAGGATCAGTTGTTCTGAGAACGCGCAGAAAGAATGCAGCTTCGAAAAGACAGAGAAATGCCTATCGGTTCAAATGGGAGGAGAGAATGAGGGGAACGAATCGAGCGATTCGTTTGCAGGGGTGCGTGCGCGACTCTTCCAGGTCAAAGAAAGACGTTCGCCTCTGCGATTAAACGTCTTTGGCCGAGGAAAGGCAGCGCCGCGTACTACTGGAGTTCAAGAACACGAAAATCGTGTTCAGCTAAGCCCTGGGAAGGGGTATCTCATTGGAAATGAGTCAGAAATATGAAGGGATAGTAACGCTAAATTTGAAAAAGGCAAGCAAGAAACAACGTTGCCATCCTGCACCCGGACAGTGTTTCAATAGCGCAGCAACGTTCTAGGTAATATGAAGATGCTTTGTACGTTGCCTATCATGCCTTTGGTGATAGCCAGGTAAAAATAACCAGTCCACAATGAACTTTAATACGGGTTGAATTTGATGGTAATCAGCGTCCCACCCGGTGTTGCCGGGTAAAATTTTAAAAATAACACAATCGTCTGATATTTGGCCTTTAATTGCCAAGTTCCAGACTTTTGTTATTTGGAAGATTCGAGAAAAGCTGGTTGTCACTGAATGGGATAAAACCGAGTAACACTTAGGCGTTCCTCGGTTTTTTATTAAACTGTTGCGATCAGCCTGACTAAACTATTGTAACGCAATGCGGAGTTAAATCAATAGAATATGTATTCAAAGAGAATGCTACCTCCTAATAATCCCATAAAAAAAGCCATAGCGACCAATTCTTTTTTCAGACTGCGAAGAGGCTTTTGGCCGTCATTCTGGTTTGTTGGCATAACATTCTCCTTCAAGGGTAAGGCATGTGAAGCATGCATTTATCTTGTTCTGCATTTGAAATTGGCCTGTTGACGCCGCTTAAATCACCGCAACCATCGCTGCGACTAATGGTAACCGCAGGACTTCATGCCGTATATTTGGATTTTAGCAACTAATCTTTGTATATTAAGGCGCCGTCGCTGTCGTGGGAAACTGACTTCGAGGTTTGAAAAATTGAGCCTCTTAATTCCGGATTATCTTTCCACATTGAGGCTTAATGGAGTTCGCTGTCAGAGTACACCCGAGCACAATCGATGTAAGTTATCCCTTTTTGTAAAGCCTCACGAATGACACTCTGCACCTCTTTGTCCATTTTATAAGTACGAAGGACACCTTCTCCGCCCAGACCGACGACGGAATCCTCACTTCCTGTTTTACCTGGTAGTGTGGTTTTCATTCGGACTTTTTATGCAAATTAACTGGCGACTACTTGTGTTTACGACAAGTTGAAATTGGCCATATTTCAACCCGATTGCTCAGCCAACCTCAAAGAGCCCTGCAATAGTAAGAATGACCCATTTCATGTTCTTTCCTCTCGCAAATGTCGGAAGCACCACCGATTAGGACAAGAATAGGGTGCTTCAGTACTTCGCACTAACGGTGGTACTCACCTGAACGTTCTGGTTGATAGGTAATTTCTACTATCTTTACTCTTAGCACCCCACCACCTGGTTTGGGCCATTCAATTTCATCGCCTTGGGAAAGACCAAGAAGAGCGCTGCCAATAGGAGCAAGTATTGAAATAGTACCACCATCGGCATCGACATCCTGGGGATAGACCAATCGCAAGCAGAACTCTTCCTTTGAAGGAGCAATTCTGAATCGAACGGTTGAATTCATCGTCACGACAGTTGGCGGGATGTCCTTTGGCTCCCGTATTTCAGCACGATACAGTTCGTCTTCCAAGTCTTCACTGCACGGGAATGCATTTGCAGGCAAGCGTGCAAGAAGTGCTCCCAATCTTTCAGCATCAAGCGTTGAAATAATAATGTTTGGTCTCATGGCCCCTCCTTTTTATCATCTTTTCAATAAACAAAAACCTGCTATTGTAGTCTATTGTTTCATCTATAACTAATTTTTTACCAGCATTTTAGTCTTCTGAGGTGAGTAGACTTAAACTTTGATACTTTTGAATGGCGTGTCGCCAATATTCCCCAGTCATCAGGAATCCTTGGGGGCGGGGTAAAAAGTCTCAGTGGTCACTATTACCCCGCTTTTGTCAACTCATTAAGGAGCACGTTAATTGCCTAACAAGGAACGCACTTTTTCATAGTGTCTCACCGTGAGTGGGGGAATTTCAGTTTGTTAGAAATAATTACGTATCAAGTAATAATGTCTGGCAATAACGACCGGATTATTAGTCAGTAGATCACGGCAGTTGGGCAACTTCATAAATCTGCCTTGCACCTCGGTCAAGTTAGTTTGCCGAATCTGTATCCTGCCTCTTCTTGCCACAATTTTTGCCATTGAGTTTTAACGTTCGAGATCTTTCTCTCCAATGAGTTGTTTGTTGCGGCATGGTTTGTGCAAAATATTGAGTAATCATAACAGAAAGCACTATACACCGTTTTCAAAACCCACTGGTGAACTTTTCGCTCACAGGAGGCACAGCTTGGAGAAATCGAAAATCAAAAAATGGATACACCCTCTCGATAATTTCCCTCGAATTTCATGCCGAGCTTCTCTCATGGAAGCGATGGCTGTACTGAATAAGACAGATGCAGATTGTCATGCAAGTGGTTCGACACATAAAATTCTTTTAGTCTACGACGCTGCGGGAATTATTGTTGGTAAACTTTCTCCGCTTGATATTGTTGAGGCGCTAGAATCTCATTGTAAGAGTTCAAAGACGAGTACAGAAAGATGGGCTGCCGGCTTGATTTTAAGATTTCTCGAAAAAATGGGGAGGTATCTTTTGCCTGGATGCGATCCTCTGGCAGAACATTGGCAGCAAGCCCATCGAATTAACATATTTCCTTACTTCAAGAGATCCTCTTCCACTAATATGATTGGGGCAAACGGCTCGATGGAACTGGCCTTCCACCTGTTTTCCAGAGGTCGTCATGAGTCATTGTTCGTTGTTCACAAAAACGAAATAGAAGGATTGCTTTTGTTTACGGATATTTATCAAGAAATAAGCTCATTTTTGAAGTCCTGCCCACTTGCACAATTGGGAGATAACAATATGGCTAGTTCAGCTATCAGGTCTTGAAGTGTTTTTACTAAAAATGAGCGCTGGAGTTATATTTTGTCGAACAAAATAATTTTTATAACACTAAGAGACAAAGAGCGTATTGAACAACTTATGCTCTTTTGTGACCTTTTTAAGGAACAGGAAAGGAAAAGTATCCGTAAATTGCACTATGAAATTAGCCAAGGTTATGTGGTCAGTGCTGAAAAAATACCCATTAATGTTGTTACAACGAACTCGCGGGTGGTCCTGCATGATCTTGCAAATGATAGAGTATATAGCTTGACGCTTGTATTTCCTGAAGACGCAGATCCCCAGAAGTTTAAAGAGTCCATCCTCGCGCCATTAGGAGCTGCACTTATTGGAAAAAAAACGGGTGAAATTATTGAATACTCAACCCCTTCTGGCATTTGCCGATGTACGATTAAGGCAATTTCTCATGAGACAAGACCTTGAATTGTTGAGAATCATAAAGCTTTTTGGCTCCTCGTCATTTCGAGTGGAATTTCTCACGAAACAGACAGGAGGATCGGGCCAAGAGGTAGCCACCACGCTAGTGGGCTAACATCTTGCCGTGTCGTCATTTCTTGGTTTCCAAGAGGAATGAGTATCCCCTGCTGAATCATCCTCAATGAAGTTGCATATGGTGGCCGATCTTTTGCAACTTGCTGGTTTTAATTGTTTTGTGTGGATTTGATCTCTTTAGAATCAAATCCACACAAAACGCCGAGGAGCCGTTTGTTCAGGTAAGGACACTACGTGCTGGAAGGCTGAGGGTTATTAACGTGCCTCCTTGTGGCCTTTCCTTGGCTGAAATACGTCCTCCTAGCTTGTAGACAATGTTGCTGTACATTGACAGTTTGACCCCACCTCCCTTGCTGGATCCACCAGAAACTGCAAAAGGCTGCCACAGCCTCTCCATTCTTGCAGTGGTTACCCCTGGTCCACTGTCTGCAATTTGAACACACACCTCCTCTGAATTGTTATAAGTGATAATATCGATCTGCCCATCGGTTCCCACGGCATCCAGTGCATTTTCAATCAAACTGAGGAGTATTTGCTGAATTTGCGAACCGTCAGTTTTGATAGTTGGCACCTGTTCGTCGAATTGAGAATTAAGAACGATATTCCTGTCCCGGGCATCCTTTTCGTAAAATGAGAGAAATTCCCGGAGTATCCAGTTGACTTGTATATTGTATCCAGAATCGATTTTTCTATAGAAGAATGTCAACTTGTCGAGGATGCCGCTAATGCATCGTGCGTTAATTTTTATTTTTTTCAAAGCGTCCTGGCCCTTTCCGAGTCGATCGATGTGTCTTGTTTTTTCATGGAAAACCAGTTCTTCGAACGTGCTTGCTTGTTTTTGTATATTTTGCAGGTACATGTTGATTTCCTTTGATATAGCTGATGCTATTTGACCAATATCAGCCATTTTTTCTATCTTTGCTGATTGGCCATATAATGCCTTCTGTTGTCTATCCCGTTTCTCAATCCATTTGATGATAGTTCGGCTCGTTATGATTGAGAAAGGCACGAAACATGCCGACATAAACAGAACTGCTATTATTATACCATTTCGATATTTAATATATTGTGCCAAAGAGCTGTCGATGTGAGATTTTAGAAAAAGTTTCCAGCTGTTACCATCAAACCATGTGCTGGCGTAAAGAAACTCCTTGTCACTGGACACTTTCCCTTTTTGGTAACGTTTGAGCATACTGCTCTCAATGGTATTAAGCTTCCCCTCCTTTCTGAGGCCTGGTGTCTGCAACACTCCGTTAGCACTGAGAACATAGGCTTCGTCTTTCGGATTTATTCGGACACTCTCAAGCATGTTTCCCAAAACGAGGGGGGCAATGGTCGCCTGCAACACATATGTTTTGAGTGGGTTAGTCAATGCAATGGCAAAATTCGGTGCGTCAGGGTGATCTGTATAGACATCGCTAACAGCCACGTTGCGAATCAATACCTGCTTAAACCATTCGATTTCTTTATAATTCTTCTGCGACTCCACTCCTTTGCTCGGTTCCGTATGCGCCAGCCGATTACCTTCGGTATCTAACAATTGCAACGAGACGATATCACTATCATGTCCCTTGTCGTTCATTGTCTGAAGAAGGTTTGTGAGATTATTCCGGTCTCGCAGGTATTCGATGGAATAGAGACTGGTCAGGGTGGACAACTGCGTAACCTTACCCTGAAGATAAGAGGTTATGTCCTTGGCACAATGCTCAACGAGTCGTTGAGTATTTACCTCCAATTCTTTGAATGCAATGGCCCTAAAATAGCCAATGGATAGACAGGAAAAAAGGACAAGTGGAATAAAGCCAACAGCAAAGATAAACAATGCAATTTTTCTTTGCATTTTCGCGGAATCAAATTTTTCCATTTTTACAATTAAAAATTAAAGATTATTTTGATAGAAAAAAATATTACATTCACATAATCACGATTTGTTCCAGATAAATTTACATAAAGTAAATAATTATAAATACTTTTATGTAAAAATTACTAAATCTGAACAAATTGTGTTTGTTTTTAAATATGATAACTATCATAAAATTATTTCATTATATAAAAAAATAGTTATATAAATTACTAAATATAATAATATTTATTAATATTGTGAGAATTTGCAGAAAATTGAAAAATTAATTTCATTGTCTAGAGCACACTGCATATTGATTGATATCAATAATATTTTTCACATGCAGTGTGTGCTCGGCCTCATATTAATGTTTTCAAAAGTCTGCTAGATTCTCTCTTAGTTACCAGTGAGGCTGGTTGCCAACTTGAAGACCGGTGACATCTTCGGATGCGATTACGGTAATAAAAGCGTTTGGATCCTTCTTCAAGGCGACTCTCTTGAGGGAAGAAATATCCTCTCGTCTGACGACCGAAAATAGGACCATTTTTTCTGAGCCTTGATATCCTCCTCGCCCATGAAGCTTGGTAACACCAAGCTGATATTTTTCGGTCAGAATGTCGGCAATTTCTCGTGATTTTTCCGAAATGATAAGAGCGGCCTCCCGCTTATTCATTCCATGGAAGACGCTGTTTGTCGCCAACATAGAAATGATTGCGTAAACTATTGAATAAAGTACTTTTTCAACAGGAAAAAGAAGGGTTGAAACAGAGAGTATCAGGATATTAAACAACACCTTACCCACTCCAATCTGTATGGAGAACGCTTTATTAAGTATAACAGTAATGATATCTGCGCCCCCGGTTGAACCATACGATCGTAGAACAATAGCTGAGCCAATGCCTGAGAGACAGCCGGCGACAACTGATGCAAGCATTGGATCTCCCAGATTAATTTGGTAAGAAACGATATGCAGCATCAGCGAGTAAATGAGCATGCCCCAAAGGGAGTACAACATGAATCGTATGCTAACAAAAAATCCTCCTATCAAGAACATAGGTATATTGATTGCCGCATAAATGACTGCAACAGAAGCGATAGGGTAAGTGTAATGCAAGATCAATGCTGCCCCAGTCAGTCCTCCTGCGAGAAAACCCTGCGGTATCAATATGGCTTTGACCGCGAAGGCACAGATACCACTGCCTACCGCGAGCAACAGCGTGTGATAGAACCAATCAATCAGTTTGCGCTTCATTTCTTTCACTCCCAAAAAGAAAGCGCCGGGATACCCGACGCTGTATTACAAATTTTAGGCTACATACATTTTGTAGACCGAGATGGCCTGCATTGAACGGCTATGTTCTGATCGTTTCGAACTGCTTGAATGAGCCAGCGGGGGAGCCTAAATTGTTAAAACATTGGATAGCCCATCCCCCTTGTTGTTGAGGAAGACATCGTTATTCTCTACTCTCAAACAGCATCCTTGCTGCAATCATTGAGGTTTTCAAAAGACTCCAAGCCCTCGTTCGCGTTGCGACAGAACCATTTCCCAGTTTCTAAAGTTTCGATAAACGTCTTTTTTGACTGGGTAATCCCAGGAACCGCTATTATGGACAAACCGACCGCCAAAACCGGTTTTAAATCGGTACATTCCATAAAATGAATGGCTAGGGTCGTCGCTGGGAGAGATTGCTCCCATGTCATAGGTGTCACATTGCCGCGCTCGAGCATACAGAATCGCTTTCCAATGCAATATGTATGGAGCCATGAACTCTCGCTTATGGTTTGATGAAGCGCCATGAAGAAAAAGCGCCCTTTTTTCCGACAAAGCAATGATTGCCCCAGCAAGTGCATCTCCATTGCAGGTCGCTAATAGGAGCAGAATTTCCGGCATGAAACGCTGTCTTCTTTTTTCCGAAAATAGTGCAGAAAAATAACGGTATTCGCTGGCATGAAAACCATTACGTTCTGCTGTTTGACAATACAGCCGATAAAAGGTTGGCAAACTTTCAACCGAGGCAATCTGCACACGTACTCCCTTCCGTTCTGCCAGCCTGATGTTATATCGTGTCTTCGGTTTCATTCGTGACAACAGATACTCTTCGTCACCATCTAGGTCGACGACACAGGTGTTTGCGACAGTCACATCAACCGGTGCTTTCTTGAGGTTCCAATGTTTTGTGCCGAAATTCATCCGCATTTCTCGAATTCTGGATTCGGGGAAATCGCACCAGTTCTGCTGTTGCATTTCTTTGGCATACGGTGATTCCCACGGCAAATCATATCGGATGAACGTTATGTTTGCGTCCACGTGCCCTAGGATTGATTCAGACAATTTTTCCAAGTAAGTGCCGTATTCCTCCTTGTCAGGAACAAACTCAGGTCCTTGTGGCACATAAGCTGCCATTGCATCGGGTCCGAATGGCTTGACTATCACCAGCATGTCCTTGTTGGACTTTCTTGGGGATTCAATTTCAAAAGCATAGGTTTTCCACCCCAGCCGGGCCTTCACGTCGCTCCAGTATCTGCTTTGAAACAGAATGTCCGTCGGATACAGTTCTCGTGGAGGCTTCGGTTCAAGCATCAAATTCACAGCGTCTTCTCCTTAAATTGTTCTCTGCAACGACTCTATAGATTGTATGGCAAAAAAAATCTTTCGGTCGACCAGAGGATAGGTATGAGGTTGTTAATAAAATGAAATGACAACAGATTCAGGAATAATATTTCCTGCAGTCAACCTAGAACCATTGCAAAAAAGAGCGACTCGTTATCTATCCCTTGGTTGAAAGGTTGGGGGGTGAATCCAACGTAGAGAAGACAAAGAGTCGCTCATCCTGATCATACTTATCCGGTGACCATAATTGTCGACTCCATCTGGAATAACAAGAAACGATCAATGCAGTAATATGGTCGATAGTTGATACCTTTAATTGGATTAAAGATGATGTTTGTGTTTTCAGTGTAGTTCACAAAAATATCGCATCAGAGGCTTCCTTTCTCTTGCGCCAAAACTTCTATTTTCTTTTGCGTTGATGAAATCTTATTCATAATTCTTCACGCCTCTTTATCATGGTTTTGACTGGCCCACGTTGAGGAGGCTTCATTATTGCTCAGCCGTGGTTAACTTCTAAAAAACAAATCTGGCACTGCGATTGGATACTCACCATGGAGTCTCACGGAGCAAACCACGTCTCAGTGATGCGTAAAGAGAGTAAAGCAACTATCATGCCGATATAGTTCGCAACAGATGACTTGTTCTTGAGCCAAGATTTGAACGGGCTTCCTTGCTTATTCTCTAGGCCAGAGCAGCGATTGCGGTGGCCATCCGTTGCGTAAGAGAGCACGTGGCACGGCGACCTTGGAATACGGGGAAGATTTTAAACTGGGGAATTTTCGACCAGTGGTCTGTTTTTACCCACCGAATGCCCCTCCTGGTCTTAACGAGTGGTCAGAAAAGACAAGTAACCTGCCTTGGAAGAACACCCTGTGCTTTTCTTTTCGGGGTGTGAACAAAAAAACGGTAGAAAATCAAAAAGGAAGAGAAACATGCAAGAGAGGGAGCTGCTGGAGGAACGGGAAAAGTTAATTGAACGCAACAAGGAACTCTCTTGCCTGTATGAAATTGCCAAGATAGTTGCCCATACAGAAACGACGGTTGCGGAAGTTTTGCAGACGATAGTCGATGTGATACCTTCAGCGTTTCAGTTTCCCAATAAAATTTTCGCACGAATCCTTGTGAATGATGAGGCATTTATGACTGTAGGGTTTTCGAAATCTGAGTATGCGATTCGTGACACCCTTCAGTTAGAGCCCCCTTCACACGGCGTTATTGAAGTTTTTTATCATCGGCGGGATGAGGTCGAACACGATTTAGAAGACGGTTTCTTTCCTGAAGAGCGCAAACTGCTGCAGGCAATCGCGCACCAGGTTTCTCTGATGATTAATATCAAGCTGGCCAATGAGAAGCGGGCCATGCTGGAGAATCAGTTGCGACATTCAGACCGTCTCGCCAAGGTGGGACAATTAACGGCAGGGGTGGCCCATGAACTCAACGAACCTTTGGTCAGTATTTTAGGGTTCGCACAATTGGCGACGAAGAAAATCAACGCACCAGTCCAGGCGGCCCGCTACCTCGATAAAATTGTTCAATCCACGCTACACGCCCGGGAAATCATCAAGAAAATGATGCTATTCAGTAGTCCCATGCCGAATCACAAGACCAAAACATGGCTAAACGAGGTGCTTGCCGAAGGAATGGCCTTCATTGAACCCCGTTTTTCAAAGGTTGATATTCAATTCAAGTCGGTTTTTGATCCAGACCTACCTCCAATCTTGGCGGATGCTTCACAAATCACTCAGGTGCTGATCAACCTTGTGATCAATGCTATCCACGCAATGGACGGTAAGGGAACGCTAACGTTACGTACAGCCCGTGTCGGCCACTTGGTGCAAATGGTCGTGCAGGACACGGGTGTTGGCATGGATCAGCAAACAATGGAGCAAATCTTTTTGCCCTTTTTTACGACAAAGGACTTGGACCACGGAACGGGTCTGGGGTTATCGGTGGTGCATGGGATTGTCTCGGCCCATGAGGGAACGATTGACGTGGAGAGCAAGGTCGGGAAAGGTACGATCTTCACACTCACTTTTCCAGCGTATAAAGAAATCGACCAGTAACCTTTCTCAATTTATGCGGTCTAGAACAAGTTTGTTTTCGACAACCGCTCGCCATGCATAACGGAAACCACCTGGAGGAGCTAGGTGATGGATAACAATAAACAAACGCCAGCAGGCCTGTTCAGGATTCTCGTCGTCGACGATGCCGCTGATGCCCGCGAGGTACTCCAAACCCATCTCGAGGATGCAGGTTATGTGGTGCGGGCCTGCGCCAACGTGGAAGATGCGTTGCGAGCCGTAGAGTCGTCCGTTTTTGACATTATCATTACAGATCTACGAATGCCCAAAGCCAGTGGCCTAGAGTTGATCCAACACGTTCGCAACAATCTTGAAGATATCGAAATCATGATGATTACTGGCTACCCATCTATCGAGGGGGCTATTGAAGCCATTAAAACTGGAGCCGAACATTACCTACCCAAACCCTTCACGGAACGGGAACTGTTAGAGGCTGTGCAGGCAATTATTGAAAAACTGGTTCGCAAACGTCTGGCGCATGGCCGATCTTTTTCAGGTCAATCTCATGGTATTGTTGGTGAATCAAGTGCAATGCAGCAGGTGTTCAAGCTGATCGAAAAGGCTGGTAACAACACCGCTACCGTCCATGTTTATGGGGAAAGCGGTACCGGCAAGGAACTCGTGGCTCGCGCCATTCATTATGCCAGCAACCGTCGATCATCACCCTTTGTCTCGGTCAACTGCACAGCAATACCCGAAACCCTGATCGAAAGTGAACTGTTTGGCCACGTAAAGGGGGCTTTTACTGGAGCAGGGACAGCCCGTAGCGGATTTTTTGAAATAGCTGATGGGGGCACCCTCTTTCTCGATGAAATTGGTGACGCTAGTTTGGCCATGCAAGGGAAATTATTACGCGCCATTCAGGAGAAAGTCATTTACAAAGTTGGGTCCAGCAGGCCCGTGCACATCGACACTCGTTTAGTTTGCGCAACCAACAAAAAATTGAAGCAATTGATCGATAGGGGGTTGTTCAGAGAAGATCTGTATTATCGAATCAACGTGATCGATATTCCGTTACCACCATTAAGAGAAAGGGAGGATGATCTACTTCTTTTGATCAATCACTTTCGAGAGAAATTTGCCAAGGACATGGGACGTCCAGTTCCACTTTTCAGTGATGAGGCGTTACGACAACTGATGGCCTACCACTGGCCCGGAAATGTCCGAGAACTCGAAAACATGGTGCAAAAACTGGTTCTCATGTGCGAGGGGGAGGAAATTGAACTGGTAGATCTGCCATCGACGTTGAAACCTTCTTTTAGCGTGGCCAGGCGATTAGATCGCAGCCTCGCGGAATATGAGGCGGAATATATTCAAGAAGTACTGAACAGTGTGCACGGCAACAAAACCAAAGCCGCTGCCATACTTAAAATTGACCGTAAAACGTTACGAGAAAAAATAAGTAATTGATCTAAAATGTTGATTATGACTAATCACAACCATTGGATTTCTCCTACTTATTCATGCGAAACCGTTTTGTTTCGGAACTGCTGGCCGGCAAGGAAAAGATAAAAGTGAAATTTGGTAGAAACTGAGCCGGAAATTTATCCTTACTCAATTTCTGGTCCTGCTGGAGAACAGGGCCTTGCCAACACCGGTTGGTATTTGAAAAATTTAGCTTTGTTAATCGCCTGTTGGCGAGATGCGAAAACTTCGAACATTAGGAAGGTTACGCAACGATTCAGCCAGCGTTGCCATTTTATTAGAGTCAACAGTTCCTATAACCATGCGGTATTCAAAAGAATACCCATCGTCTGATGTTCGATATCTCATATTAGCTATAGTGAATCCGTGGCTCTTCAACAAATTGATTACTTCGTGCTCGCTTAGAACGTCATTTCGATCGAAACATATGCTGTGATGAGCATAAAAATTTGATGGTAATTTTGCTTCGATCCATCGAAAAACTGACAATATCCCTAAAACAAGCAACGTCGCAAAAATAGCAGGAAACCAAAATCCAACTCCAATCAGGATACCGATAGCAGCAGTAATCCATATCGAAGCTGCCGTCGTTAGGCCACGAACAGATCGACCTTCTTTGTAAATCACACCTGCACCAAGAAAACCAATACCTGTCATAATTCCTTGTGCCATACGCGTTGGATCGGTTCGAACGGTGTCTAATGGCACCCCTGGTAACCATTTCCATTGATAGTATGTTACCAGCATTAATAAGCTCGAAGCTAAGCAAACTAAGGTATGTGTCCGAAAACCAGCTGGACGACCGTGAAAACTCCGCTCAAATCCAATAATGCCACCAACAACCAAAGCCCCGGCTAGGTGTTCGACAATCGCAACGTAATCTTTGTCGACCATCGAAAAAATTGACAGGAAATCAGGCATAATATTTATCCTTTAATTTCAAGATAAAAAAGTGAATATATTAAAATTACAATTCATTATACGCCAGTATACTGCAAGTTAAAATTAGATGAAAAAGAATGAATGTCCCGAAGGTCAATATTGTTCCGATCAACATGAACAGGAGATACATGAACCCATAGGCTATCGAATACTCAATAGCCTATGGGTAAAAAAACTGTTTGGGAAAGGGGCGGGATAAGGATGTCATCACAAGAGAGCAGCGATATGCCCACGTTGAGCAATCTTCCCGCTATTTCTGAGGTGCATATGGATCCTTAATCTATTGTTCAGGTTTGAACATGAGCTTCTTAGCGCCACGATTATTGTATATTTTTCAAGTTCAAGATCGATTTCCAGGGGCACATCGATACCAGCCTTGGTCAACGCTTAACGCAGCAGGGTTTCCGCCTTGACGGCGTGCATGGTGGAGTCTCTTAGAATTAGCATCGCTTCGGTCGGATTGTGGAAACCGACCGAGTTTTCGGCCCCAAAGAAGAGGTTCCTATAAAAGCCTTCTTCGTAATCATCTTTCGCCTGACTGTAGAGTGCCTTGTCAATCTCCTTGCCTGCAGCTTGTTGCTTGTGCGCAATACAAAGAATTTTGCAACTCTGGCTAAAGCGTACCCAGAGCGGAAAAAATGTTAAGCCGCACGATCATTAAGAGTGACCACCTGCTCCCGTAACCATTCACGGGTTTCGGTGTGACGTTGCTGTAGGCCTTGAAGTCATTTTTCAACCGACTCCTAAAGGCCTCTATGATAAGACGTCCTTGACAAAGGAGATGGGAATCTTTAGATAGTAATCAATTACTATCTAAAGGGGTCGCCATGAGTAACCAGGAAAATCGTCTTCCGGCTGAGGAACGACGTGTCGTGATTATCGAAGCCGTGATCGAGTTGGCGGCAGAGCAAAATCCAAAAGGTATCACAACAGCAGCGATTGCCAAACGCATGGGACTTACCCAGGGTGCGTTGTTTCGACATTTCCCGAATAAAGACGCAATATTGCAAGCAGTGATGGAGTGGGTGACCGAACGGTTGCTGGCAAGACTGGATAAATCCATACAGGGAACGGCATCGCCACTTGCAGCATTAAGTGCAATGTTTATGGCTCATGCTGAATTTGTTGCCATGCATCCAGGAGTTCCTCGTCTCTTGTTTGGCGAGCTGCAATCTACGGGAAAAACAGCAGCTAAAGACATAACCCATACTCTCATCAAGCGATACAGGGAGCGACTGCATCGTTTGATCGAAGAAGGAAAGACTCAAGGGGAATTGGACATGAACCTCGACACGGAGGCGGCGACTCTGTTGTTTATCGGAACGATCCAGGGGCTGGTTATGCAATCGCTCCTGGTCGGTGATGTGCAACGTATCCGCCAGGATGCTCCAAGGGTCTTTGCTCTCTATCATCGCGGGATCAGGAGGACGCAATGAAACGATTGCCTCTGCAAGGACGCACCTTGATAATGCTCGTTGTACTCCTGCCCCTGCTCGTGCTCTTTGTCTATGTGGCCCTCCGCTCAGGGCCTTTGGCGCCGATATCGGTGACAGTGACCAAGGTGGAAAGTCGGTCCGTCACGCCTGGACTCTTCGGGATCGGTACAGTTGAAGCCAAGCACACCTACAAAATAGGGCCGACCTTCGCAGGGCGAATCAAGATCCTGGATGTAGATGTGGGAGATTACGTTAAATCGGGGCAGGTGTTAGGGGAAATGGATCCGATTGATCTCGATCAGCGAATTCATGCCCAGGAAGCCGCTTTGAAGCGCGCCGAAGCACAGCTGAGTGAAGCCCAAGCAAGTCTGGCTTATGCACAAACGCAGGCGCGCCGTTATCAAGAATTACTGGGAGTGCGTTCGACAAGTGAAGAGATCTTTTTCACCAAAAAACGTGAACAACAGGTAGCCGAGGCGAACTTGAACGCGAGCCGTGCTGAATTGACCCGTGTTCAGGCTGAAAGGGAGGCGTTGCAAGAACAACGGAAAAGCCTCGTGCTGGTCGCGCCGGCTGATGGATTGGTTTCCGCGCGGAATGCAGATCCCGGCACCACAATTGTAGCTGGTCAGGCGGTGATCGAGATGATCAACCCGAAGAGCCTATGGATTAATACACGTTTTGATCAGATTCATTCGGACGGGCTCGCCGCTGATCTGCCGGTCGGTATCGTATTACGCACGCGGGCAGCCGATTCACAGAGGGGGCGAATCTTAAGGCTGGAACCGATGGCCGATGCAGTGACTGAGGAGACGCTTGCCAAGGTTGTGTTCGATCATCTTCCTGAACGACTGCCGGCTGTCGGTGAACTAGCCGAGATAACCGTGTTTTTACCTGCGCTACCGGCCGGACCGGTCATCCCCAACGCAGCCATTCAGCGTATCCATGGCAAGATTGGTGTATGGCAGGTCATCAATGACGAACTGCGCTTCACCCCAGTCACACTAGGGGGTGCCGATTTAGATGGCCATGTGCAGGTGCGCGAAGGGCTCAAAATTGATAACCAAATAGTAGTGTACAGCGCGAGAACTTTGAACGCGAGGAGCAGTATTCGTGTGGTTGATCATCTGCAAGGAGTAAAGCCATGATCAGCTTAGCAGGCCGAGACATATTGCACTCCCTGGGCAAGTTTGTTTTTACCGGAATGGGGCTTGGTCTGTTGATCGGGGTGACACTCTCCATGGCAGGGATCTACCGTGGCCTGGTGGATGACGGTAAGGCGTTGCTCGACAATAGCGGAGCCGACCTCTGGGTCGTGCAACAGGATACCCTTGGCCCCTATGCTGAATCCTCGAGTATCTATGATGATGCTTGGCGTGGCGTCCGCAGCATGTCGGGGGTCGCGAAGGCGGCGAATGTCACCTATTTCACCATGCAGGTTCGCCAAGGTGAGCGCGACGTTCGGGCGATGGTCACCGGTATCACGGCAGGTGAACCCGGAACGCCCGGTTGGCCGGCGTATCTAGTCGCCGGCAGGCAAATCACCCGTGGTCATTACGAGGCCGTGGCTGACGTAGCCACCGGATTCAAACTTAACGACCGCATCGAGATTCGTCGCAACCTCTATACCGTCGTTGGATTGACGCGTCGAATGGTCTCTTCCGGCGGTGATCCGATGGTGTTTATTCCAATAAAGGATGCCCAGGAAGCACAGTTTCTCAAGGATAATGACGCAATTTGGCAGCAGCGCCACCGTGCCGCCGCAAACCCAGCTTTCAATCGGCCGCAAGTTCCAGACCTATTGGATGCGGTCATCGCCTCGCAAAGCACCAACCCCTACGTCAACGCGATTCTGGTCCAGGTTGAAGCTGGCCATGACGCGGATGAAGTGGCGGCATCAATCCGCCGTTGGAAACATTTGACAGTGTACACCCGCAGCCAGATGGAGAAAATTCTCATCGGCAAGTTGATAGCCACTTCGGCAAAACAGATCGGGATGTTCCTGGTGATCCTTTCGATCGTCAGCGCGGCTATCGTCGCCTTCATCATCTATACGCTGACGCTCGGAAAGATCCGGGAGATTGCGGTTCTCAAGCTGATCGGCACCAAAAATCGCACCATTGTCGGTTTGATCATGCAACAAGCCATCGCCTTGGGGGTAATTGGTTTTGTGGTGGGCAAGATTACCGCCACCTTGGTGATGGCGCCGATCTTTCCCAAATATGTACTGCTGGAGCCGCTTGACTCTGTATTGGGGTTCTGTGCCATAGTAGTGATCTGCATGTTATCGAGCGTTGTTGCCATTCGCGCAGCCATGAAGATCGATCCGGCCGAGGCAATTGGAGGGTGAAATGACGGGCAAAGGTATTCGGATAGAAGGGTTGAAAAAACGCTATGGTAGTGGGAATACTGCTGTCGATGCTCTGAAGGGCGTGGATATGCAGGTAGCTCCGGGCGAAGTGGTTGGCTTGATCGGACCTTCAGGTTCAGGCAAAACCACCTTGCTTAAGTGCCTCGGCGCAGTGATTGAGCCGACTTCTGGCCGGATGATCCTCGGTGATAAGATGATTTATGATGGCGGTTGGATGGTCAATGACCTGCGTGCATTACGTCGTGATCGAATAGGCTTTATTTTCCAAGCCCCCTATCTCATCCCTTTCCTTGATGTGACCGATAATGTCGCCTTGCTGCCCATGCTCGCAGGGACGCCTAACGACGAGGCACGCCGGCGAGCCATTGAACTTCTCACTTCGCTGGATGTGGAGCATCGCGCCAGAGCCATGCCATCGCAACTATCCGGCGGAGAACAGCAGCGAGTCGCTATTGCCAGAGGTCTGATCAATCGTCCGCCAGTGATCCTTGCCGATGAGCCCACAGCCCCTCTTGACAGCGAACGCGCATTGGCTGTCATTCGCATATTGAACACCATGGCAAGCAAGTTCGAAACCGCCATCATCGTTGTCACCCACGACGAGAAAATCATCCCAACGTTCAAACGTATCTATCATATCCGCGATGGGGTGACATACGAAGAAACTGGAGCAGGGCGTACGATTGAATCATTACAGTGAATCGGATTTTGACCAATAAAAGGTATAATGCCCTTCGGAAAAACCCCAGCTTTGCAGGATACAATCAACGCCTAACGGTTCCAGCAAAATAAAGAAGCCTCCAGTTTCGCGCACCGTTCAAAGTCACGAAAAAAGAGACCTCATGGACGACATTCTAAAAAAAGTGGCTCCCGCCAAAATTCAGCAGAATGATAATATTTTTTATAATAACAAGATGTTGTCAAAATTTGAAACCTTGCCATCACAATGCCGGCTATTTCTTTTCCGATTGGCCGACACAATTTTTCCACCACCGCTCATGCCAGTCAACAGCCTCTGGTTAAAGAGCCATTTTTCCATCATTGTTCTTTTTCTTTTCGGCATAATCGGCCAAAACCGCCGGGAATTGTTCCAGACGACCAGAACGCCCGTCCTTGTTTGTAATCGACAAACCATTGTCCACCTAGTTTTCTAATAGCATCAACAAAGACAAATGGTTGTTCGTCGGAGAAACAACGGTGCAAATACTGGCCGTTGGCTTTTTTTTCACTTTCCAGCAATGAAAGTGCTTCTGCCAGGGAGGGCAGGCGCCAGTCGGCATAACCTGCAAACTGCTCTTTATTGATTCTCGCCACCTCCCTCTTCATCGATCGGCTGCTCATGATATCGGTCCCGCCTCGTTGCCACATCAGTCCCGTTACCCTGTCAGTCACGGTCAGGGCATCACCGTTGTCAACCAGGGAGTGGGGAAAACTTCCCTGCGGGTTGCGTTGCTGCTCAATAAAATTATACTGCTTTATCAGAGCGACCACATCTTCCTCGCTCAGTTCAGCTGGTTCATGGGGTAATTGTACCTTGTTCGATAGGGGGAGTTCGGTATTCCGTCCCGGGAGGCCTGTCTCGGCCAATGGCTTGCCAACGGGAACTTCCAACGGAATAATCTTTGAGTCGTCGTCACCTTCGATGATATTAGCGAGCAGCCATCTTTTCAGTTGTTCGTTGATAGGATGGGTCCGTTCAAAAAAAGCTACCTTGCCTTGCTCATTGACGCACTTTTGTACCATTTCAGGAGGGGCCAGAATTTCAGCCACCACCCGAGCGTGCTTGATGCCTCGTTCCATCAGACGTAGTTTGGGTAGTTCGCCCCAGGCATCAATAAAAAAATAGTAGACACGCTCCTTTTTATTGCGTACCCGTTCCGTTCCCCCCCAACTTTCATAGGTACCAAAGGTGAATTCCGGCGTCATTTCCCAGTCGATGGCCGGCATACCTGTTAACAGCAATTTTTTAAAGAGACCCATTGATTCCTCCCCGGATGCGTTTTTTAGTGTCGCGTTCGACATTGTTTTGAACAATGAGCCATACTCTTACCCCCCTTAGAGTAAGGGTCCTTTGACTTGGATCAAAAAAAGCATTTTCCCGGTGAAAAAAAGAGTCTTTTTCCTTAAAAGATTAAGTGGCTATTATGAAACTCAGCCGAATATCTCTCCCGACTGCCTTGCAACAACCTTGACCTCTGCATGGGGAGATGGCTAAGCAAGTTCGTCCCCCGCTTCATCTCGGGCTTTGCTGAGTTTGATATAGAGCCACTAAAGATTATTAACGATAGGTTCTAGGCAGCCTTTCGGTGTCAAACTATTCTGCAAGCAAAGGCTGCAATCAGTATGTTGGGTGGCTGATCTGCTCAGCAACTTGATAGATCTGACGAAAAGTTTCAGGAGAAACCTTGCTCTGCCAGTGGCCACTGAAAAGAGCTGTCCCCCAAAATTCCAAAAAAATCGCCACGGTGAGCACGGGAAGCAACCAGGTAGCCACTTTCCTTCCGGCTGGCCCTTGTATGGTCAGGCAATTCTCTTTAGGGCAAACGGCCACGCATTCCAGGCAGCCAATGCATTCTGGAGAGCGTACTGTCATATCTTGGCTGACCTTGATCCCTCCAGGGCATTGCCGATCACATTTCCGACAGTTGATGCAGTTGTCAGGATCACGATGGACCCGCAGAGGGCTGAAAAACGCAAGGAGGCCCAGCAACGCACCGTATGGACAAAGGAATCGACACCAGAAGTTGGTAATAACAAACGAGATGGCCACCAAAAGAAGAAGGATGGTCAGGGTGAGATTGGTGGGAGCAAGAAAAAACTGGAGCATTTTGGCATCTACCGCCAGATTGTAAGGTGTTTGCAAAAAGGATGTGATTGCCGCCACGTCCATATTCCAAACGATTACATAGGAAAAAAAGGCAAGGAGAAGATATTTTATGATGCAGAGGGTGGAGCCCAGCCAAACCGGAATGTTTAGCAGAATTTTCAGTTTACCTCCCAACCATTGCGCGAGATGAGAGGTGAATCCCACCGGGCAGATCCAGCCGCAAAAGCCCTTTCTCGCCAATAAGCCAATCGTGAGAGCGGCCATTAATATTACCAAGCCGGCCGGATGGATGGGGTCGAACTCACCGGTGAGGACAAACCGTTTCAGACTCAGCAGGGCGGAAATGGGGAGAAAACCCTCGACAGCAGGTGGCCGGGCGACATATTCGCCTTTTCCCATGCTCCACAGGTAGAAAAGGAAAAATTGGTAGCCTACGTAAAGGGTGAAGAAACCAAAAGCTGCCTGGACCGATCGCCTGATGACGGTTATGTTGTTCAGAAAGGTATTATTATTCATTGCCATGACGTCTCCCAATAGTGTTCACGATGCGTCCATTGTAATCCCTGGGTAGTGACGTTCTGTACCGAAAATCACATTGGCATTCATTACATCCAGTTGTTGAGAGGAACATGACGTTGTTCGCTGCATTACTGTTCAATCGACTTCTCCCTCCTTTTGCACGGCCTCGCCAACCGGCCAAACATAAAAGGATGGCAAAGGCTTGTGCCCGACACCGCATGCTCCCTTGTCGAGGTACAAGACCCAGGCCCAATCCGTTTCGAAACAGCTGGTGGTCGATGTCCAATAGCTCACACGCACTCCTGTAAAAGAGTGTTCTGACAGCAGCGCCGGTGAGTGAAAGTCACAGTCCACCAGTGAGGCGAGTTCATTGATGGTCGGCAGGCGCCAGAGCAAGGTGTCTTCGGTTCGCTGCGAGGTCCATTGACGAACGGCGGCAATAGCCTGTTGCCAATTGACCGGCTCTCCGGTCAAATCAGCGTGCCTGCACCAGAAAAGGTCCGTCAGCCGGTCGTGGACCATATCCCCCCTCACCATAAAACGGGGGCTTGGCCAGGGGCTACCTAGCTTGAGGTCCCCATCCTGACCAGTACCGGCGCAATCGATTCCTCTGCCGAGCACATCGAAACACCGTTGCTGCCCTGTACGTGGAAGGAGCCCATTGCCTGTCCCTCGAACCGGCCAAAACAGGGATTCCTGGTCTTTGCGGCCATAAAACATCCGCGCCCCTTCAAGATGAACGGACCAGGCGTAGGCAGGATTGATGGCGGCTGTGGTTGATGACCAGTACCATCCGAGAAAAATGTTGGTGAAAGGGTGGTCGGCGGGCAGGGCAGGGTTTTTCGCCTGATAGCTGACCAGGCTGCGCAGTTCATTACGATTGGGTAGTCGCCAGTCGGTATATCCACCATAGTGCTGTATGTTCAAAGAGGCAACATGGTCGAAGGCCTTCAGCCAGGTGCAGGGAAACTCACCGATGTTGGCATCAAGCGTCCACGTCAACCCGGTCAGATGATCGACAGCCACTGGGCCGTGGACCTCGAAGCGAACGAGTGGCCATGGTGCTCCGTGTTGCAACTCGCCATCATGACCGCTCCCCTGACAAACAATCTCCGCTCCGGTTGCATCGTAGCAATGGGTCTGGCCGGTGTGCAGCACATGACGCATGATGGTCCGCTCAGTTGGAAGCCCGACAGGCTGGATCAACGCAGATACATGGCCGGTATCTGCTCGAGGAAGGCATGCAATTGTTCATGCGTCCCCTTTGTCGATTCGCTCTTCCTCCAACCGTTCGAATGCCATGATGTTCCTGAATCAGCTCATCATTTGCACGCAAAGTTTCCTCCTTTGAGTTCCTTGTCCAGGGACAACAGATAGCCTTGCAAGGCAACAGCCTGATTGAAACGAAGATCCCTTGCCGAGAAGAGCAAAACAAGTCCCTTCTCTTTGGCCAAATCAAGCAGGCAACGAATAACCGTTGGCTTGCCCTCTAATTCGGCAACATATCGGAGCTTGAACTCATCCCACTTCGCGGGATCATGATTGAACCATTTGCGTAAGGAATCGCTGGGGGCGACCTCGCGTAACCACTGGTCTGCTTTGAGATCCTTCTTGGTTACCCCTCGTGGCCAGACCCGATCCACCAAAACTCTCACTCCATCACCTTCGTTAATGGAGTCATAAACGCGTTTGACAGTGATGCGCAGCATGACGAGTACCCGATGGCTGTCTATCACCTTATCGAAAACCGCTCTCTTGGTGCTTTTGCGCAATGGTGTCGGCCAATAGCTCCAGTGCGGAAAAGGTAGCCTGCTCGGGCATACCCTTGCATAGAACCGGCTCCAGCACCTCGACTTTGAGATTGCCGATCATCCCGGCTAAAGCTTCCACGGTCTTACCTCCCCAACCATAGGAACCGATGATGGAAAGGTATTGCGCCTTTGGCCGTAGGGCATTGGCGAGAAAGGCGGCATGGGCCGCGAGCGGATGAGGCCCGGCGAGGACAGTTGGCGTTCCGACGACAATGGTGCCAGCATCGACCAGCGCCATGGCCAGCTTGCCGATATCTGTGACAGTGAGATTGAACAGTTCGACCGTGACGCCCCGTTCAGTGAGGGCTGCGGTCAGATAGTCAACCATCATTCGCGTGCTGCCGTGCATGCTGACGAAGGGGAGCACTACGAGGTTACGGGGAGGCTGTAGGACCCAATCGCGATAGGCCTCAAGAATCCAGGCCGGTTGATCGTATATTTGTCCGTGGCTTGGAGCGATCATCTGCAGGGGCAAGTTGGCCAGTTTTTCCAAATTTTTTGCGATAATATTTCGAAACGGTAGCATGATTTCGCCGAAATACCTCTTTGCCGACTCGTATACCCTTCCCTGGTCGGTGACGAACAGATCACTGGCGGCAATGTGAGCACCGAAAAAATCGCAACTGAATAGGATCTGGTCCTCCTCAAGATAGGTGACCATGGTTTCCGGCCAATGCACCCAGGGGGTATGAATGAAACGCAGGGTTTTGTCGCCAAGCGAGAGGATTTCGCCATCAGCCACAGGAACAAAAGTATCCTCCGGCAGGTGGAGGTGGTCCATGAGCAGGGCTTTGGCCTTGGGGGTCGTGACCACCTTGGCTTGCGGATACCGTGCCAGCACGTGGGGAATGGCTCCGGAGTGATCCTGTTCCGCATGGTGGGAGACAATGAAATCGATGGTGGCCACACCATCCAACTGTTTGCTGAGCAGATCCAGCATCGCCGGGTCCACCGTGTCAAGCAAGGCTGTATGGGTGCTTCCTTCGATGAGGTAGGCGTTGTAGGACGTTCCGTCGGGAAGGGGGATGAGAGAGTCAAACAGGCGCCTGTCCCAATCGATAGCGCCCAGCCAGTGGA
>JAQUEZ010000338.1 GCA_028684915.1 Desulfobulbus sp.
TGAGCGTTTTGTTGAGACATTACCAAGAGCTTTTAGGGAGCGATTGCTACTTTTGGCTCCGCCATGTGGCTAAAATGTAAATAAAACATGTAGTTATCAACTAACCTGCTGGTGCGAAAGTTGAGTTATAAACCTAAAGCTGACCGGTCAATAAGTAATTGGCCCGAGGAAAAACATGAAAGTTGGCGACGATCGATGGCATGAGGTTTTTGAGAGGGACAAAGGACATTGTCGCTATTGTGGGTGCGACTTATTGTCCACGTTCGAGCACTACTACTTTGCTGAGGTTGATCATCTTCTCCCACCTTCGGCTCCAGACAGAGATGAACTTGACAACCTCGTTCTTGCGTGTCGTGCCTGTAATGGACGTCTTTCGAGGGCTCATTCATTAGGACATACGACATTTGAGTCTCGTAAGTCATACCTACAACAGGAACACCTAAGCGCAGGAACACGAAAAATGTATGAGCACTATCTTAATCGTAGGCGACAAAATTGGGTCTAACAACGGTATACAGCGGATTTCCGAATATTGCCCCGGTCCCCTCTGACGCCGGGAGTTAGGCAAAGAAATGAGACGAAATCAAAAAGCATGGCTTCTAACATGGGAATGGATTGGCGATCATGCAGCCGTAGAGGATCAGATCGCTGGAATTCTCCACCCCCGCCCTATCCTGCCAGTTTGACACCGACTGTATGCCCGGAAGTTCCTGCGTGAAATCTGGAGGCATTGAAGTCGTTTGCATGGGAGGAGTTTTCCCAGGAAACTCATATGACGACGGAGATCGAGGGAGAAGAAAAAGCCGGACCTATACCGGTTACCAGCTTTTACCACGGAAAAACGGGATGAAGCCACGTATATAAGTGACTGCCGTGCAACTTATATACGGCACTGTTTACGTATATAGGTAACAAGTCACTTATATACGGATACCGATGATTAACGAGTTGAACAGGAGAAAATAATGGCAGCACCAAAGTCAACCACATTATTTCATTTTACAAAAAGCCTTGACGTGCTGAAGAGCATATTAAAAACCGGATTTATTCCTCGGTTCTGCTTGGAAGATATCAAATGGATTGGGTTAAAGGATGACTTCATTGCCTTTCCTATTGTTTGTTTTTGTGACATTCCTCTCAGTCGGATAACTGATCACGTCAAATTTTATGGTCAGTTCGGTATTGGGATGAAACAAGACTGGGCCATTGACAAAGGGTTAAATCCGGTGATCTACGTTTCTCAAAAAAGTCATCTCGCTGCGTTGTTTAAAAAATCAACTGATACAGCAATAATAGCACAAACAGCAGAATTGGATGGTTCTCATCGTGATAACATGCGGTCAATTATAGGTTACTCAAAACCACTTGTTGGTGATATGCGGCTAAAAGGCCAATCAGTCTCCAAAACGTTTTTTCAGGAATCAGAGTGGCGCTATTTAGCAACTAACAAAAAAATGCCACTCTTTTTAAAGAATGCCGCCTACAATGACAAGAAAAAGAGACTAGATGCAAATAACCTAGCTAAAAAACACGACACACTGAGCTTTACCCCAGAAAACGTCAAGTATTTATTTGTTAAAGACGAAACAGACATTCCGGAGCTCGTCAACTTTATAAACAGTGAACTGAATATGTTTCCTCAACGTGATGTCCAGACCTTGTTAACAAGAATCATATCTCAAGACACCATCAAAAATGACATTTAATTGGAACGAATAAAGGGAACAAAACTCCAATTTTAAAAAAATCCCCAACTCTCGGCTGGACCGGCCCTAGAACCGGCCGGTCAGCCTTGTGTTGTACGGAAATAAAATGAGAACAAAACTTTCAAAGGTTGAAGCATTCGATTGGGCCTCCATTTTCGCATTCCTGGTGTTCGTCGGCCTTACCTGCTACGCGTACTCGAATGGACGAAATGTCATCGCTAGCTTTGCGCTGTTTCTGTCGGTGTGGGCACTACTCATAATTGTTGGAAGGTTCTTAACCAGAACAGCATATCTTGAAGGGCACGTCTTAAGGCTGATTAGGAAGAAACGAGGGATCATGAGAAAGGCTGAAATCCTCACGTACTATGAGGGCTATGGCTCCTTTGAC
Organism: Desulfobulbus sp.; assembly: GCA_028684915.1. The sequence continues at coordinate 2,095 of JAQUEZ010000338.1, forward strand.
TATATTTTGGACTCATTGAAGGAACGAAACGCGGTTGAGGAGCAAGGGGAAACAATCCATCTGCTTGAGGAAAACATCAAGAGTGGCTTCAGGAATCGTTTGATGATTTGGGCAACGAGAAGAACAACAATATAGGCGACGTACAACCAGGAAGAAGCAGCGGCCAAAACCGCCGCTGTTCTCCCTGCCCGTTCGGTTCAATAAAATTGGAGGTATAAATTTAAATGCGAGAATGGTTCATCGTAGGTTCAAAACTCTTGGGATTATACTTTCTTTATTCGGTTATCACATCAATGCTGAATTCAACCGGGATATTTTTTTCACTTTTGACGTCGAGCAATAACTTCTTTCCCAAAGAATACGAAAATGCGGTTCTGTTTATCACTGTCTTTACTATTTTGGCAAAGATCGGCTGTACATACCCGTTATTATTCAATGCCGATTGGATTGCAGACAAATTAAGACTTCCCGAGACTGCTTCTTCTTCAGCTTTATCCGGAATTGAATGGTTACGACCGGGAATAATTTTGATAGGTATTTACGTCTTTACCATAAAAATAGGTGGGCTAGCCAAAGTCTTTGCTCTTAGCGGAACAACCGGAAGGATGGCTTCGCCATTTGCAGCAACACAACCGGAGGGCTTGAGTTTCTCACGAGAATTTATCGAGCCTGGCATAACAATTCTTATTTCTCTATGCCTGATATTCGGCTCCAAATATATTGTGGCATTTCTGACAAAAAACAAATTATCGGCAACCGAACAAACGGCTCGACCAGATGGCGAATAAGATCGGCGTGCTTCGCAAAGGTGGTTGCCGCCACTGGTCAGCCTTAGCCCCGTTATCGCTGGAGAAAGGAGGATTCAACTTGTTACTTGATCCAGCTCGAATAAGAGTAACTTTAGAAAAAGTCATTCTGACGAAAAGTGAGTTTACTAAGGATGTCGCCTGCGACATTGCATTTCACATGACGGATTGGCTCAACAATCTTGAAGACTACTACCAGTTCTGCCAAGCACCAGAGACCTTGCCTGCGGAGGAAGTCGAAAAAAGGCTTCTTGCCTTTTTAATTCACGTTCCAAATCATCTTGCAGCAGCCGCGAAGCTATTCACCGAAATACCAGTCTCTGACATCTTTGGTATTGGCTCTTTGAAACAATATTCCGCTAAATTACTTTTCCAATGGCGACCAGTACGAAACGGAAACATCAGGAAACGCCGAGTCTGCGAAGTGAGAATAGTCACCTATCAAGCTGCTGGCGCAGTCTTGGCCTTGAAAAAAGCTAAAAAAATCGGAAAAGACGAACAGTACATCGAAAAGAAGGCAGACGGCGAGATTGGCTTCGAGTTTGTCGGCGTAATGGAATTGAAAGACATATCAACTGGCTTTTCCGAGGGAGAGGTCTGGAGTGAACTTGTAGAGATGGTTAAACCAATGGAGCGACAAAAACAGCTAATCCCAGACGAATCAGAACTTGACGCCATGAGAAAGATCGCTCCGACTAAGCGCGGTCGCCTGAAGCATGACAGGTCAGATCGCTAACCACGGCGCAGACACTGACGCGGCAAACAGCGCCGCGCAGGTCACGCCGCGCCCCGTTATGTGGAAAAAAGAAAGATGACAAAAGTAAAAATGAGAAATCGAACCGACGTCTGCTGCGACCGATTTTACGAGGCGTATGTTGCCGACGAAATATCCTATGCATACGAAGAAGATTCCGAAATTGACGAAACAGAGTGGTTCATCAGTGGGCTTTGGCATTTATACTTCTGCCCCTTCTGCGGGACATCAATCGTAGGGCGTGGGTTTTCTCAACCCGCAAACAAATCAGATGAAAATCGAATTTGAAAAAATCTCTCTACCGTGCTCTTTCCCTGTGTCGGCGGCCGACGCAAAAGAGATCGTGAGCCAGTGCATACCACCGGAAATTTTACCGCGAGTTCGAAAAATCCATTTTGGGTGCAACCAGCAAACAACCCAAGAGGCTAGAATCGTAGGGCGTGGCAGCAGCTTTGAAATCAGGATCAACTTTTGCCCGAAAGAAGGAAAGTCGAAACTGCTGAGTGAAAAGCGAGAATGGTGTGACCTCGTGGAGTTTTGCGGAGGGAAAATCGACAAGCAAAGCCGGACAGTGGCTTGGAAACCTGATACAGCAAGAACCTACACCGGATTTCTCATCGCCCACGAGATCGCACACATCGCTTATGCGGAGCGAAATGGGAAGATCGGCTTTAGCGGTAAGAGTTCAGCAAGTGAAGAGGCGTGGTGTGAGTTGTTCGCAAAGGACGCCGTGAGAAAGCTGAAGACGAGCACATAACCAGCCGGTTGCACGCCGCCCCGACCTGAGAAACCGGGCGATGCGGGTGAACCGGGCACCCCGTTGAACAGAAGAAATATGAAGAGGTTACGAATGCAATTCAAAGGAGGAATCTTGATTTGCGATTACTGATACAAACTGTAACTTACTTAGTGCTGTTTTATTTATCGATTTTGCCAGCCAAGAGTGAAACGTACAAATGGGTTGACGATAAAGGCGTCATGAATTTCTCTGATAATCTTTTGTCTGTTCCTCGCAAAAATCGCAAGCAGATTACCGACCCTGCCAACTCTGATGAACTTATTCATAAACCTTCTTTTGTTAGTGCAAAAAATAAAAGCTCCAAAGAAGTTAATATCAACGAAAACCATGATTATTATGACATTAAAGGTATTACAGAGCAGGAATTACAGCAACAAATGAATTCAAGCGGCTTTGTAGAAGCTGACGGAAAATCGCATTATGCTTATACCAATTGGTATGTAAAATGGAATTATACTTATCTCACAAATTCTACCAACTGTTTAATTGCTACAGCAACCACAACTGTAGATCTTACTTTTCATCTACCAAAGTGGATAAATTCAGATGCAGCACCTGAAAACCTTACAAATAAATGGGATCGCTTCTTTCGTAATCTTGAGCTTCACGAGTATGGTCATAAAGAGATTGGAGTTCAAGCAGCAAAGGAAATTGTAAAGGCAATAAAATCAATGGAGCCTCGGGCAAGTTGCCAAGAGTTAGGAGAGGCTGCCAATTCGCTAGGGCAGCTTATCCTCCAAAAATGGAAGCAAGAAGAGGTTGAGTATGATGTACGAACTAACCACGGCATTATCCAAGGAGCCAAATTCCCCTAAGACTGAATGTTCAACCAAGCGCAACAGCGGTGAACCCGCTGTGCTCTCAGCGTTGGCGACAGGATGAAGAAGATACTACATTGGATTACAGGCTTTAACCTGAAGTTGTTGGCAGTGAGCGCCGTTGCCCCCGCACCGCTCGCGGACCGGGCTCGTGATTACAGAGCTCAGTTGGCCGAAAAGATTCTGCCGTACTGGTTCGATACAGCACAGGATAGGATCAATGGCGGTTATTTGTTATCCGATCCTGGGCCGACCAAGGAGAAGGCCGTCGTCACGCAAGCTCGAATGATCTGGACCTTCTCGATCGTCCACCGGAAAGGTTTCAGCGACGAGCGTCGGAATTATCTAAAGGCGGCGGAGCAAGGCTACCGATTCATGATCGAGCACTTTCTTGACAAGAACCACGGCGG
>JAQUEZ010000339.1 GCA_028684915.1 Desulfobulbus sp.
ATACGGGGAGCCTCGACCAATATCCTCCTCCCCGGAGCTCGGGAAAGCCGGATCGTGAATACCCAGGAGGAGCCGACGGATACCGAGCACCTGCAGTGCCTCTTGAATTGCAGTGGGCCGACTGCTCGTCGGTACATCTTTCGAAATCTGCTCAGGTTGCCCGGGAAGGGCTTTTTCCAAGGACGGCGGCACCTTTTTCCTGAAGGCCACCATTGCTAATGGCGGCAGAGTCACGCTCAGAGAGAAACTTTGGCCGCAAGCGGCCACGGCGTCTGCCTCAACACCTCCGAAATTACCCTGGCCGGAACCGTCATAGAGGGCGGCGTCACTATTTAAAATTTCATCCCAAAAGCCGCCGGCCGGTACACCCAACAGGTGGTTGTGGCGGGGGACAGGGGTGAAATTGCAGGCGCACACCACCACCTCGTCCTGGTTGTGGCCGCGGCGGAGAAACGAGATGACGCTCTGTTCGGTATCGTTAGCCTCGATCCAGGAAAATCCGGCGGCATCGAAATCAAGTTCGTACAGGGCCGGTTCGGACCGCATGGTGGTGTTGAGATCCCGCACCCAGCGCTGCAGGCCTTGATGGTCTTTTTTTTCGAGGAGCTGCCACTCTAATTGGCCGTCGTGGTTCCATTCGGCCTCCTGGCCGAATTCATCCCCCATGAACAGGAGTTTTTTGCCGGGATGAACGAACATGAAGCCCAGAAGCAGACGGAGGTTGGCAAAGCGCTGCCAGCGATCGCCAGGCATCTTGTGCAGCAGTGATCCCTTGCCATGCACGACCTCGTCATGGGAGAGAGACAGCAGGTAGTTCTCTTGAAAGGCATACTCCAGGCTGAAGCAGAGCTGGCCATGATGGTTCTTGCGTTGGCTGGGCTCGTGGGCCATGTAGAGAAGGATGTCGTGCATCCAGCCCATGTTCCACTTGAGGCCGAAGCCCAGTCCGCCCTGGTGGAGAGGTCGGGAAACCAGGGGCCACGCCGTCGATTCCTCGGCAACCATGAGGACATCCGGATGCTGCTGGGCAACGAGTTCGTTGCAGCGTTTGATAAAGGCGATGGCCTCCAGGTTTTCCCGGCCGCCGTGGATGTTGGCAATCCACTCCCCATCGGCCCGGGAATAATCGAGGTGGAGCATGCTGGCCACCGCATCCATACGGAGCCCGTCGATATGGTAGACCTCCAGCCAGAAGAGGGCGCTAGCTAGGAGGAAATTGACGACCTGCGGTCGGCCGAAGTTGAAGATGGATGTGTCCCAGTCCTGGTGACGGCCCTGCCGGGGATCGGCATGTTCGTACAGATGGGTGCCGTCAAAGAACCCTATCCCATGCTCATCGCGGGGGAAATGCGCCGGTACCCAGTCGAGCAGTACACCAATTCCATGGTTATGGAGTGTGTCAATCAGATACCTGAAATCATCGGGGGCGCCGAAGCGGCTGGTTGGGGCAAAATAGCCCACCGGCTGATAACCCCAGGAACCGTCAAAGGGGTGTTCGGTTATGGGGAGAAATTCCACGTGGGTGAAGCCCATGGCAACGACATAGGTCGTCAGCTTTTCCGCCAATTGCCGGTAAGTAAGCCATTGATTGTCCGCTCCGCGCATCCACGAACCCAGATGGATTTCATAGATGGAAATGGGACGGCCAAGGTCGTTTTTTTTCTTCCGTTCCTCCATCCACTGAGCATCGTTCCAACGATAATCACCCAGATCCCAGATCCGGGAGGCGGTCTGCGGAGTGATCTCGGCGGCAAAGCCGAAGGGGTCGGCCTTCTGGACTCGGTAACCATCGTGGCAAGAGGTAATGGCGTACTTGTAGCAATGTCCCTGGTTGGCGCCGGGGACAAATCCTCCCCAGAAACCGCTCCCAAATTGGTTTTCAAGCGGCGCCGCCCCTTCCTGCCAGTCATTCCATTCTCCGACCACGGACACCATGGCCGCGCCGGGCGCCCAGACTGCAAACCAGGCTCCCGGTTGTCCACGGTCAGCACCGATGTGGGCGCCAAGCTTTTCCCAAGCCCGATAGTGGCGTCCTTCGTTGAGCAGATGGATGTCATCGGCGGAGAGAAAAAAAGTGGTGTTCATGCAGCTTCCTCCTTCCTTTCCCCTGTCACCAGCGTCAGGATGCCCTCCAGGGGAATACGCAGCCAGCCGGGACGATTGTTCAGTTCATACTCGGTTTCGTAGAAGGCTTTGTTGAGCAGAAAAGAGGTGAGCAAGAGTTCCAGGTGTTTTTCTCGGGCAGGAAGAAAGGATGCTCCGGCAGCGCGATCAAGATACCCATGGAGAAAGGCTGCCTGTGTCCATTCCTTCCAGGCGTGCAGGCGTTCGGACGCAGCGATCTGCGCTTCTGGGAGCATTTCTGGCCGGGAATACAGGACGTGCATGGCGGCATAGGCCAGGGAGCGAAGCATGCCGGCCACATCTTTTAAAGGGGAATGTTTTTCCTGCCGTTCGCTCAAGGGGCGGAGCGGCTCGCCCTCAAAATCAATAAGGATCCAGTCCGCATCACGCAGCAGAACCTGCCCCAAATGGTAATCGCCGTGGCAGCGGATCCGGGTCGCACGGCTCTTCATCTCTGCCAGTTGGTGGAATCGGTGAGTGAACCGGTCACCTGCGGCAAGCACGAGGTTGACCCGCTCTTGAACGTCGGCGGAGAACTCACGAAGGGATGCGTTTAAGTGTTCCAGGGTTTGATGGGCTTGGCGTGAAAAATCATCGGTAAGACGCAGAAGATAGGTCTGGTCCAAGTTTTCCGGCTTGAAGGCCGGTTGGCGGGTTGAACTGGCCAGGGCCACATGAAATTCAGCGGTTCTTCGCCCAAGATGTTCAAATACGGTCAGGCCATCCCCGAACAGTTCCGCATTCGCGCCGTTGTTTTGAGCATAGGCCGCGGCAGTGGCCAGCAACTCCATCCCGGCAAAGGGACGGAATTGTTTTTCGGGCAGGCTCCGGGTTTGATTCAAGAAGTCCCGAGCCGATTGCAGGGCATAGGTCCAGCCGTCGCCGTCACTGGCGAGGTAGGGTTGGAGCATGGCCACAGCAGTGCTTCGGCCTTCGCGGTTGAGCACAATGCCGCCGGCAACAGGGGGCAAAGAGGTGAAATCAGTGTGTTCGGTCAACTGCAGGCTGATGGCGAAATCCGGATTGCTGCCTTCTTCTACCCGGCGATAGAGCTTTAAAATAGCCTGTTCGTCCAGCACCACCGAACTGTTGCTCTGCTCCACACCTAAAGGGCGCACCTTGACCCGGGGGCCTTCAATAGAGCATGTCTGTTCAAAGGTGCGGGTGGCAAAGGCCTGAATAGTCCAGCCGCGAGCAGTCGGAAAGCTGCGGCTATCGGCCATGGCGTCAAAGAGGACGCAACAGGCAACGCGGTCTGCCAGCCCATCGAGGAAAACCCCGACAGTTCGTGGCGTTTTGAAGAGGGCTAGGACACTTTCCGGCGCCACGTCGGCCAGTCGGTTGGCATCCGATCCGGTTACTATCTTCAACGGTAGGCAATAGCTCTCTTTTTCTCCTTCGCTGAAGGTGACGGTGAGAAAGACGATGAAAAATCCGCCCCCCATCTTGGCCCAATCTGTCAGGGCTACCCTGGTAATGGTTCGGGCTTTGCTCCTGAACCAGCGCTGGGTTGGGAGCCAGGCTGGGAGGATTTCCTTTTCCAGGACATGCTGAAACGCCCCTTCCAGGGAACCATGCCAGTTTTCTCCAATGGAGAGCGTGGGGAGACGGCCAGGCTCAGGGCTGCTTATTCCTTCCAGGTGAATCAGTTCTGCCGGCGGTTCCAGCCGGAACCAGTAGAAAGAGTGCGGCCCAAGGGTGAGGAAATAGGGGAGCTCGCCGATAGGAGGAAACTCGGTACGGCCGATCATCTCAACCGGAATGCAATCTTTGAATTCAGACAAATCTAGCTCCACCGGCTGGACAAAACGGGAAAGATTAGCGACAGCCAGAATCACATCCATTTTGTAACGACGCAGATAGACCAGGACCTTGCGGTTTTCCGGGCGCAGAAACTCGATGCTGCCCCGGCCAAAGGCCTTGTGCTGACGACGGAGTGCAATCATCCGCTTCATGAAATGGAGCAGCGAGGACGGATCCCGTTCCTGGGCTTCTACATTGATGGCGGAATAGCCGTAGACAGGATCCATGATGACCGGGAGATAAAGGCTTGCGGGGTCAGCCCTGGAAAAGCCGGCGTTCTTGTCCGCGGACCATTGCATAGGGGTGCGGACCCCGTTGCGGTCGCCGAGAAAGACATTGTCGCCCATGCCGATTTCATCGCCGTAATAGAGGATTGGCGTGCCCGGAAGGGAAAATAAGAGGCTGTTTAACAACTCCATTCGCCGACGGGAATTGTCGAGAAGCGGGGCAAGCCTTCGCCGGATACCGACGTTCACCCGCATGCGAGGGTGCTTGGCATACTCGCGGTACATATAGTCCCGTTCTTCGTCAGTCACCATCTCCAGGGTCAGTTCATCGTGGTTGCGCAGGAATATGCCCCATTGGCAGGTGTCGGGAATCGTCGGTGTACGCTCCAGAATTTCGGTGATGGGTCGCCGGTCCTCCTGACGCAAGGCCATATAAATCCTTGGCATAAGTGGAAAATGGAAGGCCATGTGGCACTCGTCCCCTTTCCCGAAATAGGCAGCCGTGTCCTCTGGCCACTGGTTGGCTTCGGCCAGCAGCAGACGGTCCTGGTAGTGCAGATCCAACTGCCGCCGGATTCTTTTAATAACGGCGTGGGTTTCGGGGAGGTTCTCGTTATTGGTGCCTTCGCGGACGCAGAGGTAGGGGACGGCATCAAGCCTGACCCCATCCACCCCCATGTCCAGCCAGAAATTGAGCACCCGAATGACCGCCTTCTCCACCTGGGGATTATTTAGATTCAGGTCCGGTTGATGAGAGAAAAAACGGTGCCAGTAATATGATCCGGCCACCGGGTCCCAGGCCCAGTTCGAGGTCTCGGTATCAGTGAAGATGATCCTCGTTTCCGGGAATTTGGTGTCGGTGTCGCTCCAAACATAGTAGCGGTGGGAAGAGGATCCCGGTTTGGCGCGGCGTGCCGCCTGGAACCAGGGGTGCTGGTCTGAGGTGTGATTGATGACCAGTTCGGTGATTACCCGCAATCCTCGAGCGTGTGCCTCGCGTACAAAATGTCGGAAGTCGCGGAGCGTCCCATAATCGGGATGCACGCCCCGATAGTCGGAAATGTCATAGCCGTCATCCTTCATGGGCGAAGGGTAAAAGGGCAGAAGCCAGAGGGTGTTAACGCCAAGATCCTGAATGTAGTCGAGTTTACTGATGAGACCTCGAAAGTCCCCCGTGCCGTCGCCGCTTTTGTCGGAGAAGGCCTTGACGTGCAATTCGTAAATGATTGCGTCTTTATACCATGAGTGGGGCGTCTGGTTTTTCGTGTGCATGGGTATGATACCTCAAGTAAAAATCATGACGATCTCGCCTGGCGCGAATTCGCGAGTGATGGGTGCGGGGCGGTCCAGGTCAAAAAAGAGGGTATACTCGATGTGGACGCCATCCTCTTCGGAGGGGGCGAATGTCTGACAAGAAAATTGTTGCATGTATGGCCTCCTCAATTTTATCAAATATTGGAGAGAAGTGGCCCCGTGAAATTAGACACGCCAAAGCGGAAAATCTGCTGCCAATAGCGCCT
>JAQUEZ010000340.1 GCA_028684915.1 Desulfobulbus sp.
CTTCCAGGCGGCCAAATGCAGGGCCAGGGGATATAGAAACGACGACACCTTTATCAGCATCATCTACCTGCTGGCCGCACCGATACAGAATTTACTCAAATCCACTTGATTCGTCGAAGAGCCGTTTAGCGAAGGTTGTGGGCGTCGTTTCGAAGGAACACCCTTCGTGGCGAATAACTTTCAAAATAAACTCGTAATCCTCATCACTGATGGCATGTTCAGCTGGTCCGTTGGCCCTTTGCGGGAGAGGACGGATGACTTTTTTTCTCATTGGCAGATCAACGACATCTCCAGCACCCGGTTTTTTCTTCAAGGGTATATTGAGTGCCTTCAAGACGGTCCCATGCTTGGCAAGCCGTTCTTTTCGGCCCTTGACTTTCTGCTCGATTCTCTGCCGAAGATTGCCATGGTGGTTCGTGACATCGGAAGCACCCCAACCAATCCAGTTCCGAATTTCATCGACGGTTCTATCAATCTCCTGCCGTAGCCTCGCGCCGTCGCCGATAGAGTCTGACGGGTAGGTGAGTACAATGTCAACAAAGCCAACCCCCTCACTCCCTCGAGACTGGCGGATTTTGGCTCTAGGTGGATTCAATGTGAAGCTGCTAGGCCGGCATCTCCACAGCGTAACATCACCACGAAAAGGGAAGGAAACGGTCACCGCAAGTGCAGGAACCATGACTGCACCCCCACGTCCAAAACCATATCGGAAATCATGACTCATATCTATTTTGGTCTCTGCTTGCTCCATCTCCATCTCATCTGGGAAGATTTCAAGAGGAGAAATTTCATAACGGGAGTAGATATGCTCGACGAGTTCCTCATTGGTGGCGCGTTCAAATTGTTCTGCTGTTAAAGCCTCAACAGCTTGGAGTGCAGACTGAATATTACCTTCAAGAACAGCATGCAACTCGTTGGAGTTGAACAGTAAGTCATCTCTCATGGTTGGCCTCTCACACCTTTACCCGCTTTTTTCCGGTCAACAGTTGCTGCATCAGCCCTTTTTTTTGCTCGCGCAGGGCGTTGGCCTTGGCTCGGAGGAGGTCGAGTTCGCGGTCTGCAACTTTTATCACCTTGACAATGGCGCGCTGCTCGTCCAGGGAAGGCAACGGTACATGAAGGTGTGAAAATTCGGGCCAGCGCAGACTCCCACGACGATCAACGGAGGCGCTAGTATTCACCTGAAAGATGTGACGGTACAGTTCCGTTTTAAGAAGTAGGAACAAAAAACGATCATCAATATTTTCCCCTGCTTCAAAAACGGTGTACATGGGGCTTATGAGCGCCGCATCATGAATATTCTGGTAGCCAATGGAGCCTTCCTCAAGGTGATTGGTCGCATATGCAAATTGTCCCCGACGCACAACCTTGTAAGTTGAAAGGTCTTTGCTGAAAATCTGTTTCCCGAAGTATTCGAGGCTATCAACAAGACCCTGATGTTTTGTGCAGGATAAGACGGGAAGAGAATCGCCCTCCTTGTTTGTGATAGAAACGTGCTTCGCTACTTCACCGATGCGTGGGTAACCCCATTCGACAGGATAATCACCCCATTTTGTGCTACGATTTTTTTGAGTTTTCCTAAACCCAGGTAGGCGGCGTTTGCCAGTGAGAAGTTGTTGCATGAGTCCTCTACGGCACAACCGTTTCTCGGCAATCAGCCGTTCGGTAAGTTCGATGGCTCGATCCCAACCTATTAGTAAATTGGCTATTTTTTTTTGCTCTATAAAAGGTGGGCAGGGGATGTGGATAGAGCAAAGCGAAGGCTTGGTAATGTTCATCATACTTTCAGAGGTCCCGTTTGCCCGTTTTCGTATCTCTGATTGAGTCCTCTGTGCGCTAAGAACATAAGAAAGCCACCTGGCATGAAATCGATCCTCGGCGCATACATGAAGTTGCCAGAGCAGGTCTGGCAAAAATGTCTTGGGTTCGTCATTCTCTATATAGGCGGAAGTGCCGACGAGTTCGGGGGTATTTTTCCGATTGAACAGAATGCACCCAGCCAAGGGTGAGACAGATAGGGTGGTCGCAGCGCTTTCTGTCAAAGCCTTATTCTCAGAGGGGAGATAGACGCCCTTCGATACAGCGCTCGTCTTTAGAATCCGCAACTCTCCATCAAAAGCCACGCGCTCTTCAGAAATAACGCTAGTTCCGCCATTAACGGCACGAAGGCATTCGCCAAGCCTAATGTCTCGCCAGCCTTCCGGTAGACCATTTAAAATCATCATTTTCTCAATCCTTAAAAAATCGCTTTGTCATCTCGACAAAAAACCAGGTCCATCCGTTGCCGCTCGTCTTCATTTTTTCCGACGCTCCTTGCCTTCCGCCTTCTCGGTTGCCAGCGTCTGCGTCGCTTTCACCATCCGATCAAAATCCGATTCTATCTTCTGGGTCCGGTTGAACTCGGCATATTCGGCTAGCGCCTTGTCGGTGGCCTGGGCTCTGCTGATGCGCCCCTTGTCGGAAAGCAGCCGGTATTCATTGAAGGTCAGAAACTTATCCACGGCCTGCGCCATGTCGGCCATGGTCATTTGCATGCGGTTTTCGATGATATTCTCGATGTAGTCGAAAAAACCAGAGATGGTGCGCTCTAGCCGTTTGATCTCCGGCTCGCCCAAGTAGTTTTTGGCCACCGTCACATCGGAGGCTAGCACCCGGCCATGGGGTGCGTTCTTCCAGGTAAGCAGGCCCATGTAAGGGGCGTTGTGATCGGCCTTTTCATGAATGATCTCTGCGGCGGTCTGCCCAGTGATGGCATAGTGGAACTTGTTCTGCACCATTGCATAGAAGTTTTGGGTGATCTCCGCCTTCGGATCGTAATCCATGCTGCACTCGGCGAAGATATCGGTGATTTGCTGGTAGATGCGGCGTTCGCTGGCGCGGATAGATCGGACTCGCTCCAGCAGTTCCAGGAAATAGTCCTCACCGAATACCTGCTTGCCTTGCTTGAGACGCTCGTCGTCTAGCACGAAACCTTTTTTGATGTACTCTTTGAGTATCTGGGTGGCCCAGATACGAAACTGCGTGGCTCGCCGGGAGCTGACCCGGTAGCCGACGGCGATGATGGCGTCGAGGTTGTAGTGCCGGAGCATGCGGCGCACCGCGCGGCCACCCTCGTTTTGAACTACCGAGAAATCCTCGGCAGTTGCCGTCTCGGCCAGCTCACCCTCGGCAAAGATGTTCTTGAGGTGCAGGCCAATGTTGTCCGCCGTGGTCTCAAACAGCTCGGCCATGAGGCGCTGCGGCAACCAGAGGGTCTCGCCATGGATCAGTACCCGGACATGCACCTTTTCATCGTCCCCGGCATAGAGCAGGAAGGGCGTCTCCATCGGAACCGGCGGCTGTACTGGGGAGGCGGGAGTTATCTTCTTCCTCATAGTCCAAGCTCCTTCAGGCACTTCGCCATCTCGCCCCTCACCACGTCGAGTTCCATCTCCAGAGCCTCGATGCGCTGCTGGACGGCGATGATATCAACCTCCTCTTCCTCCTCGAAGGTGTCAACGTAACGGGGAATATTGAGGTTGTATTCGTTTTCGGCAATTTCCGCGCGGCTGGCGACGTAGGAGTATTTTTTCTCGGTCACTCGTTGGCGGTAGGTTTCAATTACCTTGGAGACTTCCACGTCCTCCCTGAGTTTATTTTGGTTCTTGTTTTGCTCGAAGTCGCGGCTGGCATCAATAAAGAGGACGTCGGTGCGCTCGCCCCGATCACGACGGAAGATGAGGATGGCGGCCGGGATGCCGGTGCCAAAAAAACAGTTAGCAGGCAGGCCGATGACGGCGTCTAGGAGGTTCTCTTTGATAAATGCTTCGCGAATTCTGCCTTCTGCTCCACCTCGGAAGAGCACCCCATGGGGAACAATAACGCCAACTCGGCCGGTGGTCTCGGTGGTGGTTTCGACCATGTGGCTAATGAAGGCGTAGTCACCCTTAGACTTAGGCGGTACTCCGCGGTGCCAGCGGTTGTAATGCTTGGCCTCCTCGCCCTCCTTATCTGCCCCCCACTTGTCGAGGGAAAATGGCGGATTAGCAACGACCACCTCAAACTTCATGAGCTTGTCACCCTCAATTAACTTGGGCTCCAGGAGCGTGTCGCCCCACTCGATACGCGGGCCGTCCTCGTCGTGGAGGAACATGTTCATCATAGCTAACGCCCAAGTGGAGCCAATGGCCTCCTGCCCGAACAGTGAGTAGTTGTTCGAGCCGTGTGTTGCGCGGACATGGAGAGCGCATTTCAAGAGCAAAGAACCTGAGCCGCAAGCGGGATCACAGATACGTTCACCGGGCTGGGGATCGAGAAGCTTAGCCAAAAGTGTGGAAATTTCTGGCGGAGTGTAGAACTCGCCCGCCTTCTTACCCGCCCCGGCGGCGAAGCGACCAATGAGAAACTCATAGGCATTGCCGATGACGTCAAGATTGCCGATACGCGAAGGGCGGAGGTCAAGCCGTTTGTCGTTGAAGTCCTCCAATAAGTGTTTCAGGATATAATTGCGCTTCTTGGTGTTACCCAAACGCGATTCGGAGTTAAAGTCGACGTTGCGAAAGACGTTGGTGAGCTTGGCCTTATTGGTCTGCTCCACCTGCTCCAGCGCGATGTTGATGAGTTCGCCCACATTAGGTGCCTCTCGATTGGCGTAAAGGTGGTAGAAGCTTGACTCGGTGGGCAGAACGAAGCGCTCTCGCTCTAGCCGCCGCTGGATACGCCGTTCGTCGTCGCCGTATTGTTTCCGATACTCTTCATAATGATCCTGCCAGACGTCGGAGATGTACTTCACGAAGAGCATGACAAGGACATAATCTTTAAAGTCGGTGGAGTCGACCGTGCCTCTGAGTGAGTCGCAGGCACGCCAGAGAATGTCGTTAATCTCCTGTTGGGATATTTTGGGGCTCATTTCTTTTTCCCTTTCATTTACTAATAAGTTCATTGAAGATGCTCTGTCCGGCAAGGCGGTGGAAGCGCGTGGATTCGTCAAGTAGTTGTCGACGCAGTTGAGACTCTCGTTTCTGGAGGTGCCACAGGTCGGCAATACGGTGCTGGGTAGCTATGTCCGCCAAGGGAATGGTGATCTCCATAAACCCCTTGCGAGGAATGGTCGGTGTCCCTGCCCCTGTTCGCAATCCAGTGAGGTGCGACTCGACAAGGGGTTGTTCCAGGCACCAGGCCAGATATGCCGGAACGACATTAGGTCTGGGCTTGAGGATGAAGAAGGTGGACGGGGCAGCTGTGGGCTCAGGCACCGACTCGATCAACACGGGGTACGTCGTGATGCCGCGTGACATATAGAGAATGTCGCCTGGCTCCAAGACATACTTGCTTATGTCCCTGTCGGGGGAGATGCGCAGCCGATCCTCTTCTTTGTAGTTATAAGGTTCGCCTTGGGTCAGGTGCTTGCCCATAACCACTTGGTGGGTGCCGGACGGCTCGTCGCGCAGTGCCCCTTGGGTCGAAAATCCGGGCAGGACCTCGGCGCAATCCATGATCCGAACAATTTGTGTTTTCATGGCCCTACCCGGTTCATGTTAGAAGTCACATTGGTTTTGCAATTAATAATAAATGGGTAAACCACCGGCTCTGCCGGTGGACTCCCAAAGTTTGACAGTTACGGGAGAAATGGGAAGTCTCACTTTTCAGAACCGCTCAAAGTTCAAGAAAAGGAGACTCCCCATGTAC
>JAQUEZ010000341.1 GCA_028684915.1 Desulfobulbus sp.
ATAATCGTTGCCGACGCTCCCTGAACCAGCGAGGCATACACACCGGTCTGGCAATTATCGACCTTGCCGAGACGGCCGCACCATTGGCGGGCAACGCCGACAGACTTTTTCCCTTTTTTGGGTATGGAGCTTTCGTCGAGAATGAGGCCGCTGTCAGGGGTACCCCCTAAAAGACGATCGGCGTCCAAGGCCACCTGATCCATTACGGGGCGGTAATCCCAGGGAGAATGCGTCGTGAAATGCTGCAATGATTGATACTGCGTTTCCGGCACGACTTCGGTCATCCGTTCGACATTTTTACGAGCAGCCTGCATGAGTCCACTCAGGTAACTCAATGACTGTTCGATAACAGAACGCGTCTTGGTGACAAACAAATGTTGGTAACGCGAATGAAAAGCGCAAAACGAATCCGCCACAGCCTCAAGTGGTCGTTGGCGTATGACATTTTTGTTCCTATTTTGGGTTTTCCGAATACGGTCTGTGGCTCATCATGATTTCGCATGAAAAAAATTAATAACGTTGGTTTGCTATACACAAGGCGAGATCATCGATACCGTCAATAAGGCTCTGGGCCAGACGCAAAAATTACTCAGGTTGCGGGTATTTTTTACTCTCTGCGTTGGCTCTCGTATAAACCACTCAACTGCAACCACTGAATGCCCCCCCTTGACCATTGCGGGACTCTAGTTTTCTCAAACAATCATTTGCGGTATGGAAGGAATGCACTGACGGTGTTTGCGGCTTGCCAAAATAAGGCCTTGATACCACGCCGGTTTCTCACAGTTCCTGCTCATGGCACGCAGCCGCAGAAAAAACAAAACAACTTCCAGATTCATTGACGAGGCCATCTTGGTGGTCATAATTTGAATACGGCGACACCTCACAATAGCTTGTATATATTCTATTTTTTACACATACAGATATACGCCAATAGGATAGTTTTTAGCTTTAATAATGCATTTTCCCTCAATCCAACCTTGACGAAAATGTGATAAAAAAATTATTCGAAAATTAAATCGGCTATGCATGTTGACTATTGATTTTATTTTACATTAATGTATAGATTTTGTTTCGAAGTATAAATTCCCATCCCCGTTTAAAGGAGAAAAAATGCATAAGATCGATCCTGATGAGTGTCAATTTTGTGGTGCATGCATAAGCGCCTGTCCTGCTGATGCAATCATCCATCCCCATGGAAAAAATTATTATGAGATAACTGAGGATTGTCTTGATTGCGGCTCGTGCGAAGCCGAATGTGGTTTCAATGCAATTATTACGGACGCTACCGAGTAAATCAAACTCACGTATCCGGCTGTTTTCGAAACGACCAACAAAATTTGCAACGGCACCTGAATCTTCTCTGGTGCCGTTGTAAATTCAGCTTTTTTTTTATAAAGTGCCAGCAAGCAGCAGCATACGACAATGAAAATCTTTTTTGATCGATAGGGATTACTCTTCTCCTGATCGCATCAAGTTCAACAGAACCATTCTGCCAACATAACAATTCATTTTTAGGCAAAAATTGGCCCCGTCAAACGGACGATAAAAAAACTAACTCACTTTAATTCCATGTTTTTCGATACGATAAGTCAGGGTCGGCCGGGAGATACCGAGCAGTTGGGCGGCGCGAGTGCGGTTGGAGCCGCTGAGCTCAAGGGCCTGGATGATGAGTTGTTTGGTGAGTTCATCCAGGTTCAGGCCCCGCGACGGAATCTGGATGTTGAGTTCGCCGCTCTGGGATGCACCGGGAAAAGAAACGGCAAGAAAGGCCAGGTACTCGGGCAGAATAAGTGGCCCGTCTTCCATGAGGATAACCCGCTCAACCATGTTCTTCAGCTCGCGAATATTGCCCTTCCAGGGGTAGCGCACCAGTAGTTCCTGGGCTTCCGGGGCAATGCCGCGAAAGTTCTTATTGAATTGCCGGTTCAACCTGTTCATGAAAAAGCAGACCAGGGGAATAATGTCTGCCTTGCGTTCCCGAAGCGGGGGAATGTCGACCCTGGCGACGTTGAGGCGGTAATAGAGATCCTCCCGGAAGTCCCCGGCCTTGACCAGTTGCTCCAGGCGCCTGTTAGTGGCGGCAACCACCCGCACATCCACCCGTTTCTTCTCTGTTCCCCCTACCGGATAAAACTCGCGCTCCTCAAGAAAACGCAACAGTTTGACTTGGGCGGAGGTCTGCAGTTCGCCGATCTCATCGAGCAGGAGCGTTCCGCCCTCGGCCATCTCGATCTTGCCCTTCTTACCCTCAACCAGTCCGCCGGTGAAGGCGCCCTTGGCATAGCCGAAGAGTTCACTCTCCAACAGATCCTTGCTGATGGCCCCGCAGTTGATGCCCACAAAGGGCTTGGTCGCGCGACTGCTGCGATGATGGATGAATCGAGCCACTACCTCCTTGCCCACCCCGCTTTCGCCCTCGATGAGCACGGTGGTACTGTAAGCCTTGGCCGCCTTGTCGGCGAAATCGAGCACCGCGCGGAACCCCTCGCTCTCGGCTATGATGTCGGCGAGGTTGAAGGCATCGGAGGAGGCGGAGCGAAGCGCTTCCACCTCCTGCACCAGCCGCAGGTTGTCCAGGGTTTTCTCGATAATGATTTCAAGCATTTCGATATCAAGGGGTTTAACCAGATAATCGTGGGCACCCAACTTCATCGAGGTGACCACAGTCTTAATATCCTCGTAGGCGGTCATCATGATGATAAAAAGATCGCCCTTGATCTTGCGCATTTTCCCCAGGGTTTCGATGCCGTCCATGCCGGGCAGGCGAATATCGAGCAGCACCAGATCAACGCTCTGTTTCTTGAGCAGACGCAGGGCCTCTTCCCCGCTTCCCGCAATCAGTGTATCGTAGTTGCCCGAGAGGATATTCTTCAGGGAGTTCTGCAGCAGCCTATCGTCATCAACGATCAAAATTTTATATCGATACATCGGCTGCCCTCGGTTTGCTTTATCTGAAATTTGAGGGAAAAGGCCGTGCCCCTGCCCTCCTCGCTCTCCACCTCGACCGAGGCATTGTGCTGCTCGAGAATCTTATGCACGATGGAGAGCCCCAGGCCCGTGCCCTCGGTTTTGGTAGTGAAAAACGGGTTAAAGATCTTGCCTAGGTCCTCCTTTGCAATACCGACGCCGTGATCAATAAATTGCAGCAAAGCAACATCGTTACATTTTCCATGCCCCTTGATCACACGGCCGACGATGTCGATGCCGCCGCCGCCGGGCATGGCCTCCATGCCGTTGAGCAGCAGATTGACAAATACCTGGTGGATCTGATGGGCATCGATGACCACCTCGGGAATCTCGTCACAGAGAGTGAGGTGCGCCACCACCTTCTTTTTCTTGAACTGGGAGTCCATCAGGGTGATGGCCCCCTTGAGAATGCGGACGATGGAGTTGCTCATCAGGCTGGGCTGGGAGGGTTTGGCAAAATCGAGCATACCCTTGACCAGTATGCGAATGCGGTCGACCCCCTCTTGGGTGTCCTCGATAATGCTGCGGGCATGTTCATCCCCGACCAGTTTCTTGGCGAGAAGCTGCACGTTGAAGTTGATGCTGGCCAGCGGATTTCTAATTTCATGGGCAATGCCCGCTGACAGCTGCCCGAGCGAAGTCAGGCGGTCGAGCCGGCGGATCAGCTCATCGGTGCGCTTCTCCTCGGTGAGGTCGCGGACAATGAGCATGGCGCCGATCACATTACCCTGATGGTTGCGCAGCAGCGATGAGGTCAGTCCTAAAAAGCCGGCGGTGCCGTTATGAGGATTCCACAAGACCTCCTTGCGGTTGACCACCGTGTGTTCATCAAGGGCCAGATCGATGATGCGCATGATCTCATCCTCAAAGACCTCGCCCACCTTACGCCCAAGAGCGTCGCTTCGCTTGATGTGAAAGATCTCCTCGGTTCGCTTGTTGATCGAGGTTATCTGCTTGCGCAGATTGATGGAAATCATGGAGTTGGGCGAACTCTCCAGGATGTATTCGCGAAAATTGCGTTCGGTCATCACCTGCCCATAGAGGCGGGCGTTGCGAATCAGGCTTGCGGTTTGGCCTGCAAAGATCATCAACAGTTTCAAATCTTCGCCAGTAAAGGCGCCGTGGCTGAGCCCCTCGGCGCAGACCACGCCAAGAATGCGCTTTTCACTGATGAGAGGAACGGCCAGCTTCGAGGCCACACCAGGCAGCATCTCCAGGTAGCGTTCATCCCGCTGCACATCCTGCACTAGAAGCGGCTGGCCGTGTTCCGCCACCCACCCGACCAGTCCCTGGCCAACCCGAAGCCGGTGGTACTGACGATCGATGTGCTCAAGGACATTGCTCGAGGTCAGGGTGAGGTGTTTGCCCTCCTCGTCGAGCACAAAGAGCATGCAGCTGAACGCCTTGGTGAGTTTGAGGGTGCTGGCGACCACCCCCTTGTAGAGTTTTTCGAGGTGAAAGGTGGAGCTGGTCTTGCGGCTGATCTCCTGCAGAGTGTAGAGCTGCTTGATTTTTTTTTTGTTCTGCTCCTGGAGCCGGGCGTTTTCAATGATGATGCTCGCCTGGTTGGCAAAGGTGGCAAAGGCGTCGATGTCTTTTTTGGTCAGCTTGAGCTTGACGTCGTCCTTGTCGGCGGTGATCAGGCCGATGATATCGCGCTTGATCTGCAGGGGCACGGCAAGGGTGGAGACACGTCGCATGTTGCGCGCGATCTTGATGTCGATGGCCGTTGCATCCGGATAGTTGAGGTAATCTTTGACAAAGATGGTTTTACCCTCCCGCGCCACGCGGGTTTCCACGCATTCGTGCTCTTTGAGGCGATACGGCAGGCGCACCCGATCCAGCTCATAATCGCCGAATCCATGGGTATACCTGCATTCGAGCAGGGTTTTATCTTTATTGACCAACAGGATGATCAGGCGCGTGAACCCGAAGACCACCGAGATCTCTTTGACGATAGAGGTGAGAATGGTGTCCAGCGAAATAGGTCGGGTCAGCAGGGTACTGATCTTGTGGATGGAGGAGAGCAGTTTGTCCTTGGTTTTCAGGTCGGAGAGGCAGACCAGGTCGGACGCTATTGGTTTGTGCCGCATCATGTACCTCGAGGGAGAAAATGAGGAGCCCCTACCTCTGTGATCAGGGCGCACCGCCGACCAGACACGGGTGGGATAGAATGCACAACTATCAATAAATTCCAGCTTTTGCAAGCAAGATGAACTCGTAATAAGCCCATCACACTCTAAAAGATGGTTAAGTAAAAACACAGATATACAAAGAGCAGTGTTTTTCCCGGATCGAAAGCATACATAAGGTATGTCGAGCGTCGGAAAAACCGCTACGATGCAGGAGATCGAAGTTTTTACGACATCATCAAGCAAGATAGGCAGAGCGGGAGCTGATTGCGCCGGCAAGCACGAACAACCGGGCTAAGAATGGCGGGGGTGCGGCCGGACGGGTTGCCGGGGCACGTTGAACAGGTTGCGGTTTTCCCCCTGCGGGCGCATCAATTGAGGAGTGCCGCATGGGCGTGCAGCACTCCTCTTCATTTACGGATCAGGATAGCTCAGCTGATGAGTAGTCGAGGGGGGAAAGACTACTCCTGGGCTAAAGACGCGCCGATCACAACCCGCAAAATTTCACTGGTTCCTTCATAGATCTCGGTAATTTTGGCATCGCGCATCATCT
>JAQUEZ010000342.1 GCA_028684915.1 Desulfobulbus sp.
GAAAGAGCGCTTCCAGCCGCTGGGCCTGGGCTTCCGGGTCCAGACTGTAGTCATAGGGTGGATTGAGATAGAGCAGGCCAAAGGCTCCGGGCGAGATCCGCATCTCCACCAGGGCGTCGCCCCAGAGCAGGTGGTGGATTCGTTGCCGTGCCTCGGTGGCCCGATCATGATCCAGTTCAATGCCGTAGGTGATGGAGCCTGTTCCTTCCGCCAAAGCGGCAAGTGTGTTGCCGTTGCCGCAGCAGGGATCGAGAATGCGGGCGCCTTCTTCTATATTGAGCAGTTGTTTGAGTTGGCCACGGACGCTCTCCGTTGTCGGATAAAAGCCACCCTTGGCCTGTGAACCCAGTCGTGCCATGATGTTCTCCTGTGGTGGTGTTGTGTTCAGGGCTTTCTCGTGTGTTCGGTTTCGACCAGGAAATGCATCTGGGCTGTTTGCCCGAGCATAAAGCCATCCTGACCCTCTGTTTGGGCCAAGTGCAGCAAGTCGGTCAACAGATCGATGATGGCGGTTTCGAGGGTATCCATGGGTTCACCCTTGCTCAGGCAATACTGATCAAGTGCCTGCCGGGCGGATTCGGTGCGTCGTGTCATGGTTGTTCTCCTGTCGTTCTTTCGCAAAAGGGCCTGAACCCCGCGAGGCGGGATTCAGGCATGGGGTGTTGTATGGCTGTAATGCGTGGCAATCAGAATGGCACGTCATCGGAAGGAGGCGGATCCTGGCCGTCTTCCGGTGGCACCGGAATATCGGTTCGTTCGCCGCCACCCAGCATCTTCATCTCACGGGCTATGATTTCCGTGGTGAAGCGGGTGACACCTTCCGCGTCCTGCCATTTGCGGGTCTGCAAACGGCCCTCCAGGTAGACCCGGGAGCCTTTGGAGAGGTACTCGGAGCAGATCTCGGCCAGGCGGCCGAAGGCAACGATACGGTGCCATTCGGTCGACTCCTGCGGTTTGCCTTCGTTATCCTTCCACCGTTCGGTGGTGGCGATGCGGAAGGTAGCCACGGCGACCTGGGTCTTGGTGTAACGGGTGTCAACGTCCGCGCCTAAATTGCCGATCAGCATGGTCTTGTTCAACATGATGGTTCTCCTTGAAGAATGAGGTGATTGCTCTCCCCACCCTGGGGAGAAAATTTGGTGCAATATGGATGGGAAGAATGGGTTCAAGCGGCTTTCTTAATTTCCAGGAAGGCGTAGGAGCCGCTCTTCTGGAAATCAGTCAGCGAATGACCATAGCCCTGGAGGAACTGGTTGAGTTGGTCCGTATCCAGTGACTTCCTGGTCCGGACTGCCTTGCGCAGCAGATGGCCGAAGGCCCTGAGCGGACCGCGTTGGGCCACGATGGCCAGCAGGTTGCTCTTGCGCATGCCGATCTCTGTGTCCAAATCCTTCTGTTGGTGTTGCAGTTCCAGCAGGATCTCGACACTCTCGGTCAGCTCCCGCACCTCCTCGGCCTCGAATTTGGGGCAATCCATGAGGAAGGGGCAGTAGCCGCAGAGTGGTCCCACTTCCATGAAAGGAGTGGCAAGATCACCTGCACTGTAGGCTTGGTATTGGTTCCAGATGGTGGCGGCCCGGTCGATCAGGCCGTGATAGATGGTGTCCTGGGGCGTGTAACCGCCAAAGAGCCGCATCCCCTGATCACCGAAATTGACCGCCAGAATGGCGCCTTTCTCCACGGTGTAATCGGGGAAGCTGTCGGCCAGCAGTCCCATTTGCAAATAGAGTTGGGTTTCCCAAGCGCCGTAAGGGTGTTCCGGGATATTCTCCGGTGCTTTCACCTCCAGCACTGCCATGGTCTTTCGCACCTCCGAGACGAAGACAAAATCGAGATGGGCCATGACCGGGACAGCGCCCGCATGTCGAACCTCGGTTTGTCGTTGGAAGTTGCTGAAACCAGCAATCATGAAGGCAGCGGCAACCACTTCCTCGGCCATGTGACCGCGTCGCTGCCGCAGCAGGGTGACCAGGTCGGCCTCCGGGGCATGGAGCTTTCTGAGAATAGTTTTCCGTGGGCAGGCGCCGATGTCGGAAGCCCCGAGATAGGTACTCCGATCACCGAGCGTTGCCTCGGTCTGTTGGATGGCAAGCTGCTGGAGAGCGGCCTGCAGGGTGAGCATTAACTGGTCTGACATGGTGGGATCCTCCTGAAAAAAATGAGGGAGGATACAATGATTCCCGCCGAGGGAATAGTATCACTCCCTCTGGTTTGAGTAGGGTTGTGGGGGTTAAGCGGCTTGCTTCATCCAGGTTTTGCCGGTCTTATCCCACTGAAAGCCTGCGGCCTTGAGCAGTTCCTTCTTGTCGAAGAGATGGTCGCCGATGGCGATGATCACCCCTTGTCGATGCTCGAAGCTGACGCCAGCGATTTTGGGCAAGGTTGCCGAGGGATCACTCTGGTTGGCAGGTGGTTCAGCGGGTTGGCTGGTTGTGGATGCAGCGGGTTTGGTTTTCGGTTGAGGGTTGGATTGCGTTGCGGGTGGCTTAGTTCGTTGGCTTCCCTGAATGTAGACGTTCTTCAACAGTCCCTTGTAGGCATCGCTGCCGATGGATAACAGTGACATGCATTTCTGGATAGCATCGGTAATGGCCCCTTTCTGGGCATCGCCGACATTGCCTTTGACAATCTGCATCTGTCCCTTGTGGGAACCCTTGCACAGCCAGTCACCGTCGATCTTCACAAACAATCGAACCTCGGCGACCGCCTGAGACTCGAAAATTTCCTCCTTGGTTAGTTCGTACCGCCAATTCTCCGGACCGAGCACCTCATTGACGCTATCAAAGACGTACTGGGGCCGAAAGCCGTACTTGATCTGACCGATCACGTTACCTCCCTTATCGGTCATCTTGATTTCCTGGATCGCTTCGTTGCCGAATGATCGCAAGCGTTCGTTGATGGATTGGATCTGTTCCTGCAATGGCGCCATGGTGTTGCCTCCTATGAAATTGGGGGAGTATGACGACATGGCTCCGCCGGGAGCATGACGTAACAGCTCCCGATGGATGAGCGGGGTGGGGTATGCATTGGAAAAAAACGATAGGATCAGCCTTTACGAAAACGCGCAGAGAAAATACGGCTTCGAAAAGACAGAGATAGAGCTATCGGTTCAACAGAGGGAAAATGAACGAGAGGAAAACGAATCGATGGATCCGTTTAAAGGGGTGCGTGCGCAACTCTCCTAAGTCAAAGAAAGACGTTCGCCTCTGCGATTAAACGTCTTTGCCCGGGAAAGGCAGCGCCGCGTGGTACCTGGAATTCAAGAACACGAAAATTGTGTTCAGCTAGGCCCAGGGAAGGGGTATCTCATTGGAAATGAGTCGGAAATAATGAGGACATGATAACGCCTATTTTGCAAAAGGCAAGCAAATTGGACAGTTGGAAATGCGTGCATTCGGGTCATCGATCCAGAGTTACACGTCTCAAATCCTTGTAGAAAAAACAGTGAGGATGGAATGACTTGTTTCAATCAAACATGACATGTTCCGCTGTTTCAGCATTAGGTCGTTGGTAAAGAAGAAGAATATTCAGATACCACAGGCAAAGCCGGTGGCATCTGAATATGATAAAATATGTTTAAATTTTAAACGGTTACTTTACCCTCTACTGCTTTGTTTAGCATAAACAAGCTGATCTCTTCAGTAGCCAATCCCAGCGGATGACACGTTGGCCGGGTCAAAGGCGTGACAGGGAGTTACCGCATATACACATCCGCATTCAGGGCACACTGTTTCAAAGGTTTCCATTTCAAAAGGCGTCCCGCACTGACCACAGGTTATTGAAAGCGGCACCGGCATGGGCTGCTCCGCAAACCCCATCATTCGCACTTTGTCCACCACCTGCTGTCCGTTTCCAAAACTTCCGCTGCAACCATCATGCATAATTATTCTCCTTTAAAATTCAAAATGTTCCAAAGATTCACCCTGGCGAAGCATGTGGCGCATTGACTGCACCTTGAAGTCCAGGGCTTCAATGTTTGAGAGGATTGCCCGTTCGCGATCACTTGTTTCGATCACCCTGTGAATACCACCGTTTTTGATGACGATACGGCGGTCGCCCATAAGCGCGAGCATAGGGTCGTGGGTTGCCATCAGTACGATCTTGTCCTCATTGAGCAGCAGGGTCAGGGCTTTCTTGCGGTCGATTCCTGCATTTTCTATCTCATCGATCAGAACGATAGGTGAACGGCTGAGGATGGCTGTGTCAGCGATCATCAACGCCCGCGATTGGCCGCCGGAGAGCGAGGTGATTGCTGTATCCCGCGCAAATTGTTCCCCGGCAAGGGCGTTTGCCTCATGGATGATGTTCTGTACTACTTCTTCTGCATTGTTCACCATGCGGCTGTCTGCATGAAGTCGTAGAAATTCCTCCACCGTCAGGTCCATGACAAAGTTCATGTTTTGGGAAAGCTGGGCAACCAGCTTATCGGATGAACTAAATCGCCATTTCGGGTCGGGCGCCGCACCGTTAACCAGCAGTCTCCGGTGAGTGGGCGTGTCCTTCTGGGCCATCCATTCAATGTCGGCCAGAAGTCGGCTCTTTCCCGATCCAGTGGGACCGACAATACAGACTATCTCCCCGCGCTGAAATGTCAGTTTTTCAAAGTTCTCAGGCTCCCCGCTTTTATTGGTACCGGGGTAAAGTGTTATTTCATCCACCGAACGTTCTTTCCCGCCCCCCAGAAATTCAAGCATCTGGCTAATATAGGTGACGGTTCCGGTGATAATCGTCTCTGCATCAAGCGCCTTGTCCTCGATCTCATCAGGGGAAAGCCGCGCCAGGAGCGCAGGAAGGGTTTCCATTTCATCGCCGGTCAACTCAAGTCCCTGGACGCTCAGATAGCTATTCAAAAACGGGTAGCGGCCAAGCAGTTGCCTGCACTCCAGTTTTTCAAGTTCCTCTCGTATTCGCTTCACTGTGATATCCTATATCAATCAAGTTTCAAGGTTGATCTTGCGTACATTGCCCATCTGATATTCGTCACCGATACGGGTTTCACCAAGACAATAGGAACAGAGTGCTGAAGGCATGGGAAAGCGCAGCTCGCGTCCCTTGACGGTGTCAACATGAACTTTTTCATTATAAATTAGAGTACCGAGCTCATAGGCCCCCTGGCCGGTCAAACCATTGACGTGCATGATGGTGGCTTTGGGGTTCACCGAATTGACTCGGCTTGCGAACACTTCTCGCTCCGCTTGCGAGACAATATCGCCCTTAGTGATCACCACGATATCGGCGCTTTTGAGCATCGGACCGATTTTTTTGGGGGTGTTGATACCGCTGAGATTGTCAATGACACAGACCGCCCCAATTTCCTTGATGTAGGGAGAACAGCGATTGCAAAGCCCCGCCGATTCGCTGATCAGCAAGTCAAACCCCTCCTTCATCCCCCACTGGGATACCTCTTCGATGTTGGAGACAAAATAGTGATCAGGGCACAATGCGCCGGATATCCCTTTACGCACTGGAATGCCCGCCTTCTCATAGAGAAGGTCGTCGTCGGTGGAGAGGCAGTCAAACTTGACGACGCCAACCTTCACACCTTTCTGCATCAAGGTCGCTGCCGTTTTCAGGATGATCGCCGTTTTGCCAGATGATGGCGGTCCGGATACGGTTA
>JAQUEZ010000343.1 GCA_028684915.1 Desulfobulbus sp.
TCACAAACAACCGGTCGGATTGCTCCGGAACAGCGGTCGGCTTCCCGCCGGAATGCTGGTCGCCATCAGATCGGAATGCCGGTCGGCATCGAACCGGAACAGCGGTCGGCTTCGCCCGGAATACGCAAACGAGAGCATCTGCGTTCGATTTGAGCTCAAATCTATTGGTGTCATCCAACCCATAACCCCAACCTGTTTTTCTTACAAATTGGCCTAAACCTGCTGCTGTTGTTGTGCCTGCTGCAGCATCTGGATTGAACCCAGACTCCACAAAGGCAATTGCCAATACATGTGCCGTTTCCCGATTAGTAAGCCCATGATTTTTCGCAGCCTCAATAATTGTGTCAATCGCTTTCCTTTGAA
The DNA here is from genome assembly GCA_028684915.1 of Desulfobulbus sp. The sequence goes on from JAQUEZ010000343.1 coordinate 364, forward strand.
CTTCAGGTGATGCATCACCATGTCTGCGACTATTCCCGCTAGCACGACCAGGGGTCATTTGTATTGGGAGAAGATAATATGAGTGCAATCCCCCCGGCAATTTTCTCCGAATTTTTTTGCCATTTTTGTCGTACTTTTGTGGTGAATCTGGTTTTGGTAATGGGTACGAGTTGGAATATTTGCCACCTTTAGGTGCATACATTCCATCATAATAAATATTTGACATTAGCGATCTCCCTTAATTGATAATTTTTAGAAAGAATCACTATTCATCTGGAATTGCCTCAAAATCAATGCCCCGTTTCGGGCTGCCATGAAGACCAAGTTCTTTCCATTTGTGTGCAAATGAGGACTTTTGTTTTTTGTATCTGTCCACCACTATTCTATTGCCTTTCAAATCCAATATTCCTTGCCATTCACACTCTACGCAGTTGCCACCTGTCCTATACGAAAGAACAAGATAAGATTGTTTTTTACCTTTTACGCATTGGTAGCCGTCAGCGGATGTAGCATCTAAGTCTTTGTCATAAGGTTTCCCTGAAGAAGGTGTTTCAATCGATATTCCAGTTTTGATGTCCTTCAAGGTGATAGTTTGTTCTTCAGAATGTGGTGGACTATCTGACGTAAATTTAAAATATTTTGTAATAATTTCGATTTTGGTATCATCGCAAATGAAATCTGTTTTTGTTTTATAATTAATTTCTTTACAAAAAACAGTTGCACTGCATGACAAGATCAGCAGTGCAGTGATACCTATGCAACTAATAATAGTTTGCTTTGCTTTCATTGATGACTCCCTTTTTTTAGTATTTGGTGCAGCTTCACAGATAAGGTCTTTTTCCTGTTTTGACCGGCCATTCACATCTTTTGCCACCATGCACATCCTCAACAATAGTTTGTGTAAAACATGATTCGGTCGCAAAGCCTCTCAGGAAATGGTCAAGCATAGCGGCAAACAGATAAAGTTCACCCGGTGATCCAAAGGATTCACGATTCAGAATAATAAGGATTTCCCAACCACGCAGCATTGATCTTCCAAAAAGTCTGTCCGTTGGTTTGAGGTGAAGATCCGTAATCCCCTGGATTTGCGTTACATGAAGCTTGGCAGTCGTATAGTCGCTGTTGTATGACTGCGCAATCATAGGGGTCCAATCATAGGGGTCAGGGCTACACAATTTATATTTTAAGTATTCCCTTCACCTGATTGACCTTCTCTTTCAAACCTTTTTCCTGCTCCATTTTTAGAAGAAATCTGCGGCTGGCCTCTGTGATTGCAGATTCGCCAACTGCAAAATGCTGACTTATGTCCTTTAACTTTGCACCGCTATATTTGTGGCATATATGAATACTTGCATTTCTAGCCAGTTTTTCGTTGCCGTCGAACTTGTCTTGTACCGCCTTGATGATCTCCTCCGGTGAAGGCTGGATAGCAAACTGCCGCAGTGCAGGAAGGTTTCTGCTGGGCTCTTTTACAGATAGATACTCTTGTGTGATTGCTTCAATAAATGAGCCACTACCCAGTATTGAGGAGCCGAAGGTGCTTTTTAAGGGACTCTCATGTTTTTTCCCGATCAAATCTTCTACAAAAAGCTGGTACTTTTTCCTGGCATTGTCAGCGCTTCCGGTAAAACTGCCGAGAATAAAGTCAGTATTGAGCCATTCGGGCGCCGCAGTATTGCCAATATATGCATGATAGCTAGACCACGGATATTCTTCCGGTTTGCTCGCCATGCCAGCCCTTACTGGATTAAGATGAATGTACCGGGAAAGCTCTACCGCGTACTCGTCAGCTTCAACCAGTATTGCCTTGAATCTCCCTTGGAAAAGATGTCCGACTCTCTTTCTTTTCAGGTTAAAGTATGTGGTGTAAGCTCCGTTTATGTGCTGCATGATCTCCGACAGATTACCCTGCGGAGTTTCCAGAAACAGGTGAAAATGATTACTCATCAGGCAGTATGCTTGGATCTTCGCGCCGTACCTGATTGTTGCTGATTCCAGGTACGACAAAAACTTCTCTCGATCTCTTCGGCTCTTGAAAATATTCCCGCGTTCATTACCACGTGTGGTTACATGGTAGAACGCTCCAGGATATGTTATGCGCAACGGTCTTGACATAGAATTCTCATTCAAAACGTAGTTCAGATTTTATGAAATATGTAGCCCTGACCCCTTCACTCTTTATTCGATGCTTCATCATCCGAAAAGCAGTTATGACCGCTTCATCCCGATAATGTGCGTAATTCACGGCAATTGTTTGGAGCAGCGGCAGGCTGGTCTTGTCTCCCAGTAATGCCGCAGACCAGGCGGCATGGAAGCGGCAGGCCACATCCGAATTGGTGAAGTTTTCAATGATAGCGGGTAGTAGATCAATCCGGCCCAGTTCTCCGGTCGCCTTGAGCGCGCGTGCTTTCAATGCCAGGTTTTTGCTATGTATGGCTTCCGTCAAACACGTACCCGGATCAATGCGATGAATTGCGGATGCGCCAATCGCGATGCGGCAAAGGTCAGGGGATTGCTCGGCCATGAATTTTTTGATATATGGCTCTGTCTGAGAGTAGGGGAGCCACCCCAGTGCAGAGATAATCCCTTTTGACAGGATGGGATCGGAACCACCCTTTTCAAGTAAACCGGTAATGCGCTCTTCATCGCCATGTTTGAACGCCAGAATTGAGGCAACAAAATATTCACCCGCATTTCCAAACTGCAGTGACTCCCGGCACATCTCCCAACCGGTCTCGCCGGCCAGCCGGAGTCCGTCCAGATGCGCTTCGAGGCGTTGATCATGGCGCGCCAGTTCACTTAGCCCAATATGCGGCGCCTTTGCCAGGCGGTTGCGGAGCAGCCACTGGAAGGGAGCTTCGTCGATATGCTGTTCAATAACAGCCGGCAGGGCCGCCAGGTGCTTATTCTGCTCGTTACGGATGAGTGCATCCTTATCGCGATTATCACCCTTTTCGAGGCAGAGGATGCGCCGGGTACCGTCCTCATCAGAGGTTGAAAGCGCTATGTTCAGCGGTAGAAATGTCCCGGAAAGAAGACCAAAAGCTGATGCCAGTAGCACCGTCCCCATTGCCACGCCGCAATCTCCGGCACAGTCGGCCGGATGCTTCAATTCGCGCGTTTTATCGTCAATCGGGAAAATCCTGCCGGCGGTGAACCCCCATTCGAGAGCCCGAGCCCGCTCACCATTCAGGTCGGCGATCACCATGTCGATTTCTGCACCCTTACCTGGCAGCTGTGCAAAGGCTTCGTGGAAGGCGCTCGTCAAACCTTTGGCCGTTGAAGGAGTCGTGCCGCTCCAGAGATGCGGTTCACTGCCGCGGCCCCAGGAGCTGATGAAGGCGTGTATCGCAGCGTTACGGCTTCTGGCATGGGACTCCAGCTCCAGCAGGATCACACCGGCTGCTTCCCCGGCGATAAATCCTTCCGGATTGGTCCCACTCTTGAGCCGATCCGCCTCAAAGAGTTGATCAAGAGCTGCTGTTTCGCAAAGCGAATCGACACACCCGACCAGGGCCATGTGACAGGTGCCACTGCGCAGATCAGCGACAGCCTGAATGATGTTTTCAAAGAAAAGACAGCGGCCTAACACAGAATCAGCAGAGAAAATTTCTTGCTGAGTGGAAACGGGCAGGTCATGCAGTTCAGCTTTCAAACTTTCCATGAAATTGCCGTTTCCCGGTTGGATGTTGCTATTCAGTCGCCAGCAGGCCTGTGTCAGCATATCGGTTGAAAGCCCGTCTGTGCATTCCCGAATGGCCGGAGTCAGCAAAGCTATGGCACGATCAGTACCGGACACACGCCGCGATACGACATGCTCCGCCATGCGGGCGATCTTGGCCCCGCACAGTTCGGTCCCATATTCGTCACCATTTACCATCACGGTTTCGTGCTCGGTAAAGTTGGCAATGCTACTGCGGATAGCAGCAAGAGAAGTAGGTGTGCTGCACCCTAGGGAAGAGAGCAGCCCTATGCCGGTAATAGCAATTCGATCAATGTCTGTTGGGGGTATTTCCATTTATCAAGATCCGAGTTGATTCTTTATGATTCATTTTTCCTGCACAAGCATAGGTTTCATGGAATCAAGAATTGCATCCCAAATTTTCAGCTTCTCGTCCAGATTGCCGTCGGGGGATTCCATATTGATGCGTGTTGTGGGGTATTCGCCTGAATCATCCTTGCCGTTGAATTCCCAAGTAAAAACCAAGTTTGTCTCTTTTCCTTCTCTAACCTTAAGAACTGCTTCTTCTCCCGGCATTCCGGCCACATTACGTTTGTCCAGTCGGATCTTGGAGATGCTTCCACCTGGAGTGATCAGAGCCGCAGCAAGCATTCCTCTTGTTTTTTTTATGAGCCCCATAGTTTCTATTTCATGGTTAAAATCCATTTCCATCTCGATCAGTAATTTGAGATGGAAGGGGTGGCCTTCGAAGCGCGCTATTGATTCTTCTTGCTCCAAATAGGGCATATTTATTGCGCCGTGTTGCAGGTAATATCGATTGCCCGCCTGGAGCATATTCTGTTTTAAGGTTTCCTGCGACAGGTAGTTTTTTGCAATATTCTCAATGTTGTTAATCATCTTATGGCTGACGTTTTCTTTTTCTACGATGCTCGGATTTCCCGTTAGCCACACCCCAACTGGACCTGTATCCATTAAAAGATTCCATTGCGCGGTTCTCACCCTAAAATGGTCATAATAATTAAACACTCCTTTGACCCACTTTCCAACTTCGAGGAAATCGTGTGTCTTTATGATGACTTTGTCTTTCCCCTCAGGAGGTTCAATTCTTTTTATCTCAGCCATGAATCGATCCCATTCAGCAATTCTAGCCTGTTCAGAGGGGATATTTATTGGCCACAAAATCTCTTTGATTGCAACGTTTCTCAGTTTTGACGAGCGTAGCTTCAACTCCATTTCAATAGGTATTGCTATGGAAAAACGGCCGATGTTGTATGTTTGCATGCTTTTATTTGCTCCTTTGTTGTCAGCATTCAGGTCACATCCATGAACTGTCGAAAAAGTTAGGAGGATAAAAAAACTAACTAGTACGGGCTTGAATATGGTGATCACGTATTGTTTCATCTTATTCTCCTATTCAATTGTTGGGCGCTACCTTACCCTCTTTGTAAGCTACTGACGGTTGTCTAGACAGAAAATTGATAAATTTAAGTTTGGTTCAGCCCAGTTGAATATCCCTTGTTCTTTGAAAGATCAGCCAGTTCAAGTAAGCCGTTGAAGTATGTATCAGCCG
>JAQUEZ010000344.1 GCA_028684915.1 Desulfobulbus sp.
GTGCCCTCCGCAACTTGCCTGTTAAAACCATTATGCCAGGGGCTCTTTTTTCAACCGGCCTCACAGAGCACCCCACTTTCTCTTTGCAGCATGAACGCAGCATATCATGCAATCGACGCAACATGGTGTAAGTACGTTTCTTTTTCTTTATTCTGCTGAAAATTCATATCCGACGCTGCTGTTGATTTAAAGCATTTGCTGCATCCATTCCCGTCCAGGCCCCCTGCCTATATAATTATAATTAAATTATTTCAATAAGTTAGTCGCTGTTGCTAAGGGTGGCACAGTACGTGCTTTACCTGGGTATTCAGAGTTGGGGTGGCGGCAATCCTGTACGCGACAGGACAACATGAAAGAAAGGTGTACGTTATGAATTTAGACTTAACCGATGAGCAAAAACTAATTCAGGATACGACCCGTGATTTTGCCAGAGTCGAGCTTGAGCAGATTACAACAAGTCTTGATCCTGAAAAAGATCAGGCCTCCTAGCTCGCCAATATGAAAAAACTAGCTGCGCTTGGTTGCATGGGTATCAACGTCAAGGAAGAGTACGGTGGTTCCGAGGCGGGCGTGGTTGCCTTCAGCGTGGCCATGACTGAGATCGCCAAAGTCTGTGCCTCCACAGCGGTCACGGTTTCGGTCAATAACTTGGTTTGCGAAGTCATCCAGGCTATCGGCACCGAAGAACAGAAAAGGAAATACATCCCTAAAATCTGCTCCGGTGAATATTCGGCAGGAATATTTGGGCTCACGGAGAATTGCGCCGACTCCTCCGACGCATTCGCCGCGGCGGTGAAAGATGGTGACCATTATGTCCTCAACGGTTCCAAGAGCATCACGAACGCTCCCAATGCCGGCGTTTTTGTAGTCTGGGCGGTAACCGACAAAGATGTACCAAGAAGCAAGGGTATCAGTTGTTTTTTGGTGGAGGCTGGTGTTCCTGGTTTGACTGTAGTTAAGGACGAGCACACGATGGGGCAGAGCCTTTCGGTAACCAATGCGTTGATGCTTAAAAACTGTCGAATACCGGCATCCGCCCTTATGGGCAAGTTGAACGATGGCCTTCAAGTTTCCGTAGCCGAGTTGGCCGGTGATCGTATTGGCATAGGTTCGCTCGGCTTAAGGCTCAGGCAAGAAGTTGCGACTCACATCTAAATGGTACTTGATGCCAGCCAGATCTTCATCTCCAAAGAGGAATGGCAGGCCCCTGTTCAGTTTGAATGCTGATTGAAATGAAAGAGGAGAAAAACGATGGAATTCAAAAACTTGCTGGTCGAAATTAACGAGGGAGTGGGTGTCGTCACGATTAACCGTCCCCATGCCCTCAACGCTCTTAACGCCGATACTATTCAGGAACTTTTCCATGCTTTTACGGCCATGGAAACGAATTCCAAGGTCAAGGCTGTCATCCTGACCGGGGCGGGTTCCAAGGCCTTCGTTGCTGGGGCAGATATCGCTGAAATGCTGGGTCTTGATCCCATTACCGCCCGGGAGTTTGCCTTTTCAGGCCAAAAGATGCTCAACACCATCGAAAAGCTTTCCAAACCGGTCATCGCAGCAGTGGGCGGTTTTGCCTTAGGAGGAGGGTGTGAACTCGCCATGGCCTGTGACATTCGGCTGGCCAGTGAAAATGCCAAGTTTGGTCAACCTGAAATCAATTTAGGCACTCTCCCCGGCTTTGCAGGTTCCCAGCGGTTGCCGCGCCTTATTGGCAAGGGCCTCGCCAAGGAGCTTATTTTTACCGGCGATATCATCGACGCCAAGGAAGCACACCGAATCGGCTTAGTGAACAAAGTGGTTGCACGGGACCATCTTCTTGCAATCGCCATGGAGATGGCAAAGAAGATAGCCGCGAAAGGGGCGCTTGCTGTTCGGTTCTGCAAGGAAGCAATCAATAAGGGATTGGAGATGGAGATAGATAAGGCTTGTGCCTATGAAGCGGACTTGTTTGCCCTCTCTTTTGCGACGGAAGATAGGGCTGAAGGAATGCAGGCCTTTCTTGAGAAACGCACTGCCAATTTCAAAGGATGCTAACAAAAACATCTGAGATTTATGAATTAAATAACACCTGGCGAAGCGTACGCCATGATGCTGCCGACGACTGAACAAGCAGCGTAAAACAAGCAGAGGTTCCATTAAAAAAAGAGAAATCTTGTTCGAATGAATGGAGCCACCCCCTGTAATCATGAAAATATGAAGAGGATGATCTTATGAGCTTTGCGTTGACCAAAGAACAATTAATGATCCAGAAAATGGCCAGAGATTTTGCCCGTAAAGAGTTGACGCCATTGGCCGCAGAAAGAGATGAAAAGCACCTGTACCCTGCGGACAGCCTTAAAAAAATGGGGGAACTCGGGCTCCTTGGGATGCTTGTGTCGGAAAAATATGGCGGCGAGGATATGGGGACGGTGTCCTATGCCCTGGCGCTGAGCGAAATTGCTGCGGCCTGTGCATCAACGGCGGTGATCATGTCAGTGCATAATTCAATCTGCTGCGGCAGTATCGAGCAATTCGGCACCGAGGAACAAAAACAGGAATTTCTGGTGCCGATGACGGCCGGTAAAATCATCGGGGCTTTTGCCCTGACCGAACCCGAAGCAGGGTCCGATGCCCAGTCATTAGCATGCAGCGCAGTCAAGGAAGGGGATTATTACATCGTCAACGGCACCAAACGATTCATCACCTCCGGCAAAAATGGAGGCGTTGTCATTCTGTTGGCACGAACCGGAGAGACCGGCACCGACGGCATCACTGCTTTTCTCATTACCCATGACCTGCCTGGTTTTAATGTGGATAAAGTGGAAAACAAGATGGGGCAGTGCGCTTCAGATACGGTTGACCTCGTTTTCAGCAATTGCAAAGTTCCGGCTTCAAGAGTTCTCGGCAAGGAAGGCGAAGGCTTTATCGTCGCCATGTCAGGACTTGATGCGGGGCGCATCGGCATCGCCGCCCTGTCGGTCGGCATCGCTCAAGCCGCTCTGGAGGAAGCGGTTAAATATTCCAAACAGAGAAAGCAGTTCGGTCAAGAGATTGCAAAATTCCAAGGCCTGCAGTGGATTATGGCCGACATGGCAATGGACGTTGAAGCCGCACGGCTGTTAGTTCTCAATGCCGCTGCTATTAAGGAAAGGGGAGAAAATTGCACCATGGCGGCATCCATGGCCAAGTGCTTTGCTTCGGAAATGGTGAACCGGGTGACCGCCCAGGCCATACAGATCCATGGTGGATACGGATATGTCAAAGAATATGCTGTCGAAAGATTTTACCGCGACGCAAGAGTTTTAACCATTTACGAAGGTACCAATCAGATCCAACGGCATGTTATCGCCCGGGAATTGTTGAAGAGCAAGTAATGGCGTATCCCGGCTCCGGTGGACGGAGCCGGGGTTTGCTTGCCCACGCCGCAGCGGCACAGCCCGCATGATCGGAACTCATCACCTCCGCTCATCCCGGCTCTCGTCACGGAAATGTTCGGAAAAGGATAACAAGGATGGAACTCGTCGCACCTGCTCAATTTGTCCTCTGGGGCATCAACACCCAGATTATTTCAGTGCTGATCCCGATTGTCGCTCTGGTTCTCTTTGGCGTCATCATCAAAAGACGTATGGCGCCGCTGCTGCTGGCGGCTGGCGATGCCCGCTTTAGCCGCTGGGGCGAGCGTCTGGCCAAGGTGATCTCGCTGTGGCTGATCCAGGTCAAGCAGCCGCGCTACATGGCTGCCGGCCTGCTGCATCTGGCGATCTTTTTTGGTTTTCTGGTGCTGTCCCTGCGCTCGACCTCGCTGGTGGTCATCGGCTTTGCCAGTGATTTTCACCTGCCCTTCCTCACCGGTGGGCTGGGTGCGGTCTACAACGTCTGCAAGGACTACGCGGCCACGGTGGTGCTGGTGGCCTGCGTCATCGCCGCCTATCGCCGCGGCATCATCAAGCCGGCCAGATATGCCGTGCCGCCGCAATACGGTAAGGACCACACAGCTGAGGCGGTGTTCGTGCTGGCGATCATCTCGATTCTCATGATCTCGGAAAGTATGTTCGAGGCCAGTGTAATAGCCGCTGCTCCGGCCGGGGCACACTGGGTGGCGCCGCTCTCGCTGGTCTGGCTCTTTGCCGGCCTGCTCCATGGTGTGAGCGGCGATGTTTTGCAGGGACTGCATATCGGATCCTATTATGTGCATGATCTGGTGTTCTTTTTCTTCCTCTGCTACCTGCCCTTTGGCAAGCATTTCCATGTCTTGACCTCGCTGTTCAACGTGCTGTTCATGCGGCTGGACAAGGGCGTGGTCAAGCCGGTGCAATACGGGCTCAGCGATGAGCAGATCGGTGATCTGGAGTCGATCGGCGTCAAGAAGATCGAGGATTTCACCTGGAAGCATCTGCTGGATTTCTACAGCTGTGCCGACTGCGGCCGCTGTTCCGATCAGTGCCCGGCGGCCACGGTGAAACGACCGTTGTCGCCGCGCTTCATCACCATCAAGGCGCGGGATCTGCTCTTTAAAACCTTTCCGGTGTGGGGGACACCGCAACCGAGCCCGGCGCTGGTGGGCGGCATCTTCACCGAGGAGGAGATCTGGTCCTGCACCACCTGCGGTGCCTGCGAGGAGGAGTGTCCCCTGGCCATCGAGTACATCGACAAGATCGTTGATCTGCGGCGCGGCATGATTGACGACGGCCTGGTGCCGCAATCGCTGCAAAAACCGCTCAGCGCCCTGGAAAAACGCGGCAATCCCTACGGCAAGAGCGCCAAGCAGCGCGGCAAGTGGATTGATGACCCGGACTTTGCCGCCGAGGTGGAGGTGAAGCTGGTTGATGCGGAGACGCAGGCCCATACCCTGTTTTTCGTCGACAGCGTTGGCTCCTATGACGAGCGCATCATCAGCATCACCAAGGATGCGGCCCGCTTGCTGCACCACTTGGGCATTGATTTCGGCATCCTCGGCGAGGAGGAAAAGGACGCCGACAACGAGGTCAAACGCTTTGGCGAGGAGATGCTCTTTCAGGAGTTGAAGGCCCACAACACCGAGCTGATTTTGGAGGCCAAGCCTCAAGAGATCGTCACCGTCGATCCCCATACCTTCAATGTGTTGAAAAAGGATTACAGTGGCCTGCCGCCGGTGCGCCACATCACCGAGGTGCTGCTGGCAGCGCTGCGCGACGGGCGGTTGCGCTTTGCTGCGGCCGAGGGTCGTGAGTTGGTCTACACCTACCACGATCCCTGTTATCTGGGACGCCATAACCTGTTGTACGATGAGCCGCGGCAGTTGCTCGACGCCCTGCCGGGCATGAAGCGGGTGGAGATGACCAAGCACCGGGATCGCTCCTTTTGTTGCAGCGGCGGCGGCCTGGCGCTGTTCTACGAGCCCGAGGAGGAGACGCGCATGGGCGTGCTCCGTGTCAACATGGCCCGCGAGGCCGGCGCCGACGTGCTGGTCACCGCCTGTCCCTTCTGCCTGATCAACATGGAGGATGCCATCAAAATTGCCGGGCTTGAAGGCAAATTGCAGGTGGTTGATTTGACCGAACTGCTCATCAGCCGGTTGGTTGTTGACGAGAGCCGCGGTTGAGGGAGGCTGTGCAACATAAAGAACAAAACCGTCTCATCGACGGAGG
>JAQUEZ010000085.1 GCA_028684915.1 Desulfobulbus sp.
GACGCAGAAAATATTAAAATGAGCGGTGGCTACGGCATGCGCTACGATGTGCTTGTCGATCTGGCCAATAGCCATAATTCAGAGATGTTGCGGGCCAACTGTTACCTGGCCGAGGATCACGAACGGACCCAAAAGGACAGCGAATATCGACAAAAGGTCTATTCTTATCACAACATCCTTAGGCAGTGCGGGTTCAAGATCATCAAGAAGTACGTCCGCCGCTTTAAGGACGAGGACGGCAACATCACCACCAAGGCCAATGCCGATATGGATTTGGCCATTGATGCTCTGTTGCAGGCGCGCAATCTGGATCGGATCATCCTGCTTACCGGTGATGGGGATTTCCTCCGTTTGATTATTGCCCTGCAAAACATGGGCTGCCGAGTTGAAGTCATCGGTTTCCACAACGTCAACAAAGAGTTACGTGAGGTGGCCGATTCCTATATCTCCGGCTTCCTCGTTCCCGGACTTTTGCCCATTGTCGGAAGTTACGGCGAGAACGTGGAGCAGTGGCAGCGGGGTACGGTCGCCAATTTTAACCAGGATCGCGGTTTTGGTTTTTTCCGCTATTACCGGCTTGCGAACAACAGTCTGGAGTCTGAAACCGTGTTTTTTCACCTCTCCAAATCGACTTTGGGCTCTGACCATTTTTTCCAGGAACCTCATCGGATTTTCGAGTTTCGAGTTGTGGAAAACCCGGCCAATAACAACCGTTCCGAAGCCTGGGACATTCGCCTGCTCAAGGAAGGATAACCCATGGCCGCACGCCCGGAGGTATTGCTTGCCGGTGACATCGGCGCTACCAAGACCGTGCTGGCCTTGTATCCAGGCTGGCCGGGTAAGCCGTTTAAACAACAGACCTTCCGCAATGCCGACTACGGCGATTTCTGGTCGCTGTTGGAGAAATTTCTCGATGCTGGATGTCCCCGGCCGGTGAGGGCCTGCCTAGGCATAGCCGGGCCGGTCGTGGCAAACCAGGTGCATATGACCAACCTCAACTGGTCGATAGATGGGCGGGAAATGTGCCGCCGTTTTGGCCTGCAGCAGGTGTATCTGATCAACGATCTGGTGGCCACTGCAGTGGGGGCCGTCCATCTGCCGGACACGGAATGTGCCGTGTTGAATCCCGGGCGAGCTCAGGCTGGAGCAGTGCAGGCTGTGCTGGCTCCAGGGAGTGGTTTAGGGGAAGGATTTCTTATTCCCTACGGCGGCTCTTTTCTGCCCTGTGCTTCCGAAGGAGGGCATGCGAGCTTCGCCCCTAGAAATGAGCTGCAGGCTGATCTTTTGGCCTTTATGCGCAGCCGACAGGCGCATGTATCGGTGGAGCAAGTCTGTTCGGGCCTTGCTATCCCTAGTCTTTTTGCGTTCCTGTCGACCCGGTTTGCCGTGCCTTCCTGGCTCAGCGACCAGCTGCAGCAGGCCGTCGATCCCACCCCGGTTGTCCTTGGTGCGGCCATGCAGGCGGTTGCTGGTGGAATTTCTTGCGAGGTCGCCGAGCAAACGCTTGCGCTCTTTTTGGATATCCTCGCGGATGAAGCCGCCAATCTGGTGCTGAAAACCCTGGCCTTCGGTGGTCTTTTCCTCGGTGGTGGCCTCTCCGCCCGGCTTCAATCCTGTATCAGGCCCGAGCAGTTTATGGCCATTTTTTGTCGTGGCACCTATCGTGATCGACTGGCCGATGTGCCGGTGCGCATCATTCTCAATCCAAAAACAGCTCTACTGGGCGCGGCTGCCTATGGCGCTGGTGCCGTTATCAACTGAGCCGATTTACCCTTTTCCACCTTATCTTTGCCTGCCAACGGTTGATGTCCTCCTTTGCCCTTTCCCAAGTTCTGGTGGCCATTGCCATCGGATTTGACCTCCTTTCCTTTCAGTTTAAGAACCGGCAGCGGATCCTCGCCTGCTTATGCTGTTCCTGCCTATTGATTGCCGTTCATTTTTTGCTTCTCGGCCTGTGGACAGCTATGGGATTGGCTTTTCTGGCCGCAATCCGGATGGTGGCGAGTTATTTCACTACCTCAAAACGGGTGATGTTCTTTTTCGTCGTGGCTTCCTTGTTGGTGGCGGTGTCGACGTTTCACGGGCTGCTCAGTGTGCTGAGCTGTGTGGGTGCACTCTTCGGGACGATCGGCTCTTTTTGCCGGGAGGATAAACAGCTGCGATTGGTGATGATGTGCGCTACCAGCCTTTGGCTGGTACACAATATTCTTGCCGGCACTCCCACTGCGGTGCTTATGGAAGGCCTGTTTCTGGGCAGCAATCTTTTGGGGTATTATCGATTTTATGTGAGGCGGGCAGGGAGAACGGAGTTGCCTTAGCGCGTATTTTATCTACAGAGTGAGCAGGTCGAGACGCAGGTAGATCTCTCGGCTGATCCAGGCATCGGTGGCGGCGTACTGTATCTGCTGGGGGGTGAGCTCGGGCTTGGCCCAGTTGGTTGTGCGGGCTGATTTAGAGATGCGGACCTCACAAATCAGGGCGGCGAGGCCACGAAGTCCCTGGTTATGGATTCCACGCTGACGTGCCATGCGGGCCAAGTCAATAAAACAGGCGGGAGAAAAGGGGACAATGGTCTGCAAGCTCTGTAGGTCAAAATCAGGCGCAACCCCAGCTTTGGTAATGGCATCGTTTTCCAGGATCTCCAGGATCGACTGGGGAAGCCCGGTAGACTGGAGTTGAAAAAGATAGACGGTTTCTGCGGTCGCCAGTTGCACGAGGCTGGGCTGGAATTTTTGTCCCTTTTTGAAGGCTGGCCGCGTTTCGGTATCAAAGCCGAGAACAGTCGTTTTACTGAGTTCGGTTGCAGCCTGTTCAGCCTCGGCCACGGTTGTGACCAGTTGAACCGGACCCTGCCATTTGCCCAGGGGCAACTCGTTGATTGCCTCTTTGCTGATCTTTGTATCGACGATAGAGCGATCCTTGTTCCCTTGCCGTCCACTACCTACCAACACATCCTACCTCGTTTTGCAGAAATACTTGTTTCCATCCGTCGGACACGGATATTCTGATCTACTTCATTTCTCAGGGCCTGTCATGTCCTTTACATCTTTTTTCCAGTACAGAACCCTATGGTCACATTTTTGCACAGGTAAGGGGGGTGGGGTTTATATTTCTTCAATTGTGTAAGGCTCAAGGGCGATCGTTGACAAATATGAAGAAAATGTCGAGCGTTGACGGGGGAAGTGGGATGAAAAATCTGTATCGCATTCATGCAAATTGCGAAGGCCTGCATAAGGAATGTCGAGTGTCGGGGGGGAATCTGCGACGCAGTAGCTCGAAGTTATTAGGACGTCATCAAATTTGATGCTGCTCATTCTGCAGATTGACGCTTTACCAGGCCGTTGCTACGTCTTTCGGTGAGAAACCACTGTTGAACAACGCGTTGTCCGAAAGAACAGGGATGAATCTGTACCTGTTCATAGGCATACATTTTGCTTCATATCCCATGGTGTCGGCGGTCGAGAATGAGTGGCCGCATACAATATTCGCCCAGTAGGGTGACGGTAAGGCTGTGAATATTGACGGTTGTAGTTTTCACGGTGCGTGTTTTTGTGGTTGCTGTTTTTTTTCGAGTTTATCAGGATGGATATGAAGACAAATACTCCCCCCCTTCGCCCCGGTGTCGATGTGAACAGCACAGCGGCACTTGAAGTACAGGCGCTCTATAACATTGTCAACTTGATCGGCTCGGCAGTACATTTGGATACAACGCTTTCTTCGGTGCTTAAGGTGTTGCATGATACCCTGCGCATGGAGCGGGCCACACTTGCTTTGTTGGATGAGAGTGGGCGTCATCTCACCATTCGTGCCTCCTATGGCCTGAGCGTTGAGGAAGAACAGCGAGGTGTCTATGGCCTTACCGAGGGCATCTATGGCCAGGTGTTCAGCTCCGGGTCTCCCTTTGTGGTGCCGGATGTCCACAGTGAGCCGCTATTTCTCAACCGCACCGGCTCCAGGCCGAAAATATCTAAAACCAAGATTTCGTTTATCGGGGTACCGGTTTTGCTTTCAGCGGTGCCTGTCGGCGTTTTGAGCGTGGATCGACTTTTTGGCGCCGATATATCCTTTGAAGAGGATGTTCGTTTCCTCACCGTACTGGCCACTCTGATCGCTCAGTTTCTCAGTCTCAATCGAGCGATCCGTCAAGATCGTGAACTGCTTGTCAAGGAGAACCTCAGTCTCAAGGAAAAGTTGCACGGACGCTATCACCGCCATCAAATCATCGGACAGTCCAAAACCATGCAGGAGGTCTATTGGTCGATCGAGCGAGTAGCCCCTTCCAGTGCAACAGTGCTGCTGCTTGGCGAATCGGGAACCGGTAAGGAACTGGTTGCCAGGGCCGTACATGATGCTAGCCCGCGTAAAAACGATGCTTTTATCAAGGTTAACTGTGCTGCTCTGCCGGAAAATTTATTGGAAAGTGAACTCTTTGGTCATGAAAAGGGAGCGTTCACCGGTGCGGTGGTGGCTCGAATCGGGCGTTTTGAGCAAGCGGATCGGGGGACTATTTTTCTCGATGAGATCGGTGAACTGCCGCTGCTCTTGCAAGCGAAATTGCTGCGTGTCCTCCAGGAACAGCAGTTTGAACGTTTGGGTGGTTCTCGGACCATGACCGTGGATGTGCGCATCATTGCCGCCACCAACGTTAGCCTGGAACGAGCAGTGGCTATTGGCACCTTCCGTAATGATCTGTTTTACCGGCTTAACGTAGTGCCGATCAATCTTCCGCCTCTGCGAAAACGGCGCGACGATATCCCATTGCTCCTGGATCATTTCTTGCGATCCAGCAATAAACGCAATGAAAAGAACATGCGTATGTCACGGGAATTTCTTGACTTTCTTACTGACTACAACTGGCCGGGTAATGTGCGAGAGTTGCAGAATCTGGTCGAACGAATGGTTATTCTTGCCATTGGGGAGGTGCTCCGGGTGGAGGACTTGCCGGAATACCTAACCAGTCCAGATTCCGGGCGCATCCCTCCAGCCATGGAAACCGTGTTGCCGCCCTCGGTTACTGCCCAGGCACCGCAGGCCATCGGCAGAAAATCGCTAAAGGATCTTGAGCGGGAACAGGTGGAATCGGCCCTGATCCGCAATGGTTGGGTGCAATCACGAGCAGCCCGGGAGTTGGGTCTTACTCAGCGGCAGATGGGCTATAGGATGAAAAAGTTTGATTTACATCGTCCAGAGTATTAGACCCTAGGGGTGGCAGCGTTTAACTCGTCGCGAATCGCCTGGCCGAGTTTGTTGATCATGTAGGGCTTTTTAAGGTACTGGCCCACCCCTAATTGGATGGCCTCGGCAATACGGTCGGTACTGGAGAAGCCACTGGTGATGATGGCCGGTTGGCCGGGGGCAAAGACAATGATCCGGCGGTAGATATCCAGCCCGTCCATGCCCTCGCCAAGGATCATGTCCAAGAGCAGGAGATCGAATTTTTGCTCGCTCGCCATGCGTACCGCCTCCTCGCCACTATCGGCGGTACTCACCTGGTAACCCAGTTCGGTGAGGATAGTAGAGGCGATTTGCCGTTGTTCGGCGATATCGTCAACTACCAGAATATGTTCTCCCTGGCCCAGATACTCTTCCAGGTGGGTTTCCTGGAGTTGCAGGCTGTGGCTTTGGGACGTGACCGGGAAGTAGAGGGTAAAGGTGGTGCCAATACCCAGGGTGCTCTCACAGTCGATATATCCTTTATGGTCCTTGACCGTTCCCCAGACCACCGCCATGCCCAGGCCGGTGCCGCTCTTGCCCATTCTCTTGCTGGTAAAAAAAGGCTCGAAAATTTTTTCCAGGTCTTCCTGGCTAATACCGCATCCCTGATCCTTCACTTCCAGCACCACATACTCGCCTTGGCCGATCTTTTCATAGAGCCGCAGCGAACTGTCCACGTATCGGTTTTCGGTGCGGATTTGGATTTCTCCCCCCTGTTCCATGGACTCTGCGGCATTGGTTACCAGATTCATGATTGATTTTGCCAGGTGCACCGGAGAACCGAGGATGTTGAACAGGTCCGGGGCACAGTCGGTGTAGACCCGGATCTGCGGATGATGCGACTGCAACAGGTGAAATTCAGGGCTGGCCAGATAAGCGGTCACCTGCTTGTTGAGGTCGACCACTTCTCGGACGGTAACGCCTCGTCGCGCCAGGGTGAGCAGGTCCTGGACGATGGCCGCCGCTTTTTCCCCGGATTCTTTGATGGTGCGTAGGGGGGGATACAGGGGGCTGTCCGGGGGCAGTTTCATCAGCAGTAAATCAGGGTAACTGACAATGCCGGAAAGGATGTTGTTGAGATCATGGGCCACGCCACCGGCCAGGGTACCGATCATCTCCAGTTTTTCCGCCCTGACCAGCCGCTCTTCCGCCTTTTGTCGTTCACCGATCTCTTTTTTCAGCTCCACGCTGCGTTGTTCAATGATCTTTTCCAGGTTTTCCTGGTGATGCGCTAGGGTAGCCTCGGTTTTGGTACGGACTCTTATCTCCTCGTTCAGTGCACTGACGGTTTTGCCCAACTGTACAATCATGGAATTGAAGGAATCGGTCAATTCGGTGATCTCGTCTGCACTTCCTTTGGGACGTTCGATACGCTGGCTTAAATCACCTTGGCTGACGGTCATGGTAACCCTGAGCATATCCTGGAGTCGGTGGACGATGAGCTGGCGAAAAAGAAAGACGATAATCGTTGAGAGGATCAGTAAAATAAGGACGGCTCCTGCCGTATTGACCCGAAATATGCGGCTGAGCGGCTGCAGGGTTTCATCAATCGCCTGATCGATGACAAAGGTCCAGTCGGTGCGTTGCAGGTGCTGAAAGACGGTGAGCATCGTTCCGCTGGATTCTTCATGGGGAAACCTGCCGTTGGGTTTTGTGGCAATCTGGTGCAGCACCTCCGCATAATTGGGGTCGGAAAGTAGCTCTTCATTGTTTCGTGAACTGCCCAGAATTTGGCGATCACTGTCGATAAGAAAAGCGTAGCCGAATTGTTTGACTTTGAAATCCTGGAGGAAGAGGGTGTTGAAAACTGAAAAATCAATCACACCGCCGAGAACGCCGATCACTGCACCTTGAATTGTAATGGGGGCAGCAACGGTAAAGGTTTTGTGGGCGGAAAACCGGCTGATGATAACATCGGAGATGACCGATTTTCCGCTTAAGGCTTTTTGGAAATAGGGGCGATCCGTCAGGCGAACAGATGGAGTGAAGTGGTCTGTTTGTGGGGCTATTGCAATAATTTCTCCCTGCGTATTCGTGAGGAAGATGCTTTCGTACTGCTGATAGCCACCTTTGAGATTAGCAAGCAGTTCAGTCGCACCCTGACGGGCACTGCGGCCATAATAACCGCCCTCGGTGAGCGCTTCGCTCAGTACGTCCTGGCGAGACCAGGCCACTATATCAATAAGCCGAGCTTGGAGCCAGCTGTCGATCAACTTGGCCGACAGGGCCACCTCGCGGTCCAGCCGTTTGGACAACTCTTGGCGGACAATAGCCCGGGCGTTGAAATGCTCCATCACGAGTAAGGCCATCAGGCCGATTGCGATGATCGCTAGGGTTGGGAAAAGGATCTTTTTGCTGAGTCCGGGACGCATACCGTTAGCGAATGACCACCTCGGCCCGTTTAATGATGCCGTAGGGGAGTTGAATGCCGAGATGTTCTGCGGTGTGCAGGTTGAGCTGAATCCGCCCCTGATCGGTGGGGCGCACCTCAAAGTCCCCGGGCCGTTTGCTGGCGAGGATTGCCTTGGCGATGCGGCCCGCCGCCAAACCTTGTTCCCGCATCGATACACTCACCCCGCAAAGGACCCCAGATTCCGCCGCGCTGTCAAAGAACCCCACCGTAGGCAGGTGGTAGGCCTCGTTGATTATCTGGATCAGTTCCTGCTCGGAAACCTTAGTGGAATCAGTGGGGCTGCGGGTGATGGTGCGCAGCACATAGAGGCCGACCGCATCGATCTGGTCGTGATATTTTTCTAGGGTTGCCTGCCAGGCGGGAAGTGTCAGCGGTTGCTCGTAAGCTACCACTGTTACCGGCAGTTGCAGGGTCTTGCAGTAGGCGATCAACGGATCGGTGGTTTCCGATTTATCCGCCATGATCAGCAACCGCTTGACCTGTGGCTGAATCTTGAGCAGGAGTTGAATGCTTTCAAGAACGTTAGGCCGTTCCAGCACTCCGGTGACATTGACCGCCGGAAATCCGTACTCCGCAGGTTCCTTATTGACGCCACTGAACACGAACCAGGGCGGTCCCGGTTGTCCGGCATAGTCTTTGGCAAAATATTTCTGGGCATTATCATCCATGGTGAGGATCACCTCGGGGCGATATTTCGCCACTATCTCCTTGGCCTTATTTCCTGCGGCCTGTTTCCAGTCCTCGCTGATGTGCCGTTTGCTGTCCATGTAAAACGAACGAAGCTGGCAGTCGACCCCGGCCAGGGCTTCTGCAATCCCTTGGTCCATCTCCACCACATGCTCCTGCTGATCCTGGTGGTAACTGTGCACCACCAAGATTCGTTGAGAAGGGTGATCTACGGCCCAAGTCGGCAGGGTAAAAAGAGTGATGAGGAGCAGGAGTGGAGAAAAGCGGAATATGGTTGGGGCTCTGTGCATAGGGATCGATAGGCTTTCACTGGAAGAGGATGGATAAGGTTCCCGTGTACAATAAATGGTCGCACATATAGGGGGGCATTGCAATGTTTGCGGCTAAAAAGATTATAAAAAAACCTTTCTTTGTGGCGCCATATTTTCTATTCTGCAGGCATAGTAACTATTCTTGTTTTCTTCTGTGATCTGTTCCCTGAAACCCTTGGAGTGCAATCCCTTGAAACCGACAGATATTGAAGATCCGCAATATTTTCACAAGGTGATCGACTGCCAGTTCGCCTGTCCCGCCCATACCCCGGTGCCGGAGTATATCCGTTTAATCAGCGAAAAACGCTATACCGATGCCTACATGCTCAACTGGGTGTCCAATGTCTTTCCCGGTGTGCTCGGTAGAGTCTGCGATCGCCCCTGTGAGCCAGCCTGCCGTCGAAGACGGGTTGAGCAGGAGCCGGTGGCCATCTGTCGTCTGAAACGATTTTGTGCCGATAACCGCGAGGAAGTGCTCCCCCTTTTACCGCATATTCCACTGGAAAAGAATGGCAAACGCGTCGCCCTGATCGGTGCTGGCCCGGCATCGTTAACCGTGGCTCGTGACCTGATGCCTCTTGGCTATCAGATCGATCTGTTTGATGATCAATCCCAGGGAGGCGGCTTCATGCGCAGCCAGCTGCCTTCGTTCCGATTGCCGGAATCGGTGTTGGCCACCGAGGTCAGCTATATCCTCGATTTGGGGGTGAGCAGCCATTTCAACCATCGAGTGGAGAGTCTGAAATCGGTCCTGTCTCGGGGCTACGATGCCGTATTTGTCGGCACCGGCGCACCCCGCGGACGGGATTTACCGGATCTGCCGGGACGCACGGAAGGTGATGCCTGGATTCATGTGGGGATTGATTGGCTGGCCGGGGTGGTTTTTGGCCATGTGAAAACCGTTGGCAAGCGGGTATTGGTTCTTGGCGGCGGGAATACGGCCATGGACTGCTGTCGGACTGCCCGGCGTTTGGGTGGCGAAGAGGTGAGTGTGGTGGTGCGTTCCCCCAAGGAGGAGATGAAAGCATCGCCCTGGGAGATCGAGGAGGCCATGCATGAAGATATACCCGTTCTTGACAACCACGTGCCGCTAGAATTTGTTATTGAAAACGGTCGCCTGGTGGGTATGCGTTTTGACCGGGTAAAGGCGGTTTGGGATGAGAGCGGCAAGCGCCACCTGCGCTCCACCGGTGAGGATCCGGTATTCCTCCCCTGTGACGAAGTGCTCTTGGCCGTGGGGCAGCTCAATGCCTTCCCCTGGATCGAAGCCGATGCCGGCGTCGCATTCACCGCCCAGGGATTGCCCGAGCTTGATCCCCAGACGCTGCAGTCCACCCATTCCCAGGTTTTTTTCGGCGGTGATGCCGCCTTTGGCCCACGCAACATCATTACCGCCGTGGCCCATGGTCACGAGGCTGCGATCTCGATTCATCTGCTTTGCCAGGGGCGTTCCCTGCAGGAGCGACCGGCTCCGCAGGTCAACCTTGCCGGCCAAAAAATGGGGGTTCATGACTGGCTCTACCATAACCAGGTCAGCGAGACCAACCGCCAGATCGTCCCCATGCTGGCCAAGGCCAAGACGCTGAAAGACCGATTGTTGGAGGTGGAGCTTGGTTTTGATCAGCAGATCGGTCAGACCGAATCCCTGCGCTGTTTGAACTGTGACGTGCAGACCGTGTTCCATGCGAATCTGTGCATTGAGTGCGACGGCTGTGTCGATGCCTGTCCGGAGAGCTGCATCAATTTTGTCGACAACGGCACTGAGGAGGAGGTACGTTCCCGTCTCAAGGCCCCGGCCACCAACCTGCAGCAAAGCCTGTATGTCTCCGGGCTGCTTTCTACTGGCCGGGTGATGGTCAAGGACGAAAATGTCTGCCTCCACTGCGGCATCTGCGCAGAACGTTGTCCGACTTCGGCCTGGGAGATGCAAAAATTTCTTTATCATTCAGCACAGGCAGGACAGATATGAAACAGTTGCAAGGCGTTAACGATTTTGTCATCCGTTTTGCCAATGTCAACGGCTCCGGTTCGGCCAGCGCCAACAACCTCTTTGCTAAGGCTGTTTTTCGTATGGGGGTTCCGGTCAGCCCGAAGAATATTTTTCCTTCCAATATCCAGGGGCTGCCGACCTGGTACGAGGTGCGGGTCAATGAGCGGGGCTGCGTTGGCCGTCGCGGTGATGTCGATATGGTGGTGGCGGTCAATGGCCAGACCCTGCGCCAGGATTACGAAACCCTGGTTCCCGGCGGCTATTTTATCTACGATTCCTCCAAACCCTTGGCCGAGGATTTTCAGCGCGACGACATCACCGTTATCGGCATCCCTTTGACGATTCTCTGCAACGAGACCTTTGATAATCCGCGCATGCGGCCCCTGTTAAAAAATATTATCTATGTCGGTGCCCTGGCAGCCCTGCTCGACATGGAATTGCAGGTGCTGAACGATTCGCTCAACAAGCAGTTCCGCAAAAATCCGAAACTGGCTGAACCCAATATTCAGGCGCTGGAGCTGGGCTATTCCTACGCCCAGGAGTATCATCCCGAAACGTGCAAACTCAAGGTTCGTCGTTCTGATCAGGTGGGCGATGCGATCATCATGGATGGGAACAGTGCCGTGGCTCTGGGGGCGATTTATGCCGGCGCCACCGTGGTCGGTTGGTATCCCATTACCCCTTCCACCTCGATCATCGAGGCCTTTGGCCGGTTCGCGGATAAGTTCCGGATTGAGCCCGAAACCGGGCGAATCAAGGCGGCTATTGTTCAAGCCGAAGATGAGCTGGCGGCTATCGGTATTGTCATTGGCGCCTCCTGGAACGGTGCCCGTGCCTTCACGGCTACCTCCGGCCCTGGCATTTCCTTGATGAGCGAGTTTCTAGGACTGGCCTATTTTGGAGAAATCCCCGCAGTGCTGATCAATGTCCAACGGACCGGCCCTTCGACCGGGATGCCCACGCGTACCCAACAGTCGGATCTGCTTTCCTGTGCCTATGCATCCCACGGTGATACCAAGCACCCCCTGCTGTTCCCCTGCGATCCCCGGGAATGTTTTGAGATGACCGCCGATGCCTTTGATCTGGCCGAGCGGCTGCAAACGCCGGTGATGGTAATGAGTGATCTTGATCTGGGAATGAACGACCATTTTGGCCCGCCGCTCAGCTGGGATCCTAACCGCACCTATGACCGGGGCAAGGTGCTCAATGCCGAGCAACTCGATGCCCTGACCAGCCGCTGGGGCCGCTACAAGGATACCGATGGCGATGGTATCTGTTACCGGACCTTTCCTGGCACTCACCCCGACAAAGGAGTGTATTTTACCCGTGGCACCTCCCGGGATGAGTATTCGGCCTATACCGAAGACAGCAAAATCTATGTGGCCAATATGGAGCGGCTGCAGCTCAAATGGGAGACCGCAAAACGACTCTTGCCGCTGGCGCGGATCAAGCAATCAAATCCCCAGGCTCGTCTCGGCGCCGTTTTTTTCGGGAGTACGGCGCCCTCTGCCTATGAGGCGATTGACCTGATGCATCAGCAGGGCATCGATATCAACACCATGCGGCTGCGGGCCTTCCCCTTTCAGCAGGAGGTGCTTGATTTTATCACCAAACATGAGTTGGTGTTTGTGATCGAACAGAACCGCGATGGGCAGATGCGGACTCTGCTGATCAACGAAGGCGGCCTGCCTTCGCAGAAGCTGATTCACATTGGCTGCTACGACGGTTTACCCGTTGCCAGCCGTGTCCTTGTCCGTTCCCTGGAAAAAGCCCTGGGGGAACGCGGAATCATTTTGCAGCAACTCGCTTCCCAAGGGGGTGGCCAATGACTTTCCAACGACCAACCTTTCGTCATCCCGAACTGCCGCCCAATGCCGCCGGTTATAGCCGTCGCGACTATGAAGGCGGAATTTCGACGCTTTGCGCCGGCTGCGGTCATGACTCGATTTGCAACGCCATCATTCAGTCCTGTTTTGAGCTGGCCCTGCCGCCGCATAGGGTGGTCAAGATGTCCGGTATCGGTTGTTCTTCCAAAACTCCGGCCTACTTTCTGGGCAGATCCCACGGCTTCAATTCGGTGCATGGACGCATGCCCTCCATTGCCACCGGTGCCAACATGGCCAATCGCGATCTGATTTACCTGGGCGTTTCCGGTGACGGCGACACTGCCTCCATCGGTATGGGACAGTTCGTCCATGCGGTGCGGCGCAACCTCAATATGCTGTACATCGTGATGAACAACGGTTGTTACGGGCTCACCAAGGGCCAGTACTCGGCCACCGCCGACAAGGGCTCCAAGAGCAAGAAGGGCAGTGTTAATGCGCTTGAGTCGATTGATCTGTGCGAACTGGCGATCCAGCTTGGTGCAGGCTTTGTGGCTCGCAGTTTTTCCGGCGACAAACAGCAGTTGGTGCCGTTGATCAAGGCTGGGCTCTCACACAAGGGGCTTTCCTTTATCGATGTGATTTCTCCCTGTGTGACCTTTAACAATAACCCGGAATCGACCAAGAGCTATCACTGGGTTCGTGAACACAGCGAGGCCACCAACACTTTTGATTTTGTGCCTTTCCGCCAGACTATCACCACCGAATATGGTGAAGACACGGATCAAGAGGTGCAGCTCCACGATGACTCGGTGATTCATCTCCACAAGCATGAGGATGCGCCGGATGTGACCGATCGTCGCCAGGCCATTGATAATCTCGAGGATCACAAAGCCCAGGGGATGATCCTTACCGGGGTGTTGTATGTTAATCCGGAATCCCTTGATACTCACGATATCCTCAACACCAGCGGGCAGCCCCTCAACAGCATGGGCGAATCCGATCTTTGTCCCGGTGGCGAGGTGTTGGAAGAAATAAACGACAGTTGTCGGTAACCTGATTGATTATGATTACAGATGATATCCTGCGTTGGTGATGTTTTATGGAGTTCACAATAGATTTGATCCAGTTACGCCGTTTTTCTCGTTGTATTGTCAGTCATCTGGTCATGCTGTCGGCCTTGGGGCTGGTGGCCTGTACCGAACTCGGCGACACGGCGCAGGTTTCGGCCGGTAGTCAAGATCAGGCTGTTTTTGCCGAGCCTGGTCAATACCCGCCCGGCAAAGGAGTGACATTGGCCCGAAAGCCCTGTGTCGGAGGCTACCATGCCGACCAGATCAGCGGCGACTTTGCGGGATATGCCCGCCTGCAGCAGTTTGTCGAACAGATGGTGCATCGACACGGCTTTGATCGGGAATATCTCCAGGGGCTCTTTTCCCAAGCTAAACGGAAGGACTGGACCCTCAACTACTTTGCCAAGGGCGACCAATCACTGAAACTACCGCCGAGCAAAGGCAGTTGGACTCGTTATCGGGCCAAGTTCCTTGATGAGCGCCATATTGGTGCTGGGGCTGAATTTGCCCGTCGCTATCGGTCTGCCCTGCAACGGGCCACCCGGATGTACGGTGTGCCGGAAGAGTACATTCTGGGTATCATGGCCATAGAGACCAATTTCGGCAGTAATCTGGGGAACCATCGTGTTCTTGACGCCCTGACCACCTTGGGTTTTGATTATGCCCGGCGCGGCCCTTTTTTCCGCGATGAACTTGAAGAGTTTTTGCTGATGGCCCGTAGTGAAGGCTTGGACCCGGTAGGTCCCAAGGGTTCCTTTGCCGGGGCCATGGGACTTGGGCAATTCATGCCCAGCAGTTTTCGCAAATGGGCTGTCGATTTTAACGGGGATGGGCATCGGGATCTCTGGAACCCCGAAGATGCCATCGGCAGTATTGCTAACTATTTTGCCCAGCATGGCTGGCAGCCCGGTCAGCCGGTAATTACACCGCTTGCGGCTAAGAGACCGGTGGCGTTACAGGCAGGGTTTGACACCCGGTACACCCCTGGCAGCCTTTTTAAAGCTGGCCTGCAGCCAACCCAGCCCTGCACCGCCAATGGCCAGGTTTGCCTGTTATTGCTGCGTCATCAACGGCTGGATCAGTACCTGATCGGCTACCCCAATTTTTACACCATCACCCGCTATAACCACAGTACCCACTATGCCATGGCGGTGCATGAACTGGCTCAGGCGATTAAGCACCGAATGTAAACAAGGCAGTCGGACGCGCGGCTTGGATTCGGTTCAGTTCGCAGGTGGGGGCGAACACGCCACACGTACAAAGGGCGCATCGATTGCTCGATGCGCCCTTGTGTATGAAGAGGTTGTTGTTACGAAATAGAGTGGTGACAGCCGGGCCGCTTTGTTTAAACGTTGTCAGATTCTTTTACAGAGATGATAGGGCTTGAGGGTGCAGACGGTGGCCGGAAAAGATGCCCCGTTATCATGCCTCTAGTTGTGCCAAAGGCGGCCACCATCCAGGCGGCGAGCAAACCCACATAAAAAAAGACACTGGCCCAAGCAAATAGGGGGAGACCGGTATGATGCGCGAGCTGCGCCGTGCCGGTGACGCAGGTGCCGACCGGGAAGGTAAACGCCCAATAGGTGAGGGCAAACTTCATATTTCTCCGCCGGGCGCGGAGGGTTAAAAGAACCGCTAAGCAGCTCCAGAGGAGTACAAACCCGAAGATGGGGACGCTATAGAACACGGCAAATAATGCAAAGCCATGGGCTATTTCAGGCGAAACCGCTTTTGGTGCAACGGTGCCGAGGATTCCAGCGGCGGTCATTGATTGTCCCAGGGGGCCGAGAACGATCCACAGGGTCGGAACGCGCGAGGTCCCCGAGGTCCCGTGATGCGCCAAACGGCTCCAGATCATCGAAATGATGATCAGCGCGGCCAAAAGACTCAGGCCAACCTGGGAAAAACAGAGGTAAAAAAGCGTTTGTCGCATCACCCCCTCGGGCGCGTAGGGGACAAGCATGGCGCCGATGGTGGCGGACACCATGGGAGGGACAACCGGCATGAGCCATCCCCCGAAGGCGGAGTCGGGGCGTACGGTGAAGGTGGTGAACAGGCGGTACGGAATGACCACGGCTGCTCCCAAGCCTGTGAGCGTGCCTGTGAACCAGAGGGCCCATGCCATATTGAGGGCAAGGTCCCAGCCAATAAGATTATGGCCCACCAGGAGAGTCCCGCCGGCAACTGTAAGCGCGGCCATCGGTGGTGCCCCATAGAACTGTGCCATCATGGGATCCCGAAAATGTCGCTTCCATGCATTCTGCTGCCGGAATAGGAAAGAGCTTGATGCAAGCACGAGACCGATCAGCATGAAGAAAGCAAGGCACCAGATAATAAGGGCAAAGCCGCGGAGATTAGCAGAAAAGAGCGGCAGCGAGGCGGCGGCGTTGGCGATAATCCCCGTCCCCATCACCGAGGCAAACCAATTGGGGCCTACCTCATAATCAAGGTTTGCTCCGGTAACGTTGTACAGGAACCGTTTCCACCAAAAGCCTTTGGTGGTTCTGTTTTTAAGATCGTTTTCCATGCCTGACTTTCCTTTGTAAAAGGGGGCGGAGTGCATACCCGCACCGGTGGGTTAACCGGTAGCCGACAAGAACAAAGGGCGTATCGAGTGATCGATACGCCCTTTTCATTTCATCTAAACGGCGACCTGTTACAGGAATAGATAGGTGGCGGCCAGACCGGCAAGTGACATGGTGATGGTGTAGGGCATAGCCAGCCAGACCATGCGTCCATAGGAGAGGCGGATAACCGGAGCCAGGGCCGACGTCAACAGGAAGAGGAACGCTGCCTGACCGTTGGGGGTGGCTACACTGGGGATATTGGTGCCGGTGTTGATTGCAACCGCAAGTTTGTCGAAGTGATGCATCAGCGCGCCAGCCTGAGACGCCGCCTCGGAGGGCAGGGTGGCCAAGACATCGGCACGGGCCAGATTGGGATCGGTCAGTTTCTGCATCAATTCTTGGCCGCTCATGCCGATGTTGGGGATGGCATTGAGCATATCGACGAAATGTATCTTGGTCTCGGAGATGTAGACCGTGGCCACGAAGACGTTGTCGGAGATGGCGGAAAGCAAGCCGTTTGCAATATAATATGCGGCCAACTGGGATTGCCCATGCAGGCTCAACACGTAGTTGATAACCGGGGCAAAGAGGTGTTGCTCGTGGATCACGGCAACAATGGTGAAGAAGACCACCAAGAGGGCGGTGAAGGGCAGGGCTTCCTCAAAGGCGTGGCCGATTTGGTGTTCCTCGGTGACGCCGTTGACTGCGGTCAAAAAGACGATAACCGAAAGACCGATTAAGCCGACAGCGGCCAGATGGAAGGCTAGGGCGAGGATCAACCAGAGGCCGGCAATGGCCTGAGTGACGAGTATAACTTTTCCTTTGGCGCCCCGTTTCGCCTCCATTTTCATTTCAGTTTCCAGGAGATGAGATCGGATATTGCCCGGCATCTCAACGCCGTAGGTGAACCATTTCTTTTTTTCAACCATGTAGCAGGTGCCCAGGCCAACCGCCAATACCGGCAGGGAAACCGGAGCCACTTCGAGAAAGAATTCCACGAAGTGCCAGCCCATCACACCGCCCACC
Source organism: Desulfobulbus sp. (assembly GCA_028684915.1). The sequence continues at coordinate 17,105 of JAQUEZ010000085.1, forward strand.
AGCAGGTTCTGCGGTTCGCCCACTAGGGTGCAAACGCCGCCTAAAGCCGTGCCCACTGCACCATGCATCATCAGGTTGCGCAGAAATCCACGGAACTGTTTGAGATCTTCCTGTTCCTTTTCCTTGAGCGCCAGATCGCTGGTGAGATCATGTACCCCATCGCCGCCGTCCTTGCCGGAAACATAGCGATGGTAGATTTCATAGAAGCCGTAGGCCACGGCGATGATGACCGCAGTAACGGTCAAGGCATCGAGAAAAGCGGAGAGAAAGGCACCGGCAAAGCAAAACAAAAGGGAGATTTTATACTTGGACTGCACCTGCACTAGGATGCGGGTAAAGGTGAAACGCAGAAAATCTTTCATGAAGTAGATGCCAGCGACCATGAAGATCAGCAGCAGGATAACCTCGAAGTTCGCCAGGGCCTCGTGAAAAACCGTCTCCGGTTTGGTCATGCCGATGAAGACCGCTTCCATTGCCAGTAAGCCACCTGCGGGTAATGGATAACATTTCAAAGCCATGGCCAGGGTGAAAATGAATTCGCCGATCAGGATCCAGCCGGCTAGAAATGAACCGTAGAACTTGAATAAAATGGGATTGGCCACCAAAAATGCAAGAATGGTGATTTTGTACCACAGTGGAGCATTGCCAAGAAAGTTGCTGGCAAATGCTTTTGGATAGGACAGGGACATCGTTTATTCTCCTCGGTTGAAGACTCGTTGGTAAACCGCCCGATACTTGAGAGCGAGGCGGTCACATTTCTGTGCGGGTTCTCCGATGTATGGCCACTTCATCGAAAACCGTATGACGCGACAAGTGAAGAGGCTCAGCCTCCCGCAAGCTTAACGGTGTAACCGAGTTTCTTGAGCGCGCTCACCAGGGTTTCCCGGTGTTCTCCCTGAATCTCGATTATCCCATCTTTAATGGCACCTCCGGCGCCGCACTGTTTTTTTAACTGCCCCGCCAGGTTACGAAGTTGTTCAGGAGGGAGATTCAACCCGCTGACAGTGGTGACACCGCTGCCTTTGCGCCCCTTGGTCTGTCTGCCCACGCGAACAATACCGTCACCGGTTGTTGGGGAAACCCGTATTTTGCAGTTGCATTCGGCCTTAGGCCTGCTGCATTCCGGGCACAGTCTGCCGTGTTCTGTTGAGTACACTGAAACAGTAGTAAATAAAGTTTTCGTTACCATCTTTAATTCGTTCTTTCAATGATTACCGGTTATTCCGGTGGATTTTTTCATTCGCCAGCGGAGTGTTTTCCCTCTCAAAAACGGCGCGGATGTTTCATATTGTTCCGGCACTTGCCACGGGGTTTTCGTAACCACAACGCTTTTGGGCGGCGGGTTGATTCGATAAAATTGACGGCCAAAGGTGGAAACGAATCCGGGGAGGATATCCAGGGAGTTATTTTCCTCAAAGAGTTGGACAAGCATCGGCAGCGCTACTGGAGCCGAAAAAACGCCGGCCGCACAACCGCAGCATTCCTTTTTGTGGCGAGGATGCGGGGCTGAATCTGAACCAAAGAACAGGCGAGGATGACCACTGAAAACCGCTCGGCAAAGTGCTTCACGGTCCTGGGGCGTCTTGGCGATCGGTTTACAAAAAAGATCCGGTTGTAACAGCCCACCGGCCACGTCATCCAAGGTGATCAAAAGGTGGTGCAGGGTAACCGTGGCGGCAACATTTTCAAAACGTTCAAGAAACTCCACAGCTGCAGCCGTGGTGATGTGTTCCATGACGATGCGTAGGCGGGGAAAATGTTCTGCCAGCCACTGGTAGACGCTGAGAAATTCCCGTTCCCGATCCATGACAAAGCCGTTGGTTTCTCCGTGAACGAGCAGGGGGATATCGAGCTCTTCCAATAGGGCAACCGTATCCCCGATGCGATCAAAATCGCGGACTCCGCCATCGCTCTGGGTGGTGATTCCGGCCGGATAGAGCTTGAGGCCAATAATCGCATCTTTTGCCGCCACCAGTTCTTCACGACTGTAGTCGCGGAAGAACATGGTCATGTAGGGGGTGAAAGGCTCATCGCCGCAGGCATTCAATATCTGCTGCCGGTAGGCGCTTAATCTTTCGAGGCTATTTACCGGCTGGACCAAATTGGGCATCACCACCCCACCGGCAAATTGGGCCGCACTGAACGGCGCCACCAACTGCAACATCTCGCCCTCGCGGAGATGCAGGTGCAGATCAAGGGGGGTATCGAGTGTTAATTCCATGGTTATTTCCGACTGGTTCGAGGGGGGAGAACATCGGTAATCGAACCTTCGACCATCTCAGCGGTAAAGGCAAAGGTCTCGGCCAGGGTGGGGTGGGCGTGGATGGTTCGGCTGATCTGTTCGGCTGTGGCGCCAAGCTCCAACGCCAGGACAGCCTCGTGAATAAGCTCGCCTGCATTGGCGCCGCAGATACCTGCACCCAGAAGAACTCCGGTTTCCGGGTCGAACAGGGCCTTGCTCACTCCGTTGCTGGCGCAAGCGCTCAGAGCGCGACCGCTGGCTCCCCAGGGAAACTTCCCTTTGTTGACCGCGATCCCTTGTTGCTGGGCCTCTTTTTCGGTTAATCCCATCCACGCAATTTCCGGCGAAGTATAAGCTACGGATGGGATACTTCTCGGGGCAAATTGGGCGGCCTTTCCGGCAATGACTTCTGCCGCTACCTTGCCCTGATGGGTGGCTTTATGAGCGAGCATGGGTTCGCCGACCACATCGCCGATGGCGTAGATATGGGGGAGGGCGGTCTGCTGCTGGCGGTTGATCGGGATGAAGCCCCGCGGATCAAGGTCAAGACCTAGGGTTTCGAGCCCTAGGCCCTTGGTGTTTGGGCGTCGGCCCACGGCCACCAGCACGGCACCGAAGAGTTCACTGCCACTGTTTTTACCTTCAAAACGGACTTCGATTCCCGCACTGAGCGGTGCCATGTGGACCACTCGGGTTTCGGTATGAATGGGATACTGTTTTTTCAATGTGAGAAACAATGGTTGTACCAGGTCGCGGTCCGCCGGGGGGATGATCTGGTTTTGAAGCTCAACCACGGTGATTTCTGAGCCGAGGCTATGGTACACTTGGGCCATTTCCAGGCCGATTATGCCCCCACCGATGATCAACAGCCGTTGTGGTATCGAGGTTAGGGCCAGGGCATCGGTCGAATCCCAGATACGTGGGTCATCGGGTGTGTCTGGAAGGACAAATGGATGGGAGCCGGTGGCAATGATTGCCTGCTCAAATTGAATGCGGGTCGTCCCTTCGTGGCTCTCCACCTGCAGGGTGTGATTGTCGATAAAGCTGGCCAAGCCAGTACAGCGGTTAATCTTGCGGGCTTTGCATAGGGCATCCAAACCGTTGGTCAGTTGGGTGACCACACCAGCCTTGTGTCGGCGTAAAGCATCGATATCTATTTCAGGCGAGGGAAATCGGACGCCGAATTTTTCGGCGGCCGCTGCCTCTTCAATTACTGCCGCAGCGTGCAGGAGGGTCTTGGATGGAATGCAACCAACGTTGAGACAGGTTCCGCCCAGGCGGCTCCCCTGCTCAATCAAACAGACCTTGCATCCCAAATCAGCGGCACGAAAAGCCGCAGTATAACCTCCGGGACCACCGCCGATCACGGCTACCCCGGTTTGAACTTCCTGCATCATGAACACTCCTTTTTTGGCGGAACAATGGTTTGATGACGTCGTAAAAATTGCGAGCTCCTGCGTCGCAGCGTTTTTCCCGACGCTTGACATACCTTATGTATGCCTTCGAGCCGGTAAAAACACTGCTCCTTGTGTATCTGTGTTTTTACCTAGCCATCTCTTAGAGCGTGACGGACTTTTTACGAGTGCATCATGGTTTGGCACGCGTAAAAATACCAAAACGAGATCCCCGCGTTTTGTCGCTGGCTCTTTGTAGAATACATGTTTTTCTGGTTATTGATCCTGTTACACTGGCATTGAATTGGGCCCATTATAACCGTATCCGCCTACCATGCTCAAGCAATAGCAGGTCTAAACGGCGAATGGTGACCGATGTACGGTAATGTAGCTAGAGAGCACAAAAATGAATGCCTTCGGACAGGTGTGCTCTGGATGTCTACATGATGCCGATGAATAATTGGCCTACACTTCGCCTAATATACTGAATTGTTATTGATTATTTATCTTGGTCTTGCTTGGCCCATTGATTGCTTTGATCCTGTGAAGAGAAGTCTTTTCCTGTTTAATAATCCTTTGAAACAACTGGAGTCCACAACGATGAAAGCCACTTGGGAGAAAATATTCGAATACGCCTCCATGCCAGTGCACGGTACCCTGTCACGAAAATTGCGCAACGGTGTTGGGTTGCAAATCAATGAGGGGAAAGTGTATGCGGCTGCGGTGCTCTTTCTTGGTGAGGAGTTTGTTCGCATCACCGAGGAAGAAGATGGCAAGATGCTTAACAGTTATTACGACTGGAGCGCCATCAGTACCATCCGTACCCTGAGTCCTAAAGAGGGTGCCGGGAAATAAGGAAAAGCGAGGAATGGTAGCGTCGTAAGAACTAAGATTTACGCGTCGCAGCGTTTTTCCCGATACTCGACCCGCTTCGTCCATATCTTCGTTTTTGGGAAAGCGCTGCTCCTTGGTGCTCTTTGCTCTTGCTCCGCTATCTCTCCAAGATGGGCTACGTTTTTTGCAAGGACGATAATTCCCCGCGTGAATGATGCCGACAACAACGGAGAGGTTGTGCTGGTTGTGATCAGGAACCGCAGGAATGTTTTGATAAGAGGAATACAATGGCACTTAAATATCGGCCACTCGGGGTGGTCAAGCAGGTCTTGGAAGAACTCGGGCTTGAGGTCTCCTATGCCTACGAAGATCTCGTTTTTGTACAGCATAATCCTTTTTTGCTCCAGTTCGGCAAAGTGGGGGAGAGCCTATTTTTCTATGTCAATGTCGAGGCCGAGGAGCAGGCGGCTCGCCAGATATTTGCAGCCCTTCAAGCTAAAGTCAGCGGCGAAGGTATCACCTTGATGCATCGGGGACGTTACCGCCTCTCCGAAAACGAGGGCGAAAGTTTGTCCCTGGAGTTTCTCGATGATGCCGAGCCTTGATGGGCCGAGTATCTTGTAGAAAGTGATGTTTTTCTACGAAGCCATCAGGGGTGAATAGAGGTTAAGCGTAGGACAGCGAGGAGCGCCCAATGGATTTATTGGCTTGCCCCCAGTGCGGTTCTGAGTGGTTCGTCTCGACCCGCACTGGGGATCGAATTGCCTTTCACATGGATGCGAAATACCAGCCGGTCATTGCCGATCCGGAGGGTATCTCTGCTCAGGCTGCTCCGATTGAACCAGAGCATGTCTATTGCGGGGCCTGCAGTTGGCAAGGACCTGTGATTGAACTGGTGGAATCGCGATAGGGTAACCCGCGACATTACCGGGTTTGATGACGTCGTAAAAACTTCGATCTCCTGCGTCGCAGCGTTTTTCCGGGCACTGGACATACCTGGTGTATGCCTTCGCGCCGATAAAAACACTCCTCTTTGTATATCTTTGTTTTTACTTAGTGACTGAACGAAAACTGAAAAAGAAACGAACAAATAGCAAGATGCCCATCGGTTTCAATGTGAAGATTCTTGCGGTGACCAAGTGGCTTAAGTCATCTTTCAGAAAATTAAGGTGATACTATAGCAAAACACTGTTTTGTGGCACTCCAATCAAAAAATCTTCATTTTTTAAAATTTTAGTTTTTCAATATAATTCTAGAAAGATAACTTGAGAAAATAAGTTTTCGTTCGAGCACTACTTAGCCATCTCTTAGAGTGTGACGGACTTTTAACGAGAGTCCATCAAGTTTTTACTTCAATTTATTTTCCACGCTCTGCACCTTGTCGGCCATGGTTTGGTCTCGATCGGTGCGGGTACCAAGCTTGATGGTGGTGGTGATGCGTGGCGCCCCCATGGCATGCACTCGTTCGTGGCAGAGTTTAACCGCCGCCATCACCGCATCCCATTCGCCTTCAATGTTGGTACCATAGGCGTGAAGTTGGTGTTTCAGGCCGGTTTCCAGAAGTACCCGATGGCACTCGGCTACATACTGGGAGACAGAAACACCCACTCCCAGCGGCACCAGACAGAGATCAAGAATTACCTGCATACATTCCCCCGCTACCCGGATTGCACCGGGCATTTTATTGCATGTATCGGGAAATTCCATGCCGTTTTCTGCTCGGGCACATTTCCCTTTTCCTCTTTCGCCGGTTTTCCACTATGCTACAGAGAATGATCGAAGACAACCTGTAAATCCAGCCCGGAGGTTGGCATGCGTATTCTTGTTCTCGAAGACTCCAAACCCACCCAGCATCTGTTGCGTTCGCGCCTGGAA
>JAQUEZ010000086.1 GCA_028684915.1 Desulfobulbus sp.
TGGATAAGGATCTGGTGACCCGAGTTTTCAAAGCCTTTGAGCAAGCCGACAGCTCAACCACCCGGAGATTCGGCGGCACCGGCTTGGGTTTGGCCATCAGCAAACAGCTGGTCGAACTGATGGGCGGTCGTATCGGTGTTGAAAGTCAGGTGCATCAAGGAACAAAGTTTTGGTTTGAAATCCCCTTTACCTCCTCAAACAAACACCCTGCCAAACAGGCAGAGCAAGAATCCCTGGAAAACGTCGGGGGACATCCGGCCGCAACCATTGCTTCTTTGCAGGAGCCCCCGGCCTTGCAAACACTGTCGGCTAACGTTCTGCTGGTAGAGGATAATTTAGTCAACCAGGAAGTTGCCCAAATGCTGCTTGAAGCCTTGGGCTTAAACGTAACGGTAGTCAACAACGGTGCAGATGCCGTTGCCCGGATTGGGTTGGAATCCTATGACCTGGTCTTTATGGATATTCAAATGCCGGTGATGGACGGCTTGGAGGCCACAAGGGCTATCCGCCGATTGCCAGGGAAACAGGATCTTGCCATTCTGGCCATGACCGCCAACGCCTTCAGCGAGGATAAGGATCGCTGCCTGCAGGCAGGGATGAATGATCACATTGCCAAACCGATCGAGCTTGAAAAACTACAGACACTGCTCCGCAAATGGCTCCCGGTTGTTGCACCGAACGCCCCTGCGCCATATCCCCCTTCGGTACCAACGGAGTCAGGCAATGAGGGCGCAACCGAACTCCGCAGCCAGCTTGCCACCATCCAAGAGCTGGACGTGGATGCCGGGCTCCGGCTGCTGCTGGGGGATGAGCAGGCCTATCTGCGCCTATTGGCTCAATTTGCGGAACAACACAAAAAAGACGGCGACTTGCTCACCGCATTCATCCAGTTCCGGGATTGGTCCATGGTCCGCGAACAGGCCCATGCCCTCAAAGGAGCCGCAGCCACCCTGGGCGCTTGGCAGATCAATCAAATTGCCGCGATACTGGAAAAAAACGCCAAAGAAATGCCCAATGAAGACGAACTTCTGCATACTCTTGCCGCCCTGCAGCCTGCATTGGAAAATTTCTGCAAAGACGTCAGAAAAATCGCGGATGCCTGTCTAACATCGACAAGCACCGTGGACCATCATGACCCGCAACGAGCCCTAGAAATTCTGCAAAACCTTGAAGCCCTCCTCGCGATTGAAGACAGTGAGGTCAACGAGCTCTTTGATGATGAGCAACCTCTCTTGCTGGCCGCTTACGGCAGCCAGATTCAAACCCTGGGGCGCCAAATCGACGCCTTTGATTATGCCGATGCCTTGATAACCACCCGCACGCTCCTCCAACGTAAGACATCTGCTTAAAGCAAAACCTCGCCTGAGCCAGCTGCCTTTTCGATAAAAGCTCTCATCGCCGCACTCCTTTTTCCAATTAAATTCATACCGAACGCTGACCCGAACGTAACATTCCCCCGGTACAAGGCAGAGAATCACTTAGCGGAATAATTCCCTAATGCCAATCCTGCCAAGCCCTTCAGGCGAAGGCGCTATTCATTTACGGGCAACTGCAATTCATGGAACAGCGCACCGAAACCTTGTTGCACAATGTTATCGAGCAACAAATAATTCAAATACATTTCCAACCCATAGTTCATCTTCAGACCCGGCAAATTTACGGATATGAGGGGTTGACCCGGGGACCGGTCAACACCGTGCTCTACTCCCCCACCCGGCTGTTCGAGGCCGCAACCCGTGCTGGTCGCCTGGCTGAGCTTGATCTGATGTGCCGTCGGGCAGTGATCAGTCGCTTTGCCCAACTGGGTCTCCCTGGTCGACTGTTCATCAACGTCGACCCCTTCAGTCTAGTGCACGAACATTTCCGTGAAGGCCTCACTCTGGAATATATCGAACAGTCCGGACTCAATCCCTCACAAATGATCATCGAACTGACCGAAACCCATCCGGTTGAGGATGTGCAGCTGATGCAACAGGCCATGCTCCATTACCGGGAAATGGGCTTTCGCGTCGCTCTGGACGACCTGGGTGCCGGTTACTCCGGACTCAAACTCTGGTCCGAGCTCCGACCGGACATCGTTAAGATCGACCGCCACTTCATCCAGGGAGTTGATCAGGACCGCACCAAACAGCAGTTCGTAAGCACCATCCTTAAGACCGCCACCGCTCTGGGCTGCCGAGTGATCACCGAGGGGGTCGAGACCGAACGCGAGTATGCGACCCTGCGCAAAATCGGGGTGGAGATGCTGCAGGGCTATTATTTCTGCCGCCCGACCGCCGTGCCTCCGGTGACCATTCCCTCCAAGCTGTTTCGCAAGGAGATGCGCAGCTATGAAGAGGATGAATCTCTCACTGTGGAAATTTTGATCAGACCGGCGGTCTCGGTACAGGCCAGTGTCAAGGTGCTGGAGGTTGGTGATCTCTTTACGACCACTCCGGATCTGGAATCGGTGGTGGTGATCCACGAAACCGAGGTGCTGGGACTGGTCCTTCGGCGGGAGTTCATGAACCTGTATGCAAGTCTTTACGGTAAGGAACTCTACGGCAAGCAGCCCATCCTCCGATTTATCAACCGCAACGTGATGCAGGTCGACAAACGACTCCCTTTAGAGGAAGCCAGTTACCGACTGACCACCTCACTTGATATTCACACCGAAGAGTTCATCATCCTCGATGGCTGCTGCCTGGCGGGCAAAGGCCGGTTGATCGAACTGCTGCATGAGATCACCAAGCTGCAGGTCAACCGGGCCCGCCACGCCAACCCGCTCACCATGCTCCCCGGCAATGTGCCCATCCAGCAGCAACTGCAAAAACTCTTTCGCCAAAATGTGCCCTTCACGGTCTGCTACTTTGACCTGGACAACTTCAAACCGTTCAATGATTTTTTCGGTTTCAACCGTGGCGATCAGGTCATTCGTTTTCTTTCGGAATTGCTGGTGGCCAACATCAACGACCAGATCGATTTCATCGGCCATATCGGTGGTGATGACTTCGTGGCCATCTTCCGCAGTCACAACTGGCAGCAGACCGTGGAGCGAATCCTCAAACAATTCGATGACAGCATCGGCGGCCTGTACAACGGCCATATCGGCTGTGTAATTACAGCAACCGACCGGGAAGGCCGCAAACGTCAGTACGGCCAAATGACCCTTTCGGTGGGCGCGGTGGAGGTCAAGCCATCCCAATGGCGATGCCCGATCGATCTCTCCGAGGAGGCCTCAATTGCCAAACATCACGCCAAAGACATGCCTGGCTCAAGCCTCTACATCCACCTGCTGAAGACAGACTCGCCACCGCCCTCTCTGACCTCCCCTCTGCCTCATACTGTTCGCTAACCCCATGCGCCTTTTTCCGATATTATTGTTCAAATCTAAATCACTGCCCGCAACTTCCTGTAAAAAAGGCTGGCTGACGGTCGGACTCAAACTTCTTCTTGGCGTCGCTCTCGCCTCTAACGGCTGTATTGCCGCCTTGCTCTCTATCAACCACGGCTCCACCCAGCGGGTAGAATCGATGATGACCGAGGTTATCAACATTCGCGATGAGATCGATGTCAACTTGCGCGACTCCATTGTCCAACTGCAGCGCCAATTTATCGCCCTGCCCAAAATGTTCACCAGCAATCCGACCGATACGATACTCCAAGCGGTGGAACAGGCTTTCTCCATCGAAAAGCGGATAAAACTGGTTGGCAGAGAGCAATACGGTTCCTTCTATACCAGGACGGAAAAGCGTGATTTGGCCAAGGGGAAATTCGTGGTGAGTATTTCAAACAACCAACTGTTGCTCTCCCATGGGGTGTTCAACGACGAAGCCCAATTTACCGATGCCGTCGAACAACTGTTGTTTGTCAGAGCCAGGATCCGGAGGCCGAGGGTAAACGACTGACAGCCCTTATTGCCGACGTTACCGCACAAAGCGGCAGCACCCGATTTTATGAAGATAAAGTTGCCGCATTACGTTCACTGGTGGCGGACAAAAGCCTGGAGGCAGAACTGAGCCGCACCCAAATTCTTGGTTTTGTCGATCGGATCAATCGCCAGGAACGGCAAATGCACCTGGCCATGGAGCGACAGCAGTATCAAAGTCTCTACGCGGGCTTGGCTGCCGTGCTCATCAATATCCTGGCCCTGTTTCTCCTCACCCGCATCATTATCGAACGTCCGCTGGGCCGGTTGGCAACCATTGTCGAAGCCCTGAGCTCCGGTCAGTTCCCCGAGATTCCCTGGCGTTCCCGCCACGACCAGATCGGTGTACTCTGTGCCGCAATTGATCGTTTTCGTAGTTCCCTGATGCGCTTGCAACAAGAAGATCAACGCAAGGAAGAGGACCAACAGCACATAGAGCACCTGGTTGAAACCATGACCGAAACCATCCACGGGCTTGATACCCAGGTCACGGAAATGGTGCAGATGGCACTTACCCTGCAAGAATTTGCGGGAAAAACCGAAGCAGTCTCCAACGATGTAGCCGAACTTGCCGATGATTCCGCCAAGCGGACCCTTGAGGTTGGCAACGCTTCCCAACAGATTAGCACAGCGGTGGGAGAAATTTACCGGGTACTTGAGGTGCAAAACGGAGAGGTCAACCAGTTTGTGGGTGAAATCGGCCGGGCACGGCAGCAACTGGAAGACTTGAGCCGCTCGGTTGGTGAGATAGATACCATTGTGGGCACGGTGCGCGCCATCACCGATCAAACCAAAATACTTGCTCTCAATGCCACCATTGAGGCGGTCAAAGCCGGTGAATTTGGCCGGGGCTTTGCGGTGGTCGCCGATGAAGTCAAAAAACTCTCCCAGGATACGGCCCTGGCCACCCGTGATGTGCGTGAGAAAATAGAGGCCATCAACAGTACCTGCCAGGCCTTTATGAAATCGTTTAATTCCCTTGATAACGGAGCCCACACCTTGCAGCAGGTCACCCAAACCATTGATCATGCAGTGGAACGACAACGGGATCTAACCGGTGCCATTGTGGAGTTAAGCAGTGCCACCGATAAAAATACCCGCGAGGTTTCCGGCAGAATGGCTGAGGTCAACAGCGCGGCCACCAATGTGCTCAGCCTCTCCCGAGATACCCGTCACCACGCCGAGGATATCGCCACCCAGCTGGCACATCTGCTTGCAGGCAGCGTCAACGACTTGGGAGGCATGTGCCGCCGTGAAGGAACGGAGCGGGAAACCCTAAATTTGATGGGTTCCGCCACCACGATACAGCAGGCAGAAACCGGCCAAACCGGCACTCAACGAACTCAACAGGACGGTCATCTTGGTCTGCTCCACAATCAGGGGATCCTGGAAAGCAAGTAAAGTAATGAAAATCGACATGGTGAACCCGATCCCACCCAACAAGCCGACGCCGATAATGTGACGCCAGTGAGCGGCACGCGGCAGTTGGGCCAGGCCGGTTTTGACTGCCGCAAAAGCACAGAGTACAATGCCCAGCGGTTTTCCTACCAGCAGTCCCAAAAAAATCCCCCCACTGTTGGCCGTAGCCAATCCGGCCAGGGCCTCGCCGGAGAAGACCACGCCAGTGTTGGCAAGGGCAAAGATCGGCATGATCAGGTAGGAGACCGGCTTGTGCAGTACATGCAGCAACCGGGTTGAGGGCGAATTCTCCTCCCCGTTGTCAAAGGGGATAGCAAAGGCAAGCAGTACTCCGGCCAAGGTGGCATGGACCCCGGATTGCAGCAGGCAGTACCACATCACCACCCCGGCAGTGAGGTAAATCGAGAGTTTTTTCACCCCGGTCCGGTTCAAGAGCAAAAGACCGAGAAAGATGATAAAAGCCAGGGCAAAGGCAGGCAGAGAGAAACCCTTGGAATAAAAAAGGGCGATAAGAACAATGGCGCCGAGATCGTCAATGATGGCAAAGGCGGCAAGGAAAATCTTGAGTGACGGAGGGACCCGATCCCCCAAAAGTGCCAACACCCCAAGAGCAAAGGCGATATCCGTAGCCATGGGGATGCCGATTCCTGCCTGGGTCGCGCTCCCCTGATTCAGCAAAAAATGGCACAGCGCCGGCACGGCCATCCCCCCAAGAGCAGCAAAACCGGGAAGACTGGCTTCCTTCCAGTTGGCCAGTTTACCGATATAAAACTCACGTTCAATCTCCAGACCGATCAAGAGAAAAAAGATGGCCATCAGGCCGTCGTTGATCCAGTGCTCCAGGCTCTGCTTCAACTCCAATCCCAAGCCGACAAAACCGATTTTTTGTTGCCAGAACTCCAGAAAGGCCGGCCCCATCGAGGAGTTGGCCCAACCGAGTGCAAGAACCGTGGTCAACATCAGGACCACACCCGAAGTCTGCTCGCTCTCAAGAAATTCCGTTACCAGCCCCTGCTTGTGTCCCCGCATATCCATACGCTCCTTGACGTAAAGCCTCAACCACCCAGAAAACGGCCACCGACCAGGTGGTATTAAGATACAATTTTAGCCATATTGCCATGGATGAAGGGGCAGTTCAACTGCTCCTCCCAACGGATCGCGGCAAACAAAACAATCGAAAGTGTGCAGTAGATCAGGTTCGGCATCCCGAGCGATCACGGGGTACCGAATCTGCGGTGTTCTCGGCCTGTACAGGCGTACGCTGCCCAGGCCGAGGCCTTGTGCCACCCTCCGGTACCCTGCAATCGCTTACTGGCCCGTTGATAAACGATGCCTTTGGGGTTCCCCCGTGATCGGTTACGTTTATTTTTCGCGGAGAATGGAGGTTCGTTGTTCCGGGTTGTCGGGAAAAACGCGGCCCTTTTGCAGGCATTCAAAGATGTGAAGAAAGACCACACCGGGTTGGCCGAAGACACGGCCACTACGGAAGTAGGAGTGCCCTTTGAGATCGTAGACGTTATTGATGTCGTCGCAGTCGACGATGTAGACGTTGCTCGGGGTGAGTTTCATATTCTCCGGGCCGCTGTGTCCCAGCCGGCGGGAGGCTATTTTGTTTTTGAGATTGGCCGCCTTGCTGCTGCGTAGGGCCAGATCATCTGAGGCGTAGTAGACCACCACGTTGCGGGAGGCATCACAGATCAGCTCGCCTTTTTCCCCTCGATGAATCGATTCATTTTCAATATCCGCAGCGACAAGAAAGGTGTTGCGAAAGATCAGGGGTACACCGTTGGCAAGATCATAGGTGTTCCAATGGACCAGAGTTTCGCGCAACACCCGGTTCCCCATGGAATGGGCCAGCACATTGATCCGTTTCAGGCAAGGGGCGGAGTCGGGATTATTGAGCTTTGATTCACGCCATTCGATGAACCGGCACAAAGCACGGGAAAAGGCTGGTGCACTGGCATCGGCGGATTTCTGATCGTCCCAGTAATCCTGAATAATGCCGAAATCGGCATCACAGGGCCAGATAACCGGCAGCACCAGCACCTCTTGAGGTGAGGAGGCATCACAGAGTTGCTGAAATTCATCGGCCGCCTTGAAGACATCCTCGGGCAAGTTGGAATAGCCGTGGATGTATAAAAGCATCTGCCGATAGGGCGATGCCTTGAGCGCGGACATGAAGTTCAGGCCGCCGACCTCGGTGATCTCACCTTCAGCACTGCGGCGGCAAAAAAAGATTGAGTTACTGGGGGCGTTGTTGCGCAGGTCAAAATCAAACTTGCGCCCTACCCGGGTTTGGATGGAACCTTTGGGAAAACGGTTAGTGATAAAAAGCATATTCTCTCCTTTGGTTGAACAGCGTTGATGTCTCGTCTTTCAGACAGCTTCCGCCTGCCACAAGTTGACCTCTGCCTCACGGCGCCGCTTCAATCCAGCCAGGACCTTGCCGCCCGACTTGGTCCAGCGAAGAAATTGATCGGGCGCCTTGTGTGGATTTCCCTCGTTGATGACCCGAAGCAGGGTCGAACGGGCAAGCGCCCCGATGCCGACATTGTAGGCAAAACTGAGCAGTGCGCAAAATCGGGCATCGCTGATTTCCACCTGAAGCAGTTTCTCGACTCCGGCAGAAAAACGGCGAATATCGTCGGCGAGCAGAACCTCAGCCTCAGCCAGGGGCAATCCGGTGGGATAGATGGCAAAAGCCTGTTTTTTATTCTCCGCCCCCTTTATCTGCTTGCCACGGGGATCAAGTACCACATGCCCCCAGCCGATGGTCCAGTACCCTGCCGGACAGAGATAAGGATCGAGATTGACCGTCCGAGGGTTACCGTCGAGAATGCCTTCAAACGACTTGATCAGTTCCACTGCCTGGGTGAGATCGCGTGCCATGCGGTTCCTTCCTTCGTTTTCATACATTGGTGGATTCGTAAAAGGTCCATCTTACTACTTGCCGATTTCCATATCCAAGGTGACGGTCGAGCCGGGACGGCATCCGGGAAACGTTTTGCCAAGGACTTTGTTCACCTTAATCAACTTTTTCTTGAGCATGCGCTTAAACTCATCCCGGGAAAATCGTTGTTGGACCAAATCGCCACAACTGGATTTCAACCCCTGACCTCCGTCGGAGGGAACAAAAAGAATATCAGGGCCATCGAGCTTCAAGCTCACTGTCTGACCACTGCTTGTTGCACTGATAACACTACTGTTTTTCCCTGGATACTCTTCTCCTTCCCCGACCTGCCAGAGATCAAGCTCCTGCCACTGGGTGCAGGTTGGAGGGGCTCCCGCATATTTGCTGCAGATCTTGCCTTTGAAGTCCGAGGCATCGATTTCAAGGGAGAGGGTATCAATGCTATACTCCTCACGGTCTGTGTAGCGGCCGGCCTTGTTGTCGTAATAGCGGGTAACGATCAGGTTGCCGACAAAACGTTCTTTGATGGTGTACTTAAGATCGCGGCGCAGTTTGCCGTAAAAAGTCGAAGTGCTACCACTTTTGATTTGGAGCATTCCGCGCAGGGGCAGGGCATGGGGAATGGCCATCAGCCGGGAGGATGCTCCGCGGGCGCGGGCCTTACGCTCCGCTTCTTGTACGCGATGGTTGATCATTTCACGGCGGAGAACGATTTCATCCTCCGGATATTGTGCCTGCGGGACTGTGGCTTTTGGCAAGACCGCAGCAGACAGGGGATGAGCCAGGATAACGATGAGTCCTAGGGCCAGAGAGTAACGAGAAAAGGAATGCATAGAACCTCACACTGTGTGATCTTGAGGGCTTGGTAAAAAAACAATACTCAACAAAGAGCACATCGCAAAAACAGCGATTTGCAAAGATAAAAACCTCGTTTCCCATAACATGCACGGAAAAACCGGTTTCATCATGGAGCAAAAAAAAAAAATCGGCCGTTCACCTCAGAGGGTAGATCAGAGGCCGAGTACACCTGTTGCAAGGAGAGACTCAATCTCCTCTCCACTCAATCCCGCCAGTTGCAGGATATCTTTTCCGCCCTCACCCACCTCAGGAGGTTGCAGACGAAGGGGAAAACTCTGATCATCGAGGCGAAGCGGCAACTTGGGCAGCTTAACCCGGCCACCGCCAGGCAGGGCAACCGCATCCAAACCGCCCGAGACATTCAGATGGGGATCTTCCCACAAATCCACCGGTTGGTTGACCGGAGCAAAGGGAATGGCTGCCTTTTCGGCCAGGGTCAGCAATTCGGCTCGGGGCAGCGTACGCACACGGCGGTGCAATTCAGACAAGAAGGTCTCCCCGGCCTCAATTCGTCCCTGATTGGTTGCCAGTTGTGCATCGCCCAACCAATCGTTGAAACCAAAGGTATCACAAAAACGGCGCCAATGGCGATCCGAGGTGAGACCAATGAACACCTGGTACTCGTCTTGAGTGGTGAACAACTCGTAGACCGACCAAGTTCGACCACGTTCAGGCATGGGCGGCGGCACCTCGCCGGTGACCGCTGCCCCGGCCATATGCTGGCCCATGAGGTAGGCCACCGATTCAAACAAGGTGGCCTCCACTTTCTTGCCGCGTCCGGTCTGTTGCCGCTCAAGCAGTGCAGCTAGGATTCCAACCGCGCCGAAGCTGCCACTGAGGATATCGGTCACCGATGAGCCAGCCCGCATCGGTTTACCGGTCGGCCCGGTCATGTGGGCCAACCCGCCCATCATCTGTACCACCTCGTCCAGAGCCATACGATGGGCATAGGGGCCAGGCATGAACCCTTTGAGTGAACAAAAGATTAATCCCGGATTTCGCAGTTGGCACACTTCAGCGCCGATCCCAAGCCGATCCACGGTGCCCGGGGCAAAGTTCTCGATCAAGACGTCGACCTTTTCCACCAACTTTAGCAGCAGTTCCCGCCCCGCATCCTGTTTGAGATCAATGGCCAGGCTCTTTTTATTGCGGTTGAAACAGATGAAAAAACCGGCACCAAACCCCTTGAGATGGCGGGTGTCGTCGCCCTTGCCGGGCCGTTCGACTTTAAACACATCCGCACCTAGATCCGCCAAGATCTCGCCGCAGACCGGCCCCATGATGTTGTGGCTCAACTCGAGTACGCGAATTCCGCTTAGCGGTAACGTGCCTTCTCCTTCCCGATCATGCGCGGCCATTGTGCCCTCCCTTTTCGCCAACATCCCGTTCTCCGACGCTGAGGTGAGTGGCCTCAAGCCCCTGGTGCTGGCTACAGTCTCCGTCAAAAAGCTCAAATTGATCGCCGCCCTTTGCCTTGGCCCGGTACATTGCCCGATCGGCACACTGCATCAAGGCACGTTCATCGGCTCCGTGGTCCGGATAGAGGGCCACGCCGATACTGGAGCTGACCTGAACCTGGTGCCCTTCGATACAAAACGGCAAAGCCACGGACTGGCGAATTTTTTCCGCTACCTTCAGGGCATCCATGCAATCCTTGATATTGGGCAACAGGAGAACGAATTCATCGCCGCCAAGCCGAGCCAAGGTATCGGAGGCACGCAGTTCACGGCTCAGGCGGGTGGCCAGTGCCTGCAGGAGACGATCACCCACCGGATGACCGAGGGTATCGTTGACCGGCTTGAATTTATCCAGGTCAAAAAAGATAAGGGCTAAGAGCGAGCGTTCACGGTGAGCCTGGCGCACACCTTGGCGTAATCGATCCATAAGCAGGGCCCGATTCGGCAAACCGGTGAGCAAATCGTGATGGGCCAGGTGAGAGATGCGCTCGGCTTCAGCGCAGTATTCGGTGATATCGGAGAATCCGCTCACTAAGTACAGGACCTGCCCCTCATCGTTCAGTACCTGATTGATCGAGAGCCAGGCCACAAAGATTTCACCGCTTTTTCGCCGATTGCGAACCTCGCCTTCCCAGTGTCCCTGGAGAGTCAGCGATTGCTGCAGGTTCTGATAAAACGCATCGGTATGATAGCCGCTGGCAAGCAGGCCGAAATCAGCGCCGATGGCCTCCTCCGGGGTGTACCCGGTGATGCGGGTAAAGGCCGGATTGACGGCGATGATATGCTGATCGCCATCGGTAACCATCACCGCCTCGAGCACGGTTTCAAAGACGGTTGCCGCAAGTCGTTCATACTCGCGTTTGCGCGCCGCTTCCTGTTCGGCAAGTAGGCGATGTTCGCGTCGATAGAAGGTGGTGGCAAGATAGAGCAGGATCACCAGGATCATCCCCACCATAATAACGGTTCGGATGCTTTCCTGACGCCAGTTGGCCAACATTTGTTCCTGGGTGATATGAATCATCACCAAAAGCGGAAATTGACGCGAGGCTCGATAAGCGGTAAGCGTGGTGCCCTGCCCGTTTCCGGTGCCCCGATACTGCCCGATTTCCGACTCGCGCAGACGATCAACCAACAGAGGATCAGCATCCACAGTTCCAGGTAAGGCTGTATTTCCGGTGGTAAGCAGGACCAGACGATCGTAACGCAGGATCTCGATCAGTCCACCGCTTGCTTCCAGCCACTGACTGTAATAGTTGATAAAATAGTCGGAATTCAGTGCGGCAACCAGGCGCACCGCGTTGCCATTGTACTCACCCAAGGCAAGTACGGGAACAAAGCCCAGTTCGTTTACGGCAAGCGGTTGCCCGATAACGGTCGGTTGCCCCTGATCTAAATCGCGGCCGGACCAGGGACGGCCGATCCGTATCGGCGTGGTTCCGGAAACCGAGACGTGAGGAAAATAATCGTCCAGATCAAGGTGACGCCCTATGGCCTTGGGGGTGGAACTGGCAACGATACGGCCCTGTTCGTCAATGGCCGATAAAGAACGCACAAAGGGTGTCTGACGCAGAAGCCGGTTCAGGAGCTCATTGACCTGCTCTCCATGGTGATCAAGTCTGCCCGCAGCAATGAAATCAGCCATGCGGCGAACACTGTCTAAACTGCGGGTCAGCTGTTCTTCAAAATTGCGGGCATGATAGGAACTCAGCTCCAGCCCCTCGCTGATCGCGGCGCGACGCTGACGATCGATAACAAAGGCGGTACTCAGACAGACGGAAACAGTGGCGAGAACAATGAGGACTAGAAAGATGATATGATGGCTGAGGGCCTTGCGGAGAGTCACGGGCACCTGGCGTGCTTAATCGAGCCGGGCCATGGCTTCGAGGTGATAGCGTTTGCTGATGGCGAGCAGACGACCGTCTTTTTTGGTGCTGGCCACAAATTGCTCAACCCGATCAAACCAGAGGTCATCGCCTTTTGCCATGGCATAAGCATAGGGGGTAATGTGGTAGGTCGTTGTTGGAGCAATTAACCGCGCCCAATCGGAGTTGGCTAACATTCGTTGGCTGTACGGGTAGTCGGCCATAAAGACATCGGCTCGCCCCGATTCCACCTCCTGCTCACGGGCAAAGGGCGTATCCAGCACCACCAGCTCGGCATGTTGCAGTTTTTGCCGCATCAACGGTTCATGCAGTGTGTCCTTGGCTACGGCAACCACCCGACCCGGCTGATCAATATCCTCCCATTGCTGCACCCGCCGGTTACTGCGGGTTGTGATCGCAACGACGTCACTTTGTAGATGGGGTTTGGTGAAGCGCAATTTTTCTGCGCGTGACGGGATAATGCCGATGCCAAACATGGCAATGTCGCAGCGATCTTTCGTCAGGTCGTCGATCAGCTGGGCAAAGGAGCTGTCAATAAACCGGGCCTGTACTGTGGGACCAAGGTCATGGGCCAGCTCCTTGGCCATATCAACATCAATCCCGGAGAGTTGATTGGTTTTGGGATTGCGGAAACTGATGCCGTAATAATCGGGCCAGATGCACACCCGCAAGGTGCCGCTCTCTAGGATGGCAGCCAGCCTGTCCGCAGCAACGGAAAACCGAGCACACGACAGCTGCACCATACCGACAGTCATGAGCACGGTAAAAGGCAAGAGCTTCAGACGCATGTGATCTCCTGAAAGATGAGGCACCGATTCCCAGGGCGGGAGAGCATCCGGCGGAGGACTTCGCTTTTGTTACCAATTACTGCACTATAGAAGGTTGGGTTATCTGTGTCAATAAAGGTATAAAAAACCAAATATTACTTGTCATTTTCATCCATTACCCTTTTGCGTTCCCCAGAGTACCGCTTGCCTGCGGTTCAAATGAGACGTATTTTCACTCTTGAGCCCCCTGCCGCTTGACGGCGTCACTCAACAGGAAGAAAAAAACATGGACCCTTCGTCAGCATCTCCTCGAGCACAGATTCTTTATATCCCCCATGGTGGTGGTCCTCTGCCGCTGTTGGGCGAACCCTCGCATCAGCATCTGGTCGACTTCCTGCAGACCATCGCCGGACGACTCCGCCTACCGGAAGCCATTGTCCTGATCAGCGCCCATTGGGAGGCCAAGCACCCAACCCTGACCGCGGCTGACCATCCTAATCTGCTCTACGATTATTACGGATTTCCCCCGGAATCGTATCGAATTGAGTATCCTGCGCCAGGAGCACCCAATCTGGCCCGAAAAATCCACGATCTTCTGCAGGGTGCGGGCTTAGAGCCCTCTCTGGACCAGGAGCGGGGCTTTGATCATGGCCTGTTCATCCCCCTGAAGCTGATGTATCCTCGGGCAAACATTCCCTGTATCCAGCTCTCCCTGCTCCGGAGCCTCTCCGCCCAGGCCCACCTCGACCTAGGCAAAGCCTTGGCGCCCTTGAAGGAGGCCCCCCTGTTGATCATCGGTTCCGGATTTTCCTTTCACAACATGCCCGCCTTTTTTGCCCCCGCAGCGGATGGTCACGATACCGGCGCCGAAGCCTTCAACCAATGGTTGATCGACACCTGCGCCGACCAGAGTTACCCACCCAAGCAACGAGAGCAGCGCCTAGCCCAGTGGCACCTGGCCCCACATGCCCGTTACTGTCATCCCCGTGAGGAACACCTTCTGCCGCTCCATGTGTGTTACGGCATGGCCCAGCAAAGAGCTGAGGTTGTGTTCAATGATCAGGTGATTGGTAAACAGACCTGCGCACTCCTGTGGGAGTGAGCAAAGCAAAAAACAGGTGCGACCAGGCGGCTGTTTAAGGATGCAGGCAGAGGGTTGCAAATTCCAAATGATGCTTGAGAATCCTGGTGCCGCCCCCTTCGGAGACGATTTTCTCCACCGCGCCTGCGTCACGCACCCAACTTCCGGCAAGATGGGTTACTTTGGTTCCGGCAAACACCTCGGGCCGCATAAAGGTGGAAGGGCCGAGAATAACCACTGCCCGGGGCCGGCCTAACCCGGCGAGCAGGCCGTCCATGGTTCCGGTGATCAGGGAGGTGGCGGTGATGATGGCCACATCGCAGACGGCCAAGGGTTCCCGGCCCTGTTCCGGGCTCAGGGTGCCCGCTTTTTCAGGATTCAGTTCAAGGATATCCAGCCGGCAGCCGATCTTTTGCAGCCGAGGAACCACTGGTCCGAAAAAACCGACCATCACCACATGCTCGCTTGGCTGTACGTCGATCAGCTCCAATATCTCGGTGGAAACGGACGACGGCCGTTCCAGGCTGGCAGCCAGCGCATTAGCCGTGGCCAGGCCGATGGACTTGGAGAGCGACTGACCAAAGCCTGCCAACAAAGCTAACAACTCCCCGGCCGGACGTCCGGCCAGGGTACCGGCCTTGGCCTCATGACTGCAACTGCCCGAGCGGGTTTGCGCGGTCCAGGCAAGCCCCGCATGACCACTTTCCAAACGGACACTGGTATAGCCCAGACCAATACGCACATCCGCCACCCGCACCCCTTGAGCAATAGGGGCAAGCAGGTTGATAATCTTTTGTTGGATTGCCGTTTCCATCCACACCCTCCATCTATATTTTTACACCTATAACGAAAAACACAGCTACGCCGTGCCGCATCCTGACAAAGGCGTAATGGTTACGCCATATTGCGTGTACCCTACACCAGTTGGTTGGGCTTCGCCACTGAGGATTTCAGGGGTACACGGCAATGCATCCTGATGCAAACATTCTCCGCCGCCGTGCCATAGCTTGGCGCAATTTAGCCAATAATCGCCGGACGCCTGGCCACTTCCGGAGCAGGAGGTGCTTCCGGGGTCTCTTGCCAGCCCATGATCACCGCAGCCAGATGCTCGGCCCAGATCTCATCGCTGCCATCCGGGTAACGGCCCTGCTTGAGGGCACTGGAGGAGGTACCAGCGACCTGCAGATGCGGCACCTCAAAATCAAGCGGCATCAGCCCGTATTGGCGACCGAGCTCGTGCAGTCTCCGCCACCACTGTTTCTTGGCCGCAGTGCTGTCGTCCCAACTCCAGCTTTTGTTTTCGTAGAGAACAAAGTCCACCGCCATACCGTACTGGTGATACGAAGACCAGGGCTTGGCATAGGTGACGATGCGCCCCGGCTTGCTCCGCCCCTGGGCATAGAGGTCGGCCTGCCTCTGGGGAAAACGAAAGGCCTCAAAAACCTTAAAGGGGATGCCTTCACCGTTGAGACTGGTCTGCACCTGGACCACCGCCTGCCGCACCCGCGGATGCAAAAGGTGCAAATCGCTGTTGCGAGCCCAGGGATTGACGGAGATCACTTGGTTCTCCCGGGGTGCCAGGCTCACCGGATCAAGCAGCTGCATAAAGGCCTCCACCGCGTCACGCCGCAACCAGGGATCAATTTCATGGCGCAGCACTGGACCGTTATGATGGGTGGTCCGCCGGAGTAGTCGAGCAATATATTCCATAGCCAGCAGGTGGTTAGACTTCATCGCCTCCTGGAAGGGCTTACCATCAAGTGATTTGACCTCCCGCAATACCAACTCCTGCAACTCGGTGCCGAAATGCATCGAGTCGGCACTGACCTGCCAGGCCCCGGCCTCTGCCGTCTCCTCGGTTGCGGAATCGGGGTTGGTGGTATCGCGCCCGGCCTGCCAATCCCAAGAGGACTCAAAACCGGCCAAAACCCGCATCACCTCAAGCAACACCGCCCGCCGGTGTCCATCGCCCTGCCACGGGCCGAGTACGTTTTTCACGCTCGAATAGATATCGCTGTACAGATTACGGGCAAAGATCTCCGCCGGGGCCGACGTGCCCCAGGCGATCAACTCCTCCAAAAAACTCTCTGGCGGAACACCACGATTGGCCACATGCTGTTTGAGTGCATCGCTCACCATTGTTTCCTCCTTGTCTATTTATGCGCAGTCCTTGTCCCGCTTCTGTCGACAATCCGGGATTCCATTGGGCCAGATCTGTTGGCAGGTTTGGGCATCCATCTCAACGCAGTTCATCATCTTCCAGGCCGCTTGGAACCCAAGCTCCCGGTAGGCTTCGAACTGTTTTTCATCATAAAACTGATCGCTGGTGGGCTCATCGGGAAAATTCGGATGCACTTTTTTGTAGCCGTAGAGATCGGCACTAAGCCCCTTGAAAAAGGTGGTGGTGAGATAAATCAGGGTACCGGTGGTGTTGTCGGTATATTTGATGGTGGCGATCAGATGCCCTTGCTCGGCACAGGCGACTTCACCGTTTGCGGGATCAATTTTCGGCACCAGGGGCTGGAGCTCCTCATTTTCGATCATGATCAGGGCGCCGAAATCGGTACGCACCTTCTGCATCGCATTGGCAAGATCACTAAACGAAAACTTGGGATCAGCCCCGGCGTCACAGACGATGATCAGTCGCAGTTTGCGCCGTATCAGCTCGTAGAGGCCCAGATTTTCGAAATGACCGCCGTCGGAGAGTTGGATAAAGGATCGATCTTCGTTGAGGCAAGTGCGTAACATCACCTCATACAAACCGGGATGAATAAAGTTGGGGTTCCGCAACCGTCCCCGCCATGTTCGGTCATGGTAGCGGGGGTTGGGTACCCAGTAGCCCAAACGAAGATTTAACAGCCCCATGAGCATCGACAGGGCGGGCAGGCGGGTCAGGCCTTCTCCACCGCACCCGGCACTGGGGTTGACCGCAGCCCCGGAAATGGCCATGGCGGTGGCCAGGGTCATCTCGCCGCGCATAAACTGACCGGTGAACTGCCAGCCGGTGGCATTACTGCCACAGTAGCGGGGGGAGAGGATGAAATTGTCCCCGCCACGACTGCGGAACTTCGGTTTTTTTGCATGAGCCAGGATCACATTAGTATTAACGATGTGATACATCCCCTGGACCATGTCCTTGAGCGGCGTGGTATCAGCGCTGGTGCTCTGCCGGGTCTTTTCGTAGTGCCCCGCCATAACCTCTGCCACATCGGGCATGAAGGTCTCCATCAACCGATCACGGTAATAGCGGTGAATGGAAATATGATTGATATTGGTGCAAAGTGCCAGCACAGGGACAAGTAGGCTCCCACCCAATATATACCACCACGTGGCCGATCCTCCACCAGTGGTGACCACAATTGCGTAGGCAACGGTGTAGGCCACAAGGGTAATGGCAAACAGCAACGAGCAGACGCCGACGATCACTAGCGGCTTTAAAGGCACCTTGCCACTGTCTGCCCGTGTGCCTTTCATGAGAATGCCTACACCGGCGAGCAAACCGACCAGGGCCGAACCGATCCCGGTGAGCAGAATTTGCACCTCATGAAAGAGATTGGCAAAAAAAGAAGGATCGCTCTTGGCCGGAGCCGACGACGGGACTGGTCCAGGCATGCTCACCGTGCCCTGGAAAGAGAGTTCACCCGACGCCTGCACCTTGCCGCCAAGGTTGAATTCACGAACCTGCGGTTCCTTGCCAGCTGCCTCCCCTTTTGTTTTCAAAACCTGGTGCACCGAAGGAATCAACCCGACCAGCAACAGCCCGAGGAGAACGGGCAGCACCCAACCGGCAGCCCGCTCGTAGAGCCGGCGAAAGCCGTAGGAGCTTTCCCGTTTTTCCCAAAATCGTTTGCGTGGATGATGGTGCCAGTAGGTCTTGAGCGAGTAGACCGGCACTGAGAGCAGACAGCACCCCAATCCCAGGGCCGCAATCAGCACAATCCAGTTCTGCCGCACCACCTGGGGCAACCAAGCAGGGGAACAAATTTCTTTGAGGAGCACACCCTGAAAAGCCACCAGGAAAAATAAGGCAAGCAAACCGCCATAAACTAATAGCCCCATGGCCGCTCCGCGCAGGGCAATCCAGACCAGGGTACAAAAGTTAAGCCCACTGCCGGGCACAAGATAATTAGCGTTCTGGCGGAGAAAGTGGAGCAGGCGTCCGCTCCACTTGGACACCCTGTTGCGTTTCTTCAGGACCTCCTGCACCGACCGCCGCTCCGTCTCGAAACGTGGTTCGCCGCTCATGGGAAAGGAGGCAAAGGGAAAGGTGCGATCGGTAAGGCCAAAGTTCTCAGGATCTGAGTTGAGCGCCCAGGTCAACCCGGAACCGATGTAGCCGCCACCGGAAACAGTGGAAAGATAATCAAATTCGGCCAACCAGCGGTTATAGGCCAGGGCCTGCATCACCCCGAGCGAAAAACTTGCCGAACGAATGCCGCCACCGGAAAGGGCAAGGCCGCAGAGGTCTTCCACCTTTGCATCCGCTTTGTGGGTATGCTCCCAATATTGATGGCGAAAACGAATCAGCCGCAGCTCCTCCTCGACAACCCCTGCTGCACCGAAATAGTCCACATCGTTGCCAATAGGCGCATAATACTGTTGGGGTTCAGGTGCTTCTGCGGGTGTGTTTTTTTTCACCTCAGCCATGCCGTCCTCCTTGTAGTGGTGGATTATGTCAAAGGTCGTGGGTGCTCAGTGCGGTAACGGGCAGACTCCTTTAATTCGCCTGGGGGCAATTGTCCTGATCAACTAACCAGCATATCAAAACCGGTATAAAAAAACTGGCCCAAACCAATGGTGTAAAGCAAACAGCCGTACAGCGCGTGTTCAAAGGAAACTGCCAACAAAGAGCGGGTTTTGAAATAGGTCCATGAAAAGAGATACCCACCAAAAAATGTCAGTATTATCGAAAGGGGATGAAAATAGATGATGTGGCCAAAGGCAAAGGCGATGGCACTGAGGTGCATCAACTGCCGTTTCCTGCGCACCACCTCACCATAGCGGTGAAAAAGAAAGGCTCGGTAAATCAACTCCTGTGGGTACACCGCCAGCAGCGGATACACTACCATCAGTGAGAGCCAGAGTGAAAAATGGTTGCGCGGGCAACTAAAGAGGAATTGCGGATAGACAAGGGCGGTAAAAAGAAGCAGGCCCAAAGCGATGACAAGGAAAAGACGCAAAATTCGGGGTAAATCTCGAACCCACCCCTTTTTATTGAGCAAAAAATCGTTGCGAAAACTTTCGTTTTTATAGAGAAAAATAACCCCAGCTACACCGAGCAATACCAGAAACATCAGGGGCGAAGATTGGCGGTGAAAGGCGTAAAACAAAGGGATGAAAAAATAGAGCGTGAAAAACTCCGCCCACAGCAGAATGGTTCTTCTCGGGATGCCCAATGCTGTCTGATCGGAGGTGAGCATGACGGATGAAATCCTCCTCGGTGAGAAGTAGTCTCTCAGGAGCCTGGACTAAAAACTTTGTAGCGATCACGGGGCACCGAATCTGCGGTGTTATCGGCCTGTTTACGTACAGGTGTACGCTGCACAGCCCGATGCCTTGCACCACCTCCGGCACCCTGCAATCGCTTACAGGTCCGTTGATAAACGGTGCCTTTGGGGTTCCCCGGTGATCGGTTACAAAACTTTGCTCGAACCAAGAGATGATGGACTCGTAACAAGTCCATCACACTCTAAAAGATGGCTAAGTAAAAACACAGTACAACCCCAGCAAACCGTCATCGATGAGACCAAAGCAATCGTGGTGGAAAGGGTGTTGCGATTGGGAGCGGATGAGCAGGCCACTTTTCCTTTTCACCTGCCCCCGCTTCCAGTTCTTTTCTCTTAGATTAGATACCGTGGCATGAATCCCGTGGGTACCAAGCCGGATTAACGCGTAAACGTGTAAAGATACAGCCGCTCCACCTTCTCCCTTGCCCACGGCGTCTTGCGCAAAAACACTAAAGACGACTTGATTGAGGGATCCTTCTTAAAGCAATTAATCTTGATGCGGCGAGCTATCTTTTCCCACCCATAATGCTCGACCAACTTGGTCACGATCTGTTCAAGCGTTACACCATGCAATGGATTTTTCGGTTGTTCACTGTTCATTCTGACTACATTTCTCTAAAGTTGATAAACTCGCAATAGGAAAAGAGATCACCCCCTCTTTTCCTTGATGAACTCGTAAAAAGTCCATCACACTCTTGGTCCCTTTTTTGATGAACGAACTGATTCCGGTAACTCCAATCGCAAAGGTCTGGTTGGTTCAACCCAGAGGCTCAGTCACTTCGTCGACCAGGGAAAAAATCGAGCGATAGGGTATCTCGGCGTGCAATGCCAGGCCGATCTCGCAGGTCTTGCTGGTTGAATAGCCTGCTTCACAGCCATACACCTGCGCCTTCAAGCCTGCCAGTGCCGATGTATTGAGCTCCGGGAAGTTGAACCCCCGATCTCCGGCAAAACCGCAGCAGAAAATATCCTCCGGCATCACCACCTCCGTGGCGCAGAGCTGGGCCAACTGGCGCAATTTCCCATCCAACCCCATCTTGCGCGTGCTGCAGGTGGCATGGATGGCGATCCGCTCTTTCTTGCGCGCAAAAACGAGCCGATCCTGAAGAAATTCAAGAATAAATTCAACCGGTTCATAGAGCCGCAGCCGTTTGTCCAGGGTATTGCGCATTCGTTGCAGGCAGGGACTGGTGTCGCAGAGCACCGGCAGTTCGCCGTCGCGGGTGGCCTTGAGCAGGGCTGCACTCAGTTGCTCAGCCTTCTGATCGGCCTGCTGTTTAAAGCCCTTGCTCTCAAAGGCCTGTCCGCAGCAAAGGTTCTCTACACTGTCGGGAAGAATAACGCCATAACCGCCTTTGGCCAGCACCGCCAGCGTCTGCTGGGGTAGCGGCATGCGGTTGCTCTCGCTTCGCGCCGGTCCGCCCATGGCCCGACTGGCGCAACTGGGAAAATACACCACCAAGGGCTGATCACCTGCAGGGGCGGCATCGGGCCGAAGTGCGGGCACGCCAGCCGGCATTTCCCGGTTCCACAGCGGCAATGCCCCGCAGCTGACCGTATGCGCCGCCTGGGATACCTTTTCCATCAGCGACGTGCCGGTGAGTTTGTGGAGCGCGTCCACCGTGTTCAACACACCGCTCACCGCACGCGTAACTCCCCCGAAATGATCGCCCACAGAGTCGGCAATTCTGTTGGCCAGTGGGCCGTTGGCTTCCTCGCGCAGACTCTTGACCATCTTGCCGGTGTCGATGCCCACCGGGCAGAGGGTGGAGCAGAGGCTGTCGGCGGCGCAGGTGTCCATGCCCGGATAGCGGTAGGCCTTGACCAACTTTTTAATGTCTCTGGTTGATGCGTTGGCAGCCATCTGTCGGCTGATCTCCCGCCGGCCGACAATGCGCTGCCGGGGGGTGAAGCTAAGGTTGCGCGAGGGACAGATCGGCTCGCAGAAACCGCATTCAATGCATTTGTCGACCAGTTCATGGGTGGCGGGCAGGGGTTTGAGGTCCTTAATGTGGGCCTCGAGGTCGCTGTTGAGGATGACGCCCGGGTTGAGCAGCCCATGCGGATCAAACAGCGCCTTGATTTCCTTCATCAGCCCAAAGGCCGCCTCGCCCCACTCCTTTTCGACAAAGGGCGCCATGTTGCGGCCGGTGCCGTGCTCGGCCTTGAGACTGCCGTCGTATTTTTCCACCACCAGCCGCACCACCTCGTCCATAAAGTCGCGGTAGCGCACCACCTCTTTCTGGATCGAGAAATCCTGGGTAAAGACAAAATGGAGATTGCCCGCCAGGGCATGGCCAAAGATAATCGCTTCGGTGTAGCCGTATTTGGCAAATAACTGCTGCAGATCCAGGGTGGCGTTGGCAAGATGTTCGATGGGAAAGGCGACGTCCTCGATGATTACTGTGGTCCCGGTCTGGCGCACGGCGCCCACCGCCGGGAACAAGCCCTTGCGGATCTTCCACAGCTGGTTGAACTCCTCGGGCACGGCGGTGAATTCAATCGGCCGCACCGTGGGCAGAGGCGCAAGGCCATCGGTGATCTGCTCGATCTGGGCCGCCAACGCTTGCGCCGATTCGGCCCGCGTTTCGATCAACAGGGCGGTAACCGGGGCATCGAGTTCGGCGAGAAAGACCGGCATGCCGGGTTTGCCGGTGACCGAAGCCAGCCCGGCGCGATCGATCAGTTCCGCCGCCGCCACCGGCAGCTTTTGCAGAATGACCACCGCCTCGCACACGCTTTGGATGTCCGGATAAAAAATCAGGGCGCTGGCCTTGTGGCGATGCTCGATCACCGTGCGATAGACCACGTCGGCAATGAAGCCCAGGGTCCCTTCCGAACCGATCATCAGGTGCTGCATGACGTCAAAGGGATCGGTGAAATCGATCAGGGCGTTGAGGCTGTAGCCGGTGGTGTTCTTGATCTTGAATTTGTAGCGGATGCGCTCGCTCAGTTCAGCGTCATTCTGCACCCGGTCGCGCAGCGCCGCCAAACCTTCGACCAGCGCGGGATGGCTGCGTCTGCAGGCAGCCTTGCTTTTGTCGTCGCCGGTGTCGACCACCGTGCCGTCGGCGAGGATGATGCGCATGGCGTCCAGGGTGCGGTAGCTGTTCTGCTCCACCCCGCAACACATGCCGCTGGCGTTGTTGGCCAGGATGCCGCCAATCTTGGCGCTGTCGATCGAGGCCGGGTCCGGGCCGATCTTGCGGTCGAATTCCGCCAGGATGCGGTTGGCCTGACCGCCGATGATGCCTGGCTGCAACTGGATCTTGGTGGCGTTGTCGAACACCCGGTAGCGGTTCCAGCCCGGGCCGAGGCGCACCAGGATCGAATCGGAGATCGCCTGCCCGGAGAGACTGGTGCCCGCGGCCCGAAAGGTCACCGGCAGCCGCAACCGGCCGGACTCGCGGAGGATCAGCTGCACCTCCTCTTCGGTGTTGACGTTGATCACGATTTTGGGAATCAGCCGGTAGAAACTGGCGTCGGCGCCGAAGGTGATGGTGCGCAAGGGGTCGGTGATCAACTGCTCG
>JAQUEZ010000345.1 GCA_028684915.1 Desulfobulbus sp.
GTGGGGCTTTACGACGGGAGGCCAATTGAACGGATCATTGTCGATGGCGATCATCTGCAGGTGGTTTCAACGCCACTTTTGCTCGACTGCGATTTGGTGGTGGTGGCTATCGGCGTCAAACCCAATGCGGAACTGGCCCAAAATTCGGGACTTGAACTCAGCGTCGGCGGGTCGATCAGCGTGGATCACCACCTGCGCACCTCCGATCCAACCATCTTTGCTGCCGGTGACTGTGCCGATAGTTACCACATGGTGACCGGTGAAAAGACCTGGATCCCCTTGGCTCTGCGTGCCAACCGGGCCGGATGGGCGGTTGCGGATACGGTCTGTGGCAAACCTATGGGGCTTCCTGGGGTAGCCGGAACTGCAGTCTTTAAGGTTTTCGCTATGCAGGTGGCCCGTTCCGGACTCTCCGACGCCGAGGCGACAGGGGCTGGATTTGATGTGGTTTCGGTCCAGACCAAGTCCAAATCACGAGCCGGCATCTACCCGGGAGCTCAGCCCATTCATGTGTCCATGGTTGGAGATCGCATTACTGGTCGTCTGTTGGGGGCCCAGATGGTAGGTACTGACCAGGTGGCCCAGCGCATCAACGCAGTAGCCGTTGCGCTGCAGGTGCAGATGGGGGTTTTCGATTTTAGCCAAGGCGATTTGGCTTATGCGCCGCCATTCGGCCCGACCTGGGATCCATTGTTGGTTGCGGCCAACCAACTGGTAAAAAAAATGTCGTTGCCGTAACTGATGGACGCGTAAAAAGTCCATAACACGTGAAGAGATGGCTAGAGCGAGGCATAAATGGTGAATTACGCTTGCCCACCTCCCCCTTAATGGGGTACTTGTGCAGGCGTTTAGTGGTCGTTTTCGTAAAAAAATTTTGAGGACGACATTGAGAGCTTCACAACACACTGTATTGACGAATCCATATCTTTCTTGATTGATGAAGTCGTAAAAAGTCTCAGTGCGAAGATTTGCACTCAATATATTGTAGCCTTATGCGCAAGCCATATCTGCATAGCGTATGTTGGCGTTTAATTTTCGACTTTTTACGAGACCATCTTGATTATGGACTCGTAAAAAGTCCATCACACTCTAAGGGATGGCCAGGTAAAAACACAGATAGACAAGGAGCAGTATTTTTACCGGCTCGAAGGCATACATAGGGTATGTCGAGCGTTGGGAAATACACTGCGACGCAGGAGATCGAAGTTTTTACGACGCCATCATTGATTATTTGCGAGAATAGCAGGATTTTTCATGCCGAAAACACGAAAGCCAAACGATGACAATGCCATGGTCAGCGGTCGGTTGCAGAGCGGGCTCAACATCAAAGGCCGTTTATGGATCGAAAATGATGGCACCACCTATCTTTCCTGGGGAAGAGTGGTTCTTCTGGAGCGTATTGGTGAATATGGTTCGGTTTCGGCGGCTGCCAAATCAATGAAGATGAGTTTCTCCCATGCCTGGCATCTGGTGGAAGATATGAATACGCTCGCCCCCGAACCCCTGGTGGAAAAGCAGGCTGGCGGTCGACAGGGTGGAGGCGCTTGGCTAACCGAGGCCGGAAAGCTGGCTATTGTCGATTTTTGGAAGCTGGTGGCCCGTTTTCAGTCTTGGATTGACCAGGAAAAGTTTGAGGATTAACCGGAGCTTCAGGAAATATACGGGTATCAGACCAGGCGGCGAAAGGCTGAGGCCTTGATCACCGCTACCACCTCTCTCCCCTCCTCTATCCCCAGTTCCCGTACCGATTCGGGAACAATCTGCACAACCAGCTGTTCTGAACCACAGACCAACTCCAATCGCACTCTGTTGCCGACAGTAATGATTTTACGCACCGTGCAGGGGAGCAGATTGCGCGCGCTGGTCGCCTCGGGATGACGTTTAAATAGAAGAATTTCCCGCGCATCCAATTCAAAAACATTTTCCTCGTTCTCGCCGAACTCCGTAAGAATTAACTGCTGGTTGCCCCATGAATACGCCCAAAGATCGCCGTGAGGTTTGGGTTGGCCCAGTTTAAGGAGATTGGCATATCCCTGGCGGGGCGTGCCCCAAATCGACTGCGCCAACTCTTCGGTGGTCATACTGCGCTCGGCAGTTCCTTTTTCCACCAACAGCACCTGTTCGGTCATCAGCCGCATCTCCACCAGCGAATGACTGATAAAGAGCAGCGGGATATTGAACTGAGAAAAGACTTTGGTGAGGTAAGGGATAATCTGGAATTTCAGTTCCTCGTCAAGTCCTGTCAGAGGTTCATCCATGAGAATCAGCCGCGGACACGTCAGCACGGTTCGCCCTAGGGCCACTCGTTGCTTCTCCCCACCGGAGAGCAAATTCACCCCTCGATCAAGAAGATGCCCCAAGTTGAGCACTTCTATGATCGTATCGGCATCAACATGCCGCTCTTGTTCCGGAATGCGTTTCCAGCCATAAAACAAGTTACGCCGCACACTCATATGGGGAAAGAGGTGGGAATGCTGAAACACTACCCCTACCCTTCGTTTTTCCGGGGGGAGATTAATCTTATGCGAAGAGTCGAATAAAATCGTATCATCGAGGCGGATATGGCCTGTGTCCGGTCGGCGGAGACCGGCAAGGAGGTGCATCAGGGTTGACTTGCCGCTTCCTGAGGGGCCAAATAACCCGATGCGGTTTCCGTTGAGGCAAAACCGGGCCTGAAAGACAAAATCGCCCTGTTTCTTTTGCAAATCGATATCCAGCTGCATTCCTATTTCCTCTCGATAGATTTGTTGGCCAAGCTATTGGCAAGAAGAACAACAAAGGAAAGCAGAATCGAAACCATACAAAGCGAAAGCGCCATGCGGTCGCCGCCGGGGGTGGAGGTGTATTCGTAGATTGCCAAGGGAATGGTTTGAGTAACGCCGGGGATATTACCGGCAAGGATGATGGTTGCACCGAACTCACCAAGACTGCGGGCGAACATCAAGCTCATACCGGCAAAAACCGCCCGTCCGGAAAGAGGCAGGGTAATGGTGAGAAATGCGTCCCAGGGGCTAGCCCCAAGCGTTCGTGCTGCCTCACGGTAGGAGGTATCCACCGATTCCATGCCCAAACGTATGGAACGAACCAGCAGGGGGAATCCCACGACTGCAGATGCGAGCACTGCACCGGTTAAGGTGAAAATAATCTGAATATCGAAATGGTAGAGCCAGGTACCAACCAATCCCTTGCGCCCGAACAGCAGCAGCAAGAGGTAACCAATCACGACTGGAGGAAGGACCAGAGGCAGATTGACGATTCCCTCGAGCACTGTTTTTCCGGGAATTTTGGTATGGACCAGCAGGTAGGCGACGCCAATGCCCAAGGGTGTGGAAAGCAAGGTGGCTGCGCAGGCCACCTTGAAGGACAAGAGGATCGCGTCAAGATCCGAGGGTTGCAAAAAAGACATGGCGTCGTCAGGGGGGAGTAACAAATATCGAGAATAAAATATGATGGACTCGTAAAAAGTCCATCACACTCTAAGAGATGGCTACGTAAAAACACAGATATACAAGGAGCTGTGTTTTTCTCGGCGCGAAGGCATACATAAGGTATGTCGAATGCCCGGAAAAACGCTGCGACGCAGGAGATCGAAGTTTTTACGACGTCATCGAATATGATTATTGCGCAGCACTAAAACCGTATTTGACAAACAGCTTGGCTGCTTCCGGTCCGAGCAGGTAGTCATAAAAAGTCTTGGCCGCTTTATTTGCCGCACCCTCAATCGTCAGAGCAATAGGATAGGTAACAGGGGCATACAAATCTTGGGGTACCTCAAAGAGAATAACTGCCTGTGTGGCCAGCAAGGCATCGGTTTTATAGACAAAAGCCCCGGCAGTTTCACCACGGTCGGCATAGGCAAGGGCCTGGCGGACGTCTTTAGCCATAGCCAGCTTGTTCCCTTGCTGCATCTGTTGGTAAATTCCTGCTTTTTCCATCGCCTGGGCCGCATATTCACCGGCGGGAACACTTTTCGGGCTGCCAATGGCAATCTGTTTCAGGGCGAGGATATCAGCCATCTTGGTCACGGCCGGATTTTTTGTGCCGACAAAAACCAGGGTGTTTTGGGCTAACACGGTTTCGCTGCTCGGATCGATTTTTTTCTCGTCACGGAGGAAGCTCATCCATTTTTTGTTGGCAGAAATGTAGATATCTGCCGGCGCACCCTGGTTGATCTGTTTCGCCAAACCACCTGAGGGGCCAAAGTTGGGCACAACGCTCACCTTATTCCCGGCGGCATTGTACTGCGCGATAATTTCCTTGGTTACATCGGTCATACTTGCTGCCACGGAAAGACGAATCTGCTCTCCCGCCTGAACCGTTGCAACAACCAGCATGAGACTGGCAACAAGGGTGACCCACAATACTTTCATTGCTTTCATACTCTATCTCCTCAGTTGACGTTTGTTTCGATTTTGATGAACATTGTTTTGCAAACGATGATGGACGTGTAAAACGTCCTTCACACTCCGAATTTTTTATGACCCCATCAACGTTGATGGACTCGCAAAAAGTCAGTCACACTCTCAGAGATGGCCAGGTAAAAACACAGATATACAAGGAGCAGTATTTTTACCGGCGCGAAGGCATACATAAGGTATGTCAAGGGTCGGGAAAAACGTTGCGACGCAGGAGATCGAAGTTTTTACGACGCCATCAACGTTGCGTTTTAGGCAATGGCCAAGAGCACATCTGATGCTTTAATAATGGCTGAAATAGGCATCCCCTCTTTGAGCCCAATACGCCGAACACTTTCCGAGGTAAGGATGGAGGTAACGGTGTTGCCGCCGACAAGATCAATGGTAACCTCATCGTTAACCATCCCGGAGAGGATGCGGTTAATTGTGCCTTTGAGGATATTACGTGCGGAAATCTTGGTGGGATCGACTTCCTGCGCCAGCATAACCGATGGTGCCTTAACAATGGCCAAAGCTTCCGAACCGACCTCAAGACCAAGCCGGTTGACCGAATTTTCGGTAATCACCGAGACAATCTGATCCTGGCCGCGCAGCGACAGGGTCACGACACTATTCACAGCGCCTTTTTCGATTTTGGCGACATTTCCGAGCCAAACGTTGCGCGCACTGATTTTCATCTCAATTCTCCGTAATGTTTTCAGCGTGTTAAAGGCCTCTTCCGGGGAAAAATAAAAAAAATTTATAAAACTGGTGAATTCCCGCTGCAGTAGATTGGCCTTTTTTAAAAATTCATGCCCGGCTTCGGTCAGGACCGTCCCCCCACCGCCGCTCCCGCCCACCTGACGATTGAGCAATGGCTTGGGACTGATGTTATTTATATTTTCGATCCGTTCCCACGCCGCCTTGTAGCTCATGCCCACGCTTTTTGCCGCCTGATTGATCGAGCCGCAGGCCTTGATTTCCTCGAGAAGTGTAACCACAGGATTTTTCTGTTCCGAAGAACCAATCATGTGCTGCAGAAACAGCGCATCAGGAGCAGGCAGTGTTTTTTTCTTTCTCATACGATCCCCAGGCTTTTCGTTATTCAAGTTTCGGATAACGGAATACGAAAAAAAACAGAATTTGTAAAGCACTAAACATGCCAGGC
>JAQUEZ010000087.1:0-5397 GCA_028684915.1 Desulfobulbus sp.
ATTCCAGGAATAGTGAAAAAAACGATATACAGAAATGACAAAATCCGCAATAACGAATTTCATTGAAGGAGGGTGAGACTGAGGATATAAAAATGACTCCTTAAGGAGCCGAAATTATAATTTGAATTGTTTTGACAATTTAAACTAAATCATTCGAATCTTTTTTTGTGCAGCGTTTGCCCACTTTTTGACAATATATGCTTGATGTTCAGGCAAAACCGCACATGTATATTCATAACCAACAGGAAGACTTCTTGGAATAGTATATCCCGCCACAGTATCTAGTTGTGATTGATCCAAATCCGTACACTCTAAAAGAAGAGATAAAGGCACCTCCAGAGCAACAGCGAGAGACTCCATGACCTTTAAAGATGGGTTTGCTTTACCATTAGTGAGATCTGACAAGAAGGACAATGACACCCCAGCTTTCTCTGAAAGCTCTTTTTTAGTCATTCCCCTTTCATCCAACAACCTCAAGATGTTTGTAAATAAAATAAGATTAGCTAGCATAATTTTAGCGGCTAAAATCCAGTTGAATTTTCCAGAACAGCATTACGGCTTTCCTTGTAATATCTTTTGGCATAGTTGGCATTTCTCTTTTTTTGGATTAAATTCATTGCAAGCAGTTCCTTTCGTTCCTTTTAATTGCCAGCAACTAATAGCTTCTTTGAAGGCAACGTTTGATTGTTTTCTTTTTTGTTCATCAAATTTAGCTTCTTTTTCTTCAATCGATTGCAAAGAAAACGAAAAACTTACAGCAACAATATTCCTTCCGCTTTTTATTGGAGCCCAAATATATTTTAACCCTGTTCTTTTTGTAATATCGTCGTAAGCTTTATCCAATACTCTCCTTCGAAATTCACCGAATGTTTTTCTCATAGAAATAGGCGTAGACAACATTTCATGTAAATCACTTATTGGAATAGTTACGTGATCTACATCATCCCATGATTTTAAAATTTCATACAATCTTTGACTATATATACTTGGAAGTTTTAAAAATTCCAATAAGCTATATTCTGTGAACTTCTCTTTTAACCCCAAGAAATGAGGCTTTAAATCTGGATCAAATCTAGCAATAACAACATTTTTTACAGAATCATACGCACATTTAGAAAAAATATTATATTTTATAAAAGACGCTGAATTTTTATCTCTAATGGTAATAACCTTACTCATTAAGTTGTCTATTATTGACTCAACTATTTTGTAGGTTTTTCCTCCTCTTGCATCACCAATAATATCTTGTAATGGTATTTCATATTCTTGGAAATCAAGATCAGAACGCTTAACTTTCGAAGCCGTAAGGGCTACCAATCGAGGCTCATATAGTGAGTCTACTTCCCACCTTGCACGGCATAATGCGTTTGATTTTTTTACAATTTCACCGGGTAGAGGTAATTGTTTTGCAGCCATCAGGATCTACCTTTCTCGAATAGGGTTTTATGGTAATTGAACTTGGGACGGTGAGGCAACACCTAGCCAAGCCTTTTTTTGAGAATAATTTAAAAGTGGCATCGTGTCAACTGTGCCACTTTTAAATTATTCATAACCCATAAATGCTATTCAACTGGTCAGTGAAGTTACTAAGCTACTGATTTGTTTTCCCTGTTTTGTGGACTTTTGCCACTTTCAAATTAGAGTCCTCGCCTTCTTTGAACAGACCAATTTGTTTTTCAATTAATTTTTATGAATAAAAATCAATTAGTTAAATAACAACAAATCAAACCACTTTAAAGTGGCATTTCCTAGAGTTTGCCACTTTAAGTTAAATTTGCACGTCCACATGATGCCTTTGTGGACTTTTGCCACTTCAACCCGAGGACTTTTGCCACTTATCTGTGGACTTTTGCCACTCAAAAGAGGACTTTTGCCACTTATCTGTGGACTTTTGCCACTTTTACGTACCATAACTATCTAATTTTATTTTGTTTTCATGCCCTAGAAAAGAGAAAAGAGAAAAGAGAAATATTTTAAAGAAAGGAAAAGCCTTTTTTAAATATTTTAAAGCATAAAAAAAATCAAAACCGATACCAAAAGGACTTTTGCCACTTTTCAAAAAAACTTTTATTTAAAGCAGTTACAACAACTAAACCCTGTGGACTTTTGCCACTTTTGATTTTTGATGTGCCTTTCATACAGCGCCATAAATAAAAATTTATAGCTCTATGTGAAGGGCACAAAATTAAACATCATCACTCGCCTTATTTATTCATTCACCTCTGTATAGGTAACTAGCTAAATTCTTATTTAAATGTCAATTCTGACGAGGCTTATATTCATTTCTCTGTAAGCCACCTCTAATCATTTCAAACCATCTATCTGTGGACTTTTGCCACTTTTCACACCAACCACTTGGCCGTGGACTTTTGCCACTTTTCACACCTTGTTTCAACTATAGGTATATTTACCCACAGTTGAAATAAAGTACCTTCAAGGTGCTGCTACGCCAAGAGAAAAATACAAATTCCTAAATTTGTATTCAAAAATAGCACCACAACGTAGCTATTTGAATAGCTAAAAATTTAGCGGCTAAAAAGCATTAATCTTTTAAGTGAAAGTTTAGCTAAATTATTATTGACTTCATTTTTTTATTTTGGTATACATATTTATACAAAAAAAAATTACGACCAATATTAATAAACGTTGAGGGGTGGAGATGGAAGGCGATAAAATTATAAAAAATGAAGTTGCTATTGATGATCGTATAAATTTTCTTCCTGAATTTTTCGGAATGCAATTTATGTTGTATGGTGAAAAATTAGTTTATCTCTGAATGAAAAAACTTTGCGATGAATACAATGGGGGATATTGGACGTTTTATAAATTGTCTAATGGCGGGTATTATATGGCACCGGCGTCATATAATATGATGAAAATTAAGTGCTGGCTTAATTATTTTGATGGTGAATTATCATCTGATGCAGCAGGAATTATCGCAACAATGTTTGCTTTATCAAAGCTATTTTCAATAGAAAATATTGATGAAACAGACAGGTTTGTTGAATTATATTTAAAGTTGCAAGAATACGCACAACAACACGATGAAAAGAATTTAATTTTTGAGGCTATTGATTAATAGGTTTCATCTATGGCGTAAAAATAGCGCCTTAGATGTTTATTTATCTAAGGCGCTACAGCTTTAATGCTGGCAACATCAAAGCCTCAAGTGATGCGCGGAAAGCTCACTTGTGGGTGTATTTTAATCGAAAATATGGAGTGGTCAACATGAGCTTGAAAATTTTTTTATCTAATTCATCTAAGTTAATCATTCTGCCTGTAATTTTGATTTGGCCTATCCTTCGATGGGCAATTGCTCTCGATGTTTTTTTTCAATTTTTATTGATATTCCTTAATTGGCACGGTCCAAACACAAAATCAATTATAATTTTTATACTGCACTTCTCGGTACTTACAGCTGTTACTTTCATCGTTTCGTCAAGCCATATTTACAAAGATAAAGAAAAATTTTAGCAGCTAAATGACTTGATTTTGCAACAAGGTTTAGTTAAACATATTTATGAAGCGGCTGGCAACCGCCTAAAGTAGGATACTTGCGCGGAGAAAACTATGAGTGGATTTGCAAATGAAAAAACGCTTAACCGAGGCCCAGTTTGGGGCGGCTATCGAGGGGTTAGAAATAAGTCAACAAACAATCAATATAGCTCGGGGAGTATTGGTCGACGGTTTGCCACAGACTCTCTATGTATCAATGTTCAAAATTTCGAAAGGGGCAGTGTCCCAGGCCGTAAACAGAGTATGGCAGGCGCACACAACTCAAGTTCCAGCGGGGTACGAACGAGTGAGTGTGGTCTTGCCGGAACATCAGGCGTATATTGTCAAAAAATGGGCAAAGGATCTGAAATGAAAACTCTCGTCACAGCGATTCAAAAAGGCGGCCAGGGCAAAACTTTTGCAACTTGTCACTTGGCTTTAGATTTTAAAGAACGCGGCTTACGTGTTGCTGTGGCTGATTTGGACGTGCAAGGAAACGCCTCATACACTCTTTCCAATTATAAATCAGGGATAAAAGCGAGCCAACTGTTCAGAGCTAGCCCGGATACCCTCATGAGTTATTTTTCACCTTCAACAGATCGTACTCTTTGCCTGATCGAGGGTGATCCTGGTTTGGCTGATATTGAGGGCTTAATGAATGTTGGTGAAGCGGCAAGCCAACTTAAAATCAATTTAAAAGCCTTGAGTGAATTTTTCGATGTTTTGTTGATTGATACTCCGCCATCCCTCGGGGTAATCATGTCCTCTGCCGTGCTTGTCAGTGACTTTATGCTCTCACCTTTGGAGATGGAAGCATACAGTTTGCAAGGATTTCAAAAAATGGTCACCGTTATCAATAATTTAAGAAAACTGAATCCTAGCCTCAAATTTCTAGGCATGGTTCCTAATAAAGTTGATGGAAGAAAACCACGACACGTTCAAAATTTATCCACACTTCGAAATTCATATCCAGATTTGATGGTTCCGTTCGCAATCGGCCTGCGTGACAGTATTGCTCAAGCCCTAGGAGAAAAAATGGCGGTATGGGAAGTGAAAAAAACAGCAGCTCGTATTGCCTCTCATGAGGTAAGAGCATTAGCGCAATATGTCATTGAAAAGATGGAGATTGAGCAATGAACAAAAACACAAATATAGGGTCAGGACTAGGTTTAGATTCAATTGGTGATCTTTCATCATTATTGAATGAGAATCCTCAAAATGTTGCGAAACAAACGGGTCCATTATTATTGCACATAGATCAAGTCGTAGAAGATCCTGATCAGCCACGCAGTTCTAATAACCCAGGATTTTCAAGAGATAGTTTAAACGAACTAGCAGAAACCGTAAAATTACGCGGCATTAAAACTCCTATTTCTGTTCGAGAAATTCCTGGTGCCGACAATTTCATGATAAATCATGGTGCCAGGCGATATAGAGCCGCAAGAATAGCAGGGCTCACAACAATTCCAGCCTTTATAGATAATGATTACCTGATAACTGATCAGGTAATTGAAAATATTCAAAGAAACGATCTTACACCTAGGGAAATCGCAAATTTCATCGGAAGGGAATTGGCAAAAGGTAAGAAAAAAGGCGAAATAGCAAAAGATATAGGAAAATCTCCTGCTTTTGTAAAACAACACGCTACCTTGCTAGATTTACCTGAACCAATAGCTATTATCTTTAATAGCGACCGTGTTCGCGATGTTACAATTATCAACGATTTGGTTACATTGTTTAAAAAATATCCTTCCCAAGTGGAATTTTGGTTAGATGATCCTGAACAAGATATATCAAGGGGGACTGTTAAATTATTTCGGGAATATCTTATTAATAAACCCAGCAACACGCCTCCCCAGGGCGATGACGATAACAACACGCCTCCCCAGGGCGATGACGATA
>JAQUEZ010000087.1:5497-23273 GCA_028684915.1 Desulfobulbus sp.
CAACACGCCTCCCCAGGGCGATGACGATAGCAACACGCCTCCCCAGGGCGATGACGATAGCAACACGCCTCCCCAGGGCGATGACGATAACAACACGCCTCCCCAATCAAGTCGAAAAAAATCAGGTGCCGGTGACAATCAAATCATATCTGATCCTGGAGCCGATAAATTCAAAAAAGCTATTGTTCAGGTCCGGCACGATGATAGATTAGCACGGTTAATTTTGACAAAAAGGCCGCAGGAAGCAGGTTTTGCATGGTTGAAATATGACGATGATGGTCAGGAATTTGAGGCAGATTTGAATGATGTGCAGCTTGTGGCCGTAATTGAAGGTTGATCAAAGATGAATATTTTTAAACACAGATAAATTAATGGCCTTCTTTTTAGAGGGCCTTTTTTAATTTAATTAAATTTCCCTATTCATTTTTGGAGTCAATAAAGATATGAAAAAACGAATTCTCGTAATGAATGGTCAAAAAATTGTTCAAAGCGAGGCGACAGCAGGCAAATGGACAAATGACCGTGTTGACAAAGCGGGATCATTAAAACCCAATATTTATAATATTTATATAGCCAAAGAGGCTAACCTGAAAGCTGAATCCATTGGAACAATAATTCATGCAGATGAAAATAAAATTTATCAACAAATTGGTCGTGAATTTGTAATGCACGATAGACAAAAATTCGATAAAGTACCAGATATAGGTAGTGTGCAATCTATTTCCTATGATGATTTAAACGGGAAAGTCAAAATTTCCCCTGCTTCTGAAAAACACAGTAGAAAATTATCTCGATGACTTTAGCGGCTAAATAAGGTGAAAATTTTATGATAGATAACCAACTTTCCAACCAACGCTCTCGTATTGTCGACCAAAAAGGTGAAAACCTTTTAAGACAAGCTGAAGACTTTAAAGCTCAGTCGGAGCAGGATGCCGCTATCGCTGAGGAATTTAACATGGCTTTACAATCTGAATTAGAAGTGAAGCAAAATCAAATAGAGGGTATTGAAGATAGGCTAGATTTGTTGATTAAAAATCAAGAAGCTCGACTGTTGCAGCTAGAAACTACTCAACCGGGATTTTTATCTCGGCCAGGGAAGAGACCTGAATGGCGGAAAAATTTTGACAAACAGCAAGATTTACTTCAGCGTCTTCAGACAAGACGTGAAATCGTGCGTGAAATTAAAGATGGAACAGGAATCCATTCTAATAATATAGAATCTCTAGCTATTAAAAAGTTGCGATTTCGAAAACCAGAGCTTGTTTTGAAATGGGAAGAAATGCGAGAAGCAGCCAGGAGGCATGAGTTGCTTCTCAGAGAAAAAAAGAAAAAGAAGCAAAAAAAAATAGAGCAAGTATCTCACAAATTACGAATGCCAAAATCACCCCGATGAAATGATATCAAAACTCAGTGTCCTGGTCGCAGGCCTGTGGCTGTTATGATACCAATTTGGGAAAAGGTAAAGCTGGCACCGTCGCGATCCACGCCAGACATCTCAAGTTTTGGTATCGTCAAAAAAAGCCCGGATGATTTACTCTTCATCCGGGCTTTCTGTTTTCCGAATAGCCTACTTCATTACTGTAACAATCACATTCAGGATCGCTGCTAAAAACACGATAACCGCAGCCAAGAAGATCCAGATTGAAAAGCGACGCATGCGTTTTATTTGTTCACCGATTGGTTGGACTATATCCGCTATCTCGATTTGAATAGATTCAACCGCCCTGGTGGCACCTTGTTCAAGCGATTGTTCCATCGCCTCTCTACTGGCCGTTAAAGCCGCTGTAAGAATCCTTTCGGCTTTTTCTTTGGCCTCAAAACCCCATCGACCTGTTATTTCTTCTAATTCTGCTTTAAATTCGGCCAAAATTGTCTTTTGCCCATCTTGGCTATCTTGGAGCAGCCTTGAATTAATGGTGGTTAAAATTAAAATCGGATCATTTTTACCTACAGTGATACCGTGTTTAACGGATACCTCCTCAATAATTTCCTCTATTTTATCACGCATTAGAGCACCGAAGCACTATCAAGCTGTGAAAATAGTTGAGACTTGATAATCGCAAGTCGCTGTCTTGTCATTATGGTGCGTTCAGGATGGTTTATTGCTTCGTTAAAAGTAAGCCTATCTTGTAGCATTTCTGTTAAATCAAAACCAAATGTTTCAGCTTTCAATGATGGTATTTCGATAATAGCTGAGACCATATCTTTATTATCTCGATACGCTTTCATTTCTTGAAAAGTTTTACCTTCACTTTCCACTGGTCCCCATAATGGATTTAACCAGACAACAAAAATTGTCTCCTCTGGGAATTGTTTTGTTAGTTGTGAAAATCCACTAACTGTGTCCAATAATGACTGACCGCCAGTTACGACTGTATGCACCACTAATTCGTGACCCATCGATTTCAACAATACTGGAACCGCATTACTTATAAGATAATGTGATAAAGGGACAAATGAGCTTGCACCGTTATCAATAACAACATCATCAGATGCTGTCGCTATCATCTCTATCAAGGTGTCAAAATTTCTTGTATTGATTTCGTCACCTTTTAAAATATCGAGTCTCTTAACCCCCAGGCTTCTGAAGCCGGCGAATGAGGCATTAACAGGGTCAGTATCAATACACAATGGTGTTTGTCCTTTTTCAACTTTATATTGAGCAATAGTTGTCGCTATCAAGGATTTTCCAACACCGCCTTTTCCTTGTAAGGTTGTATGAATTTTTGCCATTAGATTAGATCCTCCTTTTTTGCACTTGGTTCAAAATTAAAACCAGGAATTTTTTTATCTTTTGAACTTTGTTCCTGTATATGTTCCTTGGTTTCTTCTCTGCTATGTTCTCTTTTTAAAATTATTTGGTTCACATACAACCGAAATGTCTGATAAGAAAATTTAATTTTCCCTTCAGCGTGTAAGGTTTCCCAAACAACTTTAATTCCCCAGCCGTCTGTAAGTGCTTTAGCTATATCGTCTTGAACAGCTATAACAGCCGCTCTATTCCGATCAGCTTTCGTCACTTTTACATTTTGCTTCACTCGTTCCGCTATGCGTTCAGATAGAGTTTTTGCCATTGCGCTCCTTCTTCGCATCGTTCTTGGTTCGTTCTTAAACCGCCTCCTTTTCACCCCAACTGTTCTTGTACCGTTCTTTTGGCGTCAAGAATTTTGGTATATCGAACCGTAAACCTTTTTTTTAGCAAAAATCCATATAAAAACGTCTACTATATCGAAAAAAAACGGTTTAAGAAGATTCGATATCGTGATATGGTCATTTCAGATATGGTTCTTTTCAGGGCAGGATATGTGAAGTTAGCTAACCAATACTACGCTGGTTATCTATCTTCACTTGCCCTTATTCGCACCCTGCGGGGCTCAACTGGCAATCCTGCTCTGCGAGGCCGCGGCTACCGCCGCTATTCATTCA
Organism: Desulfobulbus sp.; assembly: GCA_028684915.1. Next base: position 8,924 of record JAQUEZ010000087.1, read on the forward strand.
AAAACAATATGAGGGTTTCCGTGGTCAAGGAAAAGACAGGAAAAAGGACACACCATTTGCGTGTACCTGTTTTTGAAAATGAAAAACAAATTATTGAACAGGCTGCGAGTCAAGCAGGGCTAAGTATTGCGGCTTATTTGCGTCGGGTCGGTATGGGCACTGAAGTCGTGAGCATAATAGATCACAAGCAAGTCCATGAACTTGCAATTGTTAACGGTGACTTGGGGAGATTGGGCGGATTGTTGAAGCTGTGGCTTACCCAAAATCCCCTTACGAAAGGGTTTACCCTTGAAACTATTCGGGTTTTGCTCGGGAAGATTGAAGCAAATCAACACTTAATGCGGACGATCATGCAGAAAATCGTCCAAAGAAAATAAAATTTTAGCGGCTAAAATTACGGGGCTGAAGTGATAGCGAAACACGTTTCCATGCGTTCAATAGGGAAAAGCAATATCGGCGCATTGGTTTCATATTTGAGTAATCCTCAGAACAAACAAGAGAGAGTCGGGACTGTCACGGTTACGAACTGTGTTCAAGACAATGCGCTGGACGCGGTTTTTGAAATTCAGGCAGTACAAGCCTTAAATACAAGAACTGTGTCTGACAAAACTTATCACCTCATTGTTTCTTTTCGCCCTGGTGAAAATCCCGATAAAGAATCGTTAAAATTTATAGAGAGTCAAATTTGTAAAAACCTTGGATTTGAGGAGCATCAACGCATAAGTGCCGTACATCACGATACGGACAATGTACATATTCATATTGCAATCAACAAAATACATCCCACGAATCATACAGCCCACACCCCATATTTTGATTACGCAACCTTGGCAAAGGTATGTGAACGTCTTGAAAAGGATTTAGGGCTGCAAGTTGACAACCATGTTCCCCGCCTAACTTGTAGCCAGGGTAGGGCAAATGACATGGAACGCCATGCCGGGGTGGAGAGTCTGTTGAATTGGATACAGCGAGAATGTGCTGAGGAAATTCAACAGGCGAAGACATGGAAAGATTTACACGCTGTATTGCAAGATCATGGGTTACAGCTTCGTGAAAAAGGAAATGGTTTTGTCATTATTGATGATCAGGGGCAGGGCGTAAAAGCAAGCTCGGTATCTCGATTATGCTCAAAATCTAATCTTGAAAAACGATTAGGAATTTTCACCCTGCCAACTCCCCCCACGTCCAAAAAGTCTGCCACCCAAATAAAATCCCAAAAACCAAAACTTAAAAAAATTGGCGTCAAACCACCTCCGAGAAGCCAAGGTTCTACCCCCCATTTATCGTCTTTAAGCCAAGTGAAAATAGAGAGTCGGTCTACTTATAAACAACAGCCTGTTTTTAGTCGCCGGATAGACACAACTGAACTCTATGCTGAGTATTTACGGGAACAGAAAAGCCTGGATTTGTCTCGAAGGAAGATAGCCGTTGATTTGCGTATTAAAAAAGATGGGGAAATAAGTAAGGCACGTCAAAAGGCGAAAATCAAACGGGCCGCAATTAAATTATTAAACGGGCCGGGCGTGAATAAAAAACTACTCTATTCATTGGCTAGTGGCGTTTTGCAATCGGAAATATCCAAAATTAAGTCTGGCTATAGAGAGACTCGGGATAAAGCATTGGGGGCATGTAGCCGCAAAGCGTGGGCTGATTGGCTACAAGTCCAAGCCGCAGAGGGGCGGCAGGATGCTCTACAAGCACTACAGGCACGCGAAAAACGGTTTAGAACAAAAGGTGGTGACAGCGTTAAGGGAGATAGGGTGAGGAAAGACGGGCGAATTCCTGGGCTCAAGCACGATAATATAACAAAAGCCGGAACCATCATATATCGAGTTGGGTCCACTGCCATCCGGGACGATGGAACCAGTTTCGCGGTAACTCGTGGTGCAAGTGATGGTGGGGCGGAAGCAATTCTACGAATGGCTGTTTATCGCTACGGGTCAAGAATCAAAGTCACTGGGAGCGCCGAGTTTAAAGAAAAAATCGTTCAAGTGGCGGTGAAGGCAAAAATTAAAGTCACTTTCGAAAATGAAGATTTGGAAAAAAAACGTCTCGATCTGAAGGCGGCAGAAGAGGCGCATAAAAATCTTTCTAGCGTGAAAATGCGCGAGAAAGTTGGACTCAGTAAACAACAGGCAAAAGCAGCGGGGGCTTTTGTCGAAGAGGCATTAGGTGAACTAGACGTTTTTGTGAATCATCAGAAGGAGGAGCATAACAATGAACAGCGACGACGGTACAACCAGCATGGGCGTGGAAGAAGACCAAATAGACGAAGCCCTGGAGAGGCTACAGGAGAGAGAGACCGATTGGGCGGATATCAATCCGAAGGGAATCAATCTAGAGGAAGAGGGTGGGTGCGTAAGCCGAACGTTGGGTGCGTTGGAACATCGCCGCCGCCCACAAGCCGAAACCGTTTGCGAAAATTGTCCTCACTCGGTCTGGTTCAGTTCTCCGACCGAAGTGAAGTGTTATTGCCGGGTGATGTATCTAATCACCTGGAGCACAGCCGAACCCAACACACTGACCAATTGCGACGGCCAATTTCTGGGTCAGGAAGAATAGCAGCTGTTGATAAATATATCGAAGAACGTGAAGGAAAACGCTTGAAAGGTATCGATATACCGAAACATAGAGGTTATATTGAATCTGATCAAGGAGTATTTGTTTATGCTGGTATTCGTTATAATGATGGCGGTTCCTTGGCTCTTTTAAAAAATGACAAAAATGAAATTGTTGTGCTCTCAATTAATGCAAGCACCGTCAATCGGCTGAAAAAATGCAAGGTGGGAGATAACATAACGCTAACGGCGGGACAGATCAAAACGAGAGGAAGAAGTCTATGAAAGAAAAACCTAATAATGCTGTTGGCCCTCAAGTTAGAGGAATTAAAAGAACTAATGACAAATTGGTTCCAGCTATATCCTTGTTGTCGATGATTGCAGGAATTCAAACAGCATCGCAGTATTTTGCGTATTGCTTTAATTACCAACCACAACTTGGGTTTAATATATCACACATTTATTTGCCGTGGTCAATCCTACGTTGGTACGTCAATTGGGATAATCAGTTTCACAATGTTTTCATGAAAGCTGGAAGTATTGGTGCTTTAGTGGCCTGCACCGGATTGATAATAGCTGCTCTTATAAAAATGATCTCCGCAAATTCTACAAAAGCAAACGAATATTTACATGGATCAGCGCGCTGGGCGAACAAGAAAGATATAGAGCGTGCTGGATTGTTAGGAAAAAATAAAGGGGTATATGTAGGTTCTTGGAGAGATAAATTTGGTAAAATACATTATTTGCGTCACAATGGACCAGAACATATATTAACATTCGCCCCTACTCGGAGTGGTAAAGGTGTTGGTCTGGTCGTGCCTACTTTATTATCCTGGCAAGATAGTGCGCTAATTACCGATTTGAAAGGTGAGTTATGGTCGATTACAGCAGGATGGAGAAAAAAATACGCAAAGAATAAAGTAATACGATTTGAGCCTGCGGCAATAAACGGTTCCGTTGCATGGAATCCTTTAGATGAAATTAGGATTAATACAAAATATGAAGTTGGTGATGTACAAAATTTAGCGACATTGGTTGTTGATCCAGACGGAAAAGGCCTAGAAACCCACTGGCAAAAAACGGCGCAAGCCTTACTTGTCGGTATAATTTTGCATGTATTATACAAATCAAAAAAAGATGGGACCCCCGCAACATTACCTTATGTAGATTCAATTATGTCAGATCCCAACAGAGACATTAATGAACTGTGGATGGAAATGACTCAATATAGTCACATAAATGGAGAAAATCATCCTGTTGTTGGCTCAGCAGCAAGAGACATGATCGATAGGCCGGAAGAAGAGGCTGGTTCTGTTTTAAGCTCTGCAAAATCATATCTGTCTCTTTATAGAGATCCAGTTGTAGCAAGAAATGTTAGCAAGTCAGAATTTTTTATTAAGGATTTGATGAATCATGATAAGCCGGTAAGCCTGTATATTGTAACTCAGCCTAATGATAAAACTCGATTAAGACCATTGATACGTGTGCTATTAAACATGTCTGTTAGAATTCTTGCAGATAAAGTTGAATATGAACGCATTATTGTTAATGATAAAATACATTGGTGGCAATTATACAAAAAAATTAAGAATGAAAAATCAACTAAAGTAAAGATTCAGACGAAAAAGAATTACAAACATAGACTGTTGGGTATGATTGATGAATTCCCAAGTTTAGGAAAATTGGAAATTATGCAAGAATCACTAGCGTTTCTTGCAGGTTACGGAATTAAATTTTATCTCATTTGTCAGGATTTGAACCAACTTAAAAGTCGGGAAACTGGATACGGGCCTGATGAAACCATCACTTCAAACTGTCATGTTCAGAATGCGTTCCCTCCCAACCGTGTCGAAACAGCCGAACATTTATCAAAATTAACAGGGCAAACTACTGTTATAAAAGAGCAAATCACCACCAGTGGGCGTAGAGCAAGTTCGCTCCTCGGGCAGGTTTCCAGAACTTTGCAGGAAGTTCAACGTCCATTGCTCACGGTAGATGAGTGCTTGCGAATGCCCGGCCCCCAAAAAAACGATGAAGAACTGATAGAAAAACCAGGGGATATGGTGATTTATGTAGCTGGATATCCAGCTATTTACGGTCAGCAACCGTTATATTTTTTGGACCCCATTTTTAGTGAAAGAGCGGCTGTACCCGAGCCAAAGGAAAGCGATAAATTGAGGTTTTTTAATGATTCTCCGGAGCCTATTCAAATATGAACCGAATAGGGTCGCGAATAGTAATTGTTGGGGCGTTGTTTTGTTTCATTGTGATTACCATTGGCATTTTTATGTATATAGCTGGTGCTCGTATAAATATAAGTAAGAGTATTCCGTTGGGGTTGTATTGGATGAGCACCAAGCCAATCGATAAAGGAGATTATGTAATATTCTGCCCTCCACTAAAACAAATTTTCGATGACGCAAAAAATCGCGGATATATTCAATCCGGATTTTGCCCTGGTGGTTACGGAAAAATGATGAAAAAAATTTTAGCTGCTAAAGGAGATTCTGTCCACATTGGCATTGATGGCGTCAGTGTGAATGGTAAGTTGTTGCCACATACTAAACCATTGGCGATGGACAAATCAGGTAAAGCATTACCACAATTAAATGAATCATATTTACTCAGTAATAATGAGTTGTTGTTAATGACTGATCATAGTGAAACGTCATTTGATGCTCGTTATTTTGGTCCTATCGATGTTTCTTCGAATCAAAATGTGATTTTACCAATTTATATTTGGTAACTATTTAAAAATCAACATATCGAGAACGATAATGAAAAAAACGACCGAAGTTAATTCTAAAGAATTGTGTGACGTTGTTATTGAAAAATTTGATGATGCTCAAACACCTGGAGCAAGTGTTGAATTTGATCCTGAAGAAGCTGAATTGGCCGGTGCTTTTAAAGAAGATTCAATATCGGAGCAAGAGGCCATAGAAAGCTCTATTGATCAAATTGCCGAAGATACAAATAAATAACAAATTTTACATTTAATTCAAAAATTGCCATGAAACGAAGAAAAAATTCTAACCAACTAAGTCTTTTTGATGATTGGTTGATACAAGATTTATCTTCCTCTAAAAAGGTCAAAGATAACCAACGATTTACTTTGGCGTTACGTTTATCCGAAATTCTCAAAGAAGAAGGGAAAATAGAATCTTCAACTTTGATAAAGGAAGCAAACCGAGTTTTCGGAGGAACTCAAGCTGAAGGAGTGTATTCACAAAAATCGGCTTATGATGCAATGGAGGTCGGAGTTAATATTTTTTTAAGGGGAACAGAAACATCCGACTGGAATAATCAAAATGCAAGCTGGGCCACTTCAAAAATTGCTGAACTTACAGAAATGATCTCCCGTTTGCCAACTCAGTCAAGGCGAGACTCGGAAATGGAAGAGTTCCAGCAATTCAGTACGCCTCCACCACTGGCCTTTGCTGCCAATTGGGTTGCCAATATCACAGCGATAGACACGGTTATGGAACCCCAAGCAGGAACAGGGGACCTTGCAATTTGGGCCGATATCGCCGGGGCCAAAGTTGTGTTGAATGAACTATCGGAGCGAAGAACTGAACTCCTTGAAGCCCTTTTTCCCAATTCACGAATTTTTCAGGAGAATGCGGAGCAGCTCAACAATATTTTGCCTGATAGTGTGCAACCATCGGTCATTGTGATGAATCCACCTTTTACCGCAACAGCAGGAAGGGTTGAGGGAAAACGGAGTTCTTTTGTGGGGGCAAGGCATGTTGAACAAGCCCTGAAAAGGGTAGCGGAAAACGGTCGAGTCGTTGCAATCGTCGGCCAAGGCATGGGCCATGACCGGGCATCCTTCCGGGAATGGTGGAAGGAAGTCGAGAGTAAATACAGTGTTCGGGCTGATATTAGCATATCAGGCCAAGAATACAGAAAATATGGAACCACTTTTGACAATCGTATCCTCGTGATCGACAAGACAGGACCGACTGTGAAACCTGTATTGCTCGATAATGTAAACTCTGTTGCTGAGTTACCTCAATTGTTGGAGGGAATAAAAAATGAACGTGTTCAGAGAACTCAACAAGCATCCACTCAACCGGCAAGCCGAACAAATACTATCACAGAACAACCTACAATTCAGTCCGGGAGAGGAATTGGCGGCAATAGCACTTATCAACCACGCAATGTCGAGGGACCTGCTGGAGATCCGAGGGATCGACGAACCGGAGTTGCTATTGGCGAAACTCCACGCGAACCCGATACTGACGATGGAATTAATGACTCAATCCGGATCGGAGGAGAGTTTTCAGTTGGATCTGACGGAGAGCGAGACAATAGAGGAAGCCGCAGCACAGATTCTGGAGGAAATAATAGCAACGATTCGAGCACAGTAACCTCAATCGGAGTTGAAGCTGTAAATAATCAACCGACTGAATTCACAGAGTCTGTTTTTGCAAATTATACTCCGCAACGCCTAAAAATCCAAGGAGCCCAACCACATCCTGGTACTTTGGTTCAATCGGCTGCAATGGCGGCGGTCGAGCCCCCCACTCCTACATATCAACCAACCCTGCCATCAAAAGTGATTAACGAGGGATTGCTTTCTTTGGCGCAGCTGGAGGCCGTGGTTTATGCCGGTCAAGCCCATGAGCAGGTGCAACCAAATGGTGCCCGGAAAGGCTTTTTTATCGGGGATGGTACAGGAGTGGGTAAGGGCCGGGAAATTTCAGGTGTGATCCTCGACAACCAAATGAAAGGCCGTACTAAAGCGGTCTGGATATCCTTTAACGAAGGATTGCTTGCTGACGCAAAACGTGATTTTGCGGGAGTTGGCGGCGATCCTGATTTAATTTTCTTGCAAGGAAAAACCAAGGCGAGTGCAGAGATCCTCCCAAAAGAAGGAATTCTGTTTACCACATATTCGACACTGCGGGGTGGCGAACGGAAACAAGCAAACGACCTGGGACAAAAGCAAGGAAGAACTCGTTTACAGCAAATTATCGAGTGGTTAGGGCCTGATTTTGATGGAGTTATCGCTTTTGATGAGTCTCATTCAATGGCGAATGCCATCGCCATAAAAGGTGCGCGAGGCACCAGGAAGCCATCCCAACAAGCAATCGCTGGAATCAATCTACAAAGCGAGTTACCCGATGCTCGAGTGCTGTACGTGTCGGCAACCGGCGCAACCGAAATCAGCAACCTGCGATATGCTGACCGACTCGGGCTATGGGGCGAGGGAACGGCTTTTGCCGACGCCAATAGTTTTGTGAATGATGTGAGTCGTGGAGGCATTGCCTCGATGGAATTGATCAGCCGCGACATGAAGGCAATGGGTATGTACTTATCGCGCTCCCTTTCTTATGAGGGTGTGTCTTACGAACGGCTAGAACATCCATTAACGCCCTTGCAAACTGATATATACAACGAGTTGGCCCAAGCATGGCAAGTTGTCCTGAATAACGTCGAAGATGCTCTAAAACTCACTCAGGCGGGAAAAAATGGCCATGCAAAAAGTGCGGCTTTGTCCCAATTCTGGGGCGCTCACCAGCGATTTTTTAATCAGGTGATTACCGCAATGCAGACTCCAGCCGTAATTGACGATATCCGAAAACAACTGGATGTTGGCAATGCTGCGGTAATTCAACTGGTCAATACCAACGAAGCAGCGCAAAAACGTATTCTCGCAGATGCCACAGCGCAGGATATTGCTCTAGAGGAACTCGATTTTACTCCTCGTCAGATGCTGGTCGATTATGTACGCAACGGTTTTCCGGTGGCCGCATACGAGGAGTCCACCGACGAGAACGGCAACACAATATTTGTGCTGGTGAGGGATGCCGAAGGTAATCCGGTAATCGACCGAGAAGCGGTCGCTTTGCGAGACGAGTTGCTTGAAACTCTCCATGAAATCCGAGTACCGGAAAACCCGCTTGATTCAATCATCAATGCTTTTGGTGCTGATCGTGTGGCAGAAGTCACGGGCAGGAGTCAACGCTTTGTTCAAGAAAGGGATGAGGATGATAATTTCCGACTTGTTGTGCAGAAACGAGGAAAAAATTCTTCGGTTGCTGATGCGGAGGCCTTTCAGGCCAACAAAAAGGATATTCTTATTTTTTCGGGAGCAGGCGGCACGGGCTATTCCTTCCACGCTGACAACACTGCACAAAATCAGCGCAAGCGTATTCATTATATTCTCCAGCCTGGGTGGCAAGCAGATAAAGCCGTTCAGGGATTTGGCCGAACCCACCGCACAAACGAATCCTCACAACCACACTACGTTTTACCCACCACCGACCTTCATGCTCAAAAACGATTCGTCTCTTCCATAGCCCGACGATTAGACCAGCTCGGAGCGTTGACACGGGGACAGCGCGACGCATCCAGCCAGGGCCTGTTTACGGCATCAGACAACCTAGAGAGTTCATACGCCACAACAGCATTGAAGAATTTTTTCTATGACCTGTATAAAGGTAATACTGATTTAGTTTTCGCTAGTGTGTCGAAACAAATGGGACTCAACCTGTTTGATGAAAATGGTTCTCTGAGTGAAAGTAAAATTCCTCCAATTCCACAATTTTTGAACCGTTTGCTTTCGTTGACAACAGAAATGCAAAATGCCGTTTTCACAGAATTTGAAAATAGACTCATTGAGTCGGTTGAATATGCAAAACAGCATGGTCTATTCGATTCAGGGATGGAAACAGTCAAGGCATTGAGTATTATCAAAAAAAGTGATGAAATCGTTTTTACAGATAAAAATTCATCAGCAGAAACAAGATATATAGAACTCGATGTTGCTAATGAAATTAGATATATAGATTGGGAAAACGTTAAAAAAATTACCGAACAGAAAAAAGGAAAAAATGATTTAAGTGGTTGGTTTACATCTGAGTACGGATCTACAAAAGGTGATGTTTTTTACCTCAAAGATATTGGAGAAAGAATTGATCCAGAAGGCAAAACTGTTAGGCGTGGAGTTTTGTTGAATATCCGTGAAGGTGAGCACAGGTATGTAGACAACGCAGATGAGATTGCTTCGGGGTATGGATACAGACGCGTATTAGGAAAATATGAACGTGTTGAATTATCTAAAAAAATTACTGAAACAACTGCTGAACTGAAATGGAAGGATTCAATTAAACAAGCGCCAAAAACAGTAACAAAAACAGAAAGAATGCTCGTTGGCGCTATACTTCCAATTTGGGACCGAGTTGAAGGTTCAGAGACAATCAAACGATTGCAAACAGATGATGGGGAACAACTTCTGGGGCGAATGCTTGGCCAAAAAGCCGCCAAAAAAACTCTGGAAAATCTTGGAATTAATTCCACCATTAAAGACAACTCTCAAGAAGTATTGTGGAAAGCTATCACAAATGGTGAACGGGCCATTTTAGCCAATGGTTGGGAGATACATCATTCACGAGTAAATAATGAAAAACGGATAGAAATATCAGGAGTAAATTCTTTCACACTTGCAGAAGAAAGATTGCTCAAAGAACAGGGCGCATTCTTTGAACGCATTAGGTGGAGTGAACGATGCTTTATTCCAACCGGCGATCAAGGATTTTCTGTTTTTGAGCGCATTACATCATCTAAGCCTGTTGTCAAAATTATCGAGGAATCTAAACAAAACACTGATAATGGCGGCAACGATGATGATGAACTTTATTCTGGCGTCCCAGCGGAAGAACCACAAAAAAATCCGGAAGAAAAACAGATCACTTCAAGTCCAGATCTAATAACCGAACCTGAGCAAAAAATAACCGATACCGGGATAAAAAAAAGCGAAAAGGAGGATGTTCGTATGGCCAATACTCAGAAAAAACGACCATTCCATGAACAGGTTGCCGAGGGACTCATTCGACAATTACAAGAAGGAACTGCTCCTTGGCAAAAACCATGGGACCCAGGTGGGTATTCCTCTTTACCTTATAACCCCAAAAGTGGAAATCGTTACAAGGGCATTAATGTAATCCATTTGATGGGGCAAGGATATAGCGATCCCCGTTGGATGACTTATCGACAGGCAAGTGATGTCGGCGGTCAAGTGAAAAAAGGCGAAAAATCTACATCTATTCAGTTTTGGAAATTCTCTGAAGAACAGATAAAGCGGGACGAGGATGGAAAACCTGTAATGAATATACTTACCGGCGAACCGGAGAAAGAACAGGTAAGGCTTGAGCGTCCCAAGGTGTTTTACGCGAATGTTTTTAATGCTGAACAAATCGACGGATTACCACCCTTGCAACACAAGGAATATCAATGGGAGCCTTCCGCGCGCGCTGAGAATATCTTGAAGGCATCCGGAGCGACGATTCAACATCATGCCGGGGATCGTGCTTTTTACCAATCATCCACTGATGAAATCCATTTACCTCAAAAAACACAATTTTCGAGTGCTAACAAATATTATGCTGTCGCCCTGCACGAACTTGGGCATTGGAGCGGGGCAGAGGATAGGCTGAATCGAGATTTAAAAAATCCATTCGGCAGCGTTGCCTACGCCAAAGAAGAATTGCGCGCTGAGATTGCTTCAATGACTGTTGGTGCTGAAGTCGGTATCGGTCACGATCCCGGCCAACATGCTGCTTATGTCAAATCATGGATTAAAGTTTTACAGGATGATCCGCTTGAAGTTTTCCGTGCCGCCTCAGATGCGGAAAAAATATACGACTACGTAATGTCATTTGATCAGCAGCAAGAACAAGAGCTGGTCGCTGTAGCTCAACAAACGACAGAGGATAACGTGAAACGTAATGCCTACCAGACTGAGCTGGCCCGTTTACTAAAACTTTCTACGCTAACCCCTGGCACATATTTACCAACTGAAGAAATGAAAGAGCGAAATCATGCGGCGGTATTTGTCGATGAAGCGCCTGTCATGCTCTGTGGCCCGGTGGACGATCCAGAATCTATGCAGCAAGTGGAGGCATTAATCGCCAACCAACAATTTCGCAAGGCCTTAAGAGCCGCAGGTAAAGTTGGCGAAGTACATGGAGGCAATTTAATGGGCAGTAATTTCGATTGGCCTGATCAGATATCTGCATTAACCGAAAAACCATCAGGCGAAGTGGTATCAAACGAAGGCTCTGGTGATGGATCGATAGTCGCCCTTGTATTGGATGACCCACATAATGCGTTGACGACACTATTTTGCGTAAACGCCTCTGTCGTTCACGATTTAGACCCGAATGCTCCGGAAGGGCTTGATGACGGGCACAAACTGTCTTCGTTGTCGCTGATTGAAACGATACACGGTGAACAGCAAGAGGCAGCTCAAAAAAAGGATGATAATCAAAAAGCTCAAAAAATTTATATTTCCGTACCGTTTGCAGAAAAGGAAGAGGCAAAATCTCAGGGGGCACGGTGGGACAGGCAAGAAAAATCTTGGTACATCCCCCAGGGGGTTGATCAGCAAAAATTTTCCAAGTGGCTGAACAAAGAAAATAATCAATTTAAATATGAGGTGATGGATGCTCGATATGATGCGCGTTATCGCACGGACACCCTGGATAGTGCCATTGCCAAGGCTACTGAAATAGGGGCATCTGGTTTTGCGGCATATGACAGTGCGAAAGATGAATGGAACCGGATTCGTAAGGTTGATGAAGTATGGGTAGATAAGCAAGGTGTGCAGGTTTACCCAATGCCACAAAAACAGCAGCAAACAACAGAAAAGCGGCAGTATTTGGCTGTCCCATACGGCGAGCGGAAAGCCGCAAAAGCGGCAGGCGCATTATGGGACCCTGCGGCTAAATCTTGGTATGCAGGTCCAAGCGGAGATGCGGAAAAATTATCGGGATGGAATCCTGAATATATAACAACACAACAGAGCCCAGCGTTATCCCCTCAAGAAGAGTTTGCCGAAACGCTGAGAAGTATAGGGTGTGTCGTGACGGGGAACCATCCTGTCATGGACGGCGCAACACACAGAATTTCAGTAGAAGGCGAGAAGTTTAGCGAACACTCAGGCGCAGGTTTTTACGTTGGGCATTTAGACGGGCACCCCGCTGGATATGTTAAAAACAATAAAACAGGGGTGGAGATCAAATGGAAGAGTAAAGGATACGTGCTCACCGACGAACAAAAGGCCGTGCTGCAAACAGAAGCTGCGGTAAAACTGCATCAGCGGAATAAGGAGCAGGAAGCTGATCATGAAGCTGCATCACAGCGGGTTAGTGAACATGTTGGTCGATTAAAAGCCGTTGAGGCACCCACCCCATATTTAGCAGCTAAAAAAATTAACACGCACTCTGGTGTGTATACGGATGAAAAGGGGCTTACAACTTTTATCCCGATTTACGATGCAAACGGCAAGCAATGGTCTATGCAATATGTTCAAGAAGACGGCACGAAGCGGATTGCAAAGAACAGTCGAAAAGAAGGTTGTTTTCATGTTGTTGGTGGTCAAAAAGCTCTTGAACACGCCCCAATGTTGGTTATTGCGGAGGGGTATGCCACGGCAGCGTGTTTAGCTGAAACATTGGGATGCGCTACTGTGGCCGCAATCGATTCGGGAAATTTAAAAGCTGTTTCGGAAGCTTTGCACGAAAAGTATCCTAATAAGCCTATTATTATCGCCGGGGATGATGATCGACATTCACTTTTGACTCAAGGGATCAACCCAGGCCGAACCAAAGCAGAAGAAGCAGCAAAAGCCGTTGGTGGCAAGACGATTTTCCCAATTTTTACGCGAGAAGAAACAAATTATCCTACAGAACTGGAACCTATTACACCGAAAGCGTATCGAGAGCATTTAAGAGCAACCGAACTGCTAGAGAAACAGCCTGATCTTAATGATGAGGCAAAGGAAAATTTGCAACAATTGCTATTGACTAATAATCAATTGAATGCTCTTCAGTACATGAAAAATTTTACTGATTTTAACGATTTAGTAACTAAAAGTTCTTTAGGGGAGGATGGATTAAAACGGCAAGTTTTGGGTGTGATAGAGATTGATCGCTCATCGCAAAAACAGGCATCCATTAGACAGGTAGTTCAAAAACGACATGCGCCAGAAAAGCGGGCTCGTAGAGGAGTTAGTTTATAAAGCTCATTCGCCCTTTCTCGCAAGGCAAGGGCGTAACTTAAAATGGAGGTTATATGAAGCGTCCGAGTACGGCACTTACCACCTTAACAATTATTGGTATCTTGACCTTATTGTCTGGCTGCGTTGAGCTGGAACGATCAGTTGTGAATAATCAAATAGCTACGCCACCACCATCAGAAATTATGGATTCTTTGCCGCAAATTTGCCAAGCGGCAAAGGATAATAGGGTAAGTGCTAACGATTTTTACAACAATAAAGGTCTCTCAGTCAGCGGAAACGTGATGTCAATTAATGAAGGCTTTAAACCTCGATACAGGGTCTACCTTAAAGCCGGAAATATACACGTTCATGCAGGCACCGAAAATCAAGTCAATGTCAAACAATTAACAGTCGGGAGAAAGGCAACAGTCGTTGGCACTATTACAGACGTTTCATATGACTATCAGGGCTGTTCCATTGCATTGAAAGATGCAAGTTTTTGAATAGGTAAGCGTTGAATCTCGGAAGAGCGTTTGCCGCTCGATGTCATCAAGCGGCCCCCCTTTTGTCGCGAAGTACCGTCCCGAAACAAAAGGGGGGCGTTGCGCCCCTAATGGGTGAGTTTAAACAAACGACAGAAAAGTCCCACAAGCCTTTAAATCTGAGAAGGGACCAGGACCACTTGCGGGAGTATACCTCTTGCACACCGATTGTCAGCAGATCGCCTTTGCTGGGCATCTTTTTTTCTTCTGGCGGCCTTTTTAACGGTTTTTTGGTTTGTCTATTA
>JAQUEZ010000088.1 GCA_028684915.1 Desulfobulbus sp.
CTCGCTCGAATTCCGCAAAGGTAGCCACAATCTGCATCATCATGCGGCCAGCCGGCGAAGTGGTGTCTATTGCTTCCGTCAGGCTGCGAAAACCAGCCCCAGCCTGGTTGATTTTTTCCATCAAGGGGCTTGAAGCCCAATGGAACGAAAAACCACGCTAAGCACTTGCCACCATCTACATTGGTTGATTCAGAGGACGGAGTTCTCCATTCTTGATTGCATAGGGGGAGTGACCGGGTAGCTGCGCATCGCCAACTATTAAGCTGCCACTTCAATGGTCATTCTTGTATTCATATCCACAAATCAAATATCCCATAGGGATTCACATGGGCGTAGATAAGCGGCGTCAATGCCCTCAATAATTCACTTTTCCCCTTACCAAAGGCATTTTGCTCATCTCTCTTGTTGCCAGCCAGCACACTACTGAACCTGAACACACCATCAAAGATCAGCGCAAAAATGGAGCCGAAAGTGTAATTATAAGCAATGCCGCAGCAAAAAGAGATGGTGGTTTCTCTGGGCAATCTCAAATAACACGAAATGAAAGCTATTCCTGCTCTCTTGGGAGAGTGAAGGAGAGTTTGGTTCAGAGGTACATTTAAGCTCTTGTTTTGATGAAGCAGCTATATTTCTTCATAATTCGCAACCTCAATCAGGTTTTCGTCCGGATCACGAAAATAAACTGATTTTATGGTACCCTTAGCACCCGTTCTAGGGACTGGGCCTTCCAGTATTGCGATACCGCTTTTCCCGAGATGTTCGATCACTTCTGGAATGGATATTTTTGTTACAAAACAGAGATCAGCGGCACCTGGGGTAGGTTCCTTCGCCTTCGGCTCTAATTCTAATCCATGCTGATGAAGATTGATCTTCTGCTCACCGAAAGACAGGGCTTTTCTCCCTCTACCAAAGGTGATGATTCGCATTCCAAGTACCTGAGCATAAAAAGCACAGGTGGTATTGATGTCTTTGACGGTCAAGACGATATGATCGATCGCTTCAATATTCACAGGAATGTCCAGCATTTCTAAGATGTATGTAGTTGGTTCCATTCAGTTGCATTTCAAGTCCTTTTTAGAAAATTTCCTGACCATTACGGACTTTTTTATGGGTGGTTAACGGAATGGGGCCTCCGTTTTCTGCTGCCACGCCCAACACGAGAACTTCAGAATTTTCCGGGCTCATTTTCATCGTTCCTAGATTGGCCACACAGATGACCTGCATGCCGGTCAGTTCAGCAGTTTCATAGTTTGTATAGGCACCACAAGAAATCCTCGTCCCGATGTCCTCGCCAAAATCGATGACCATTTTCCAGGTGGGCTTGCGAGTCTTACTCTCCTTCACGCTGACAATCGTGCCGACACGGATTTCCAAGGATGCAAATAAGTCGTATGACGCTTTTTTCTTCATAACATTTTTCTGTATTTAGTTAACTTTTACGGACCTGATTTCGTACCGGATGAAGGGGCAGTATTCCGGATGGTAAGGTGATAACGACCAGACAGGTCACAATGAGCCCAATGCCGAGCCAGCCTTCTGCAGGAAGTTTTTCTCCAACCAGCATCACCGCCAATACTGCTGCGATCACCGGTTCAAGCAGAGTAATGGTAGTGACCGTACTGGCTCTAATTCGGGCTAATCCAATTCCGTAACAGATATACCCGATGAACATTGGGATCAGCGCCATATACATTCCGACGCAGACATTGCTCCAAGAATGAAGCAATGGAGAGCCTGTCATCAGCAGAACTGGCATCAACAGCACACCACCAATGCTGAACGTCGCCCCCATGGCGGCCCGCGACGTTATCCCTTTCTGCATCAGACGGCGTGCTGACCATGAATAAAAGGCATAGGTAAAACCCGCTATCAGGCCAAGCAGTATGCCTGTTATGGCGTGGCCCTTGGTACCCGTGTGATACACATTATTTTCAGCCAGAATAAGCAGCACCATACCAGTAATACCAATGGCTGCACCACAGCTCCACTGACGGGTCAGGCGAAGCCCGTCCATACGGTATTTAATCATGGCGGATAACATAGGCGCTGAGCCAATCGAAATAACAGTACCGACCGCCACACCAGCGAAGCGCATCGATGCGTAAAATGCAAGTGGGTACAAGGCCACAGCTAACGCGCCGGTCAGCAGGTACGACCAGTGATGCACTATTTGCCGCCACTGGCGTAGGATCTCTCCAGTTGCAATTAGCCCCTGCAAAAGTCCACCGCCCCCCATAGCCATGGCACCAATAGCCAGCGGACTGAGATCTGGGGCAAAGGTGGCCGCCGTTCCTGTTGTGCCCCAGAGTGCGGCGGCTAAAGACACACCGGCGATACCGGTCAAACGTTTCATATCGGTTGAGTTCAAAAAGTCCCCATGAGTTCTTCGGCCATATGGCTTGCCTGAGCAATACAGTCGCTGTTTCCTTCCAGACCGGCACGAGTAATACTGCCTTCAAGCAGAAATGATAGGTGCCGGGCAACTATGCGAACCCGAGCAGGATCGACGCTAATGATGGCAGCCAGGTGACCCGCCAGTATGTCTTCGATTTCTTCTTTATGCCTGCACACGATCTGACGTCCCGGTGCTCCTGCAGGAAACTCAGCAGCCGCGTTGAGCAGACCGCATCCTCTAAAGCCACGTTCATAAGAAAAATCGGCATGGTCAGCGTAGGCGGTAAACACGGCAAGCACCTTCTCTTGGGGCGTGACGGCATCTCGCTCACGCGCCCGATACAAAGCCAGCCATTCCTCATGGCGTACTTCCAGATACGCAAGAATTAGCTCATCTTTCGATTTGAAGTTGTTATAGAGGCTTTTTTTGGCGACACCGGCGCGTTTCACGATGGTATCAATCCCTGTCTCGTGGATACCTTCGTTGTAAAAGAGGACCCGAGCTGCATTCAGCAGTTTATCGTAGGCTGTTTGTGCGCCTGAGGATGTTTTTGGCAAAGCTCATCTCCTGACAGATTTAAGTAGGTAGACCAGTATACTTACTACAAAGAAAAAAACAACCCCCTTAAGTTAAGCATAATGAGCGGGGCGATGCGACAAGAGTAATGGGCCCGCTTTTCTGGGTGGACAGAATAAGAGCATGATGAAAGCTGATACGGGCAGTCTCAATCTACTCCACATAGCAAGGCTTGAGGTTATCCCTGATTATACGTAGATCGGAGAGTAAAGGGAGTCTGTTCTAATACAATTCGCGGACATGCCCCACTCTTGCCATAAGAGCCCAATGATCCGGTAGCTTATCGATAAGCTACCGGATCATTGGGCCTAGGTGTGTGTTCTTAAACCGTAAACCCAGCTCTGACTCTAACATTCTTCTATACAATTGTGGTGAGCTAATTCTGGTCTAATTTTCGTTTGCTATTGAGCCTAGTCACCGTCGATCAACGACGGCCCCCTCATCAATGGTTGCAACATTTATTTCTCAAATGCTCTCTGAATAAGGAATGAGGGGGGCTTGAAATCGTCTATTCAAGTTAACGACGTTAACTCTATGTCGATCAGTAATAATGCAACGGAAAAAAATGATGAATTCACATGAAATGAATAATGCAGAAAAGCTGTTCAGCAAAGTTCCTGAGGTTACCTTATACTTTTGGATCATCAAAGTGCTCTGTACCACTGTTGGTGAAACAGCGGCAGATTTTCTCAATATGAGCCTAGGTCTGGGGCTTGGCGGCACATCGATAATTATGGGGGGCCTGCTTGCAATGTCCATGGTTTTGCAATATCGCGCCAACAAGTATATCCCTTCCGTGTATTGGTTGACTGTTGTTCTTGTAAGTGTTTTTGGGACATTAGTGACAGATTTGCTCACGGATAATATGCATGTTCCTCTCGAAACAAGTACCATCTTTTTCAGTTTGGCATTGGCGGCAACATTTTCAATCTGGTTTGTGAGCGAGAAAACGCTTTCCATCCACTCCATTTTCACGGTCCGGCGGGAAACCTTTTACTGGCTTGCTATTCTTTTCACCTTCGCTCTGGGAACAGCCACCGGCGATCTTATGGCAGAGAGCCTTGGGTTGGGTTATCTGCTGACCGGCTTCATTGTCTGCTTCGTCGTTGCAATCATAAGTATTGCCTGGAAATTTGGCCTGGATGCCATCCTCTCGTTTTGGATCGTTTATATCATGACCAGGCCCTTGGGGGCTTCTTTGGGAGATTATCTCTCCCAGTCAAAGGCAAGCGGTGGGGTGGGGCTTGGGCCGACAATGACCAGTGCCTTGTTTTTCACAGCTATTTTGCTGACAGTCATTTTTCTTTCGATAACCAAGCGAGATATGATCACCGGCACCATAAAGAACGTAAGGAGGTTACGTTCCCGCAAAGTTGTTTTTGCTCAAGTCGTTTTTGTCCTTACCGCCTTACTCTCTGTTTCTTGGGGAGGATACTATTGGCGCAATCTAGAGTTGGCGGCCCCTTTAGCCGACAAATCTCTTTCAGCTGAAGGAAGAGAAACCGGTGCAGCCGCATCCCACATGAGGCCTTTGGGAGATTTGTCCCATTATCGAACTATAAGCGTGGATAGCCTTGCATTGGTCGATTCCGGTAATCTCGTCGAGGCAAAATCAAGGGTGCGAGACCTGGAGTCTGCCTGGGATCGTGCTGCGGGGAGACTGAGATCGATGGATCAGAAAACCTGGACCAAGGTTGACGGTGCCATTGATTCAGTGCTCCACAATCTCAGGGCATTTCATCAGGATGCCACGGAGTGCCATGCATCTCTTCTCTCATTGATAACTACGATTGACGCATTAGATCCTGCGGCGCAGCCTTAATAGCTATGAAACAAGCACTGCAAGTGCAGCCGCTAGTTTTTTTACTGACAGAATACGTAATGCGAACCTGGTTTTTGATCTCAATAATACTCTCTGTAGCACTGCTGACGGGGATGCCAGGTCTCTATTCGTTTCAAAATGAAGGAAAAATCCATTTATTACAGCAGGATTCATATGAAACCACTGGCTATAGTTTGTCCCGGAATAAATGGGCGAATACAATTCATGGCTCTACTATTCTCCAGTGTGAGAAGGAAAATCCGCCGGGCTATTGTCGATTCCCGTGGGTATTGCCATACAGTTGGGAAAATTCGGCGTTTTGTGTTGGTCCATTGCAAAAAAGATTATGTGCAGAGGCAACTGCAAATTCGACAGGGGGAATGTCGACAATGTGGCAGTTGCTGCAATCTGGTGTTCACCTGCCCCATGTTAGCCAGACAGGGAAACTGCCGTGTCTATGGAACGTGTCGTCCTCAAGCATGCAAAGTTTTTCCTATTGATCAGCGGGACACAGACGAAATACGCCTGTGTGGCCACCAGTGTGGCTACCGATTTACAGGAAAAGCCTTGGGCAGGATAGAAATTAAAGAGGAGATTTGAAATGTTTCACCAATGTGTGGTTTGGCTTTCAGAGACTGTTGGTCAGTGGGGGTATCCCGGTATTGTCCTGCTTATGGCCTTGGAATCCTCTTTTTTCCCTTTTCCGAGTGAGGTGGTGATTCCACCGGCGGCTTATCTTGCGGCAAGCGGAAATATGAATCTCAGCATGGTGATCCTCAGTGGTACAGCGGGAAGCCTACTGGGGGCACTGTTCAACTACTGGCTCGCGGTGCAATTCGGCCTTCCTTTTTTGGAAAGATATGGGCGTTACCTACTTATCAGCCCTCATACACTTGAAAAGTCACATCTGTTTTTTGAGCGTCATGGGCATATCAGTACCTTTATTGGACGTTTGATTCCTGGAATTCGCCAATATATATCCCTGCCTGCAGGGGTGGCTCGTATGGGGCTTGCAACCTTTTGTGGAGCAACTGCGCTCGGCGCGGGAATCTGGGTTATGGTGTTGGCCGGGCTTGGTTTTTGGTTTGGGCGCAACGAGCAAATGGTGCTCCACAACCTGCGCTGGGTTTCCTTAGGGCTGGTGTTTGTCTGCAGTATGCTCGCATTATTATACTGGCTGAAACAAAAACAGAGGATTTGACAGAAGGTACGTTACAAAAAAAAATCATAGGCCAAATCATTCATGCCGAATTATAGGTAGTCTGGCTATTTTTTTTGCGGGCGCAAAGGTTGTCGATAACAAGATGATCCTTGCGCCTCTTTATTTTTTGGAGACGAGTTGCACAATGCATCTGAAAAAAAATGATCTTTCTAATTCTGGTATAATTCTCATTCGCTATTGTATAGGAAACGCGAATAACCGCGTCTCTTCAACTTAGTGGAGTATGAACGATGAAACAGAATGTATTAGCCCCCGCACTTGCCCTTGTCATGGTCTCAATGTCGAGCGGAGCCTTTGCAAATAGCATGATGCAAAACGATGCTTTAACCACTCCTCCTGCTCAAATCAGCCTGACTAAAGCCATATCTATTGCGGAACAGTATGCCACGGGAACCGCATCCAAGGCTGAATTGGAGCAGAATGACGATCAATGGGTCTTTGATGTCGAAGTTGTGAATGGTCCCAAAGTCATGGACGTGAAAGTTGATCCGCAATCTGGAAAGATCCTGGCTGCAAACTTGGATAAGGCTGATCACGATGATGACTGTGACCGGGATGATGACGACGAACACGAGCATAAGGATTGATGCCTAATGGATTGTGCCGAGGTACCTCAACGCTTCGGCACAGTCTCTCATTGTATGTAAGCAGATATTCAGTCTCATCCGAACGGGAAAAAACCATCGGTGAGCAGGAATCACACAATACATAATTTTCCAGTTTGAATTACCCCAAAAGAGGCATGGATATGAACGGATATCGCCCAAAAAATTTTCAAGTAACCCTGAGTAAAGTTCCGCAGGTAACCCTTCTTTTTTGGATTATAAAAATTGCAGCAACCACCCTGGGGGAGACGGGCGGTGATACGGTTTCCATGTCGTTGAACCTGGGATATCTTTTGGGAACAGCTATTTTTGCTGGCATTTTTTTAGTTGCGGTTGCCGCACAAATCAAGGCCACTGCATTTCATCCTTCGCTCTATTGGATAACTATTATTGCAACCACCACCGTTGGTACCACCTTGGCGGATTTTGCAGACCGTTCGCTGGGCATTGGCTATGCTGGAGGATCGCTGCTATTGTGTGGCCTTCTCGGCATGTCTCTCATTGTATGGTACCGATCCATGGGAACAATTTCAGTGCAATCGATCAACTCGGCCCAAGCTGAAACCTTCTACTGGGTTACCATCATGTTCTCCCAGACACTGGGAACCGCCCTGGGGGATTGGACCGCCGATACTGCCGGCCTGGGATACAGCGGTGGGGCTGTGATTTTCGGTGGACTTCTGATCCTCCTTGTTGCCGCATATTATTGGACCAATATTTCCCGCACCCTGCTTTTTTGGGCAGCTTTTATCCTCACCCGCCCCTTGGGTGCAGTGGTTGGCGATTTTCTCGACAAACCGCTGAGCTCCGGCGGCATGGCCTTAGATCGGGCAACCGCATCGTTTGTGCTTTTTACCTTCATGTTGGCGTGTATACTGTTCTTTAAGCAAAAAGCGGCCGAAACTGCACATTGAAGATTTCAGTATACCTGTGAACGACGGATATGAACTTGTACTTTGTAATCACAGTCATTCCCGTGTCGTGAAAGGGGAATGGCACAACCTGAAGGACAAAGTGATGCGCGTATTACTGGTTGAAGATGATCCGATGATTGGTGCGGCTATCCAGGATGCCCTTAAGGATGCTTCATATGCCGCCGATTGGGTCAAGGATGGGCAGGCAGCACTTGATAACCTCCAATTCCAACAGTACGACATCCTGCTTTTGGATTTGGGACTGCCGGGAAAAGATGGGGTGGAAGTGCTGCAACATGTGCGAGCCCGGAAAAACTCTATCCCCTTATTGATCATTACTGCCCGCGATGGATTGGATGATAGGATTCGCGGTCTCGATGAGGGGGCCGATGATTATGTGCTCAAACCCTTTGCCATGGCGGAGTTGTTGGCCCGCATGCGTGCTGTGTTGCGGCGCAAGGGCGGCTCGGCTTCCCCCCTGTTAACCAATGGCATCGTCAGCTTGGATCCCGTGACCCGGGAGGCGACAGGCCCAGTCGGAACATCTGTTCAACTTTCCAGCCGCGAATTTGCACTCCTTCAGGCATTGCTTATTCGTCCCGGCGCCATTCTCTCTCGTAGTGAGTTGGAGGACCGCATCTACAGCCTAGGGGAAGAGGTTGAGAGCAACGCTGTTGATTTCTTCATCCATGCGATTCGCAAGAAACTGGGAAGCGAGGTTATCAAGAACATTCGAGGGGCGGGCTGGATGGTCGCAAAAAGCGCATGAAGAGGCGGGCAGGGAACAACGAGCAGGTGAAGAGCAAGCACTGGCACAAAGAAGTGTTCCGCAAGTGTATAGGTATTATTTCATCGCATGTTCCACGGACGATGCACCTTGATTCCCTGCAGGGCCGGTTGGCGCTATGGCTCTCTGTCGCCATTGTTGGCGTTGGCGTGATAGCGGGCATTTTTGCCTTTGTCAGTGCCTTTATCGAGGCGCATGAGATGCAGGATGATATGCTGTCTCAGGTGGCCGCCTTGTTGCAACAAAACGGTCTAACTGTTCTACCGGCTACTGCATTAGGGGAACGGGTGGTCAGTGATCCGGAATCTCGTCTATTGGTGCAGATGCTTCCGAACACACAAAAAACTAGAAAACAGAATACAAACAATCCTTCATCTATCGTATTACCGGCTCAATTATCCGATGGACTGCATACGGTACGGGTGCACCACAAAGATTACCGGGTTATGTTGAAAACATGTGCCTCGAATCAAAGGCTTGCCGTAGCGCAGGAGACGGAGTTTCGTGATGAAATTGCCCGGGACAGTGCCTTGCGTACCTTGCTTCCGTTTCTTTTTTTAGTACCACTGTTGCTCATTGTCGCTTCCTTCCTCATCCGCACAATATTTGCTCCGATTACGCACCTTTCGCGCCAATTAGACAGCCGAAGTGAACAGGAGTTGCACCCCGTTGCTGTCGAAACCTTCCCGCTAGAGGTTCGCCCCTTTGTCGGTGCCATTAATCGTCTCTTCAAACGAGTGGATCAATCCATGACCCTGCAGCGGCGATTTATTGCCGATGCCGCCCATGAGCTACGTTCGCCCATGACCGCTCTTTCCTTACAGGCAGAGCGGCTGGCGCAGGCTGACATGTCTGGCCCTGCCAGTGATCGGCTCCATACTTTACGTCAGGGGCTTGATCGGGCAAGAAAGTTGTTGGATCAGTTGCTCACCTTCGCCCGTGCTCAGTCAACGAGTAGTCGATCAGGTATAAGGCTGTCCGTGCAGCAGCTTTATCGGCAGGTGTTGGAGGATTTGCTCCCTCTGGCCGAGGCCAAATCGATTGACATCGGGGTTACTACTGCTGCAGATGCCCAGCTTGAGGTTGATGCCGTTGATCTTCTTACCCTGGTAAAAAATGTGGTGGATAACGCCATTCGCTACACACCCTTCGGTGGGCGGGTCGATCTTTCGGTCGGACTTGACCCGGAAACCGTGCTTCTGGAGGTTACGGACAGTGGTCCCGGTATTCCTGAAGAGGAGCGATTGCGAGTATTTGATCCTTTTTACCGGGTCCTGGGGAGTGAACAGATTGGCTCGGGTCTGGGATTGTCCATTGTTCAGACCATTGCCCAACGTATCGGGGCGAGGATCACGCTTGAAACGGCCGATCCGCAGACTGGAAGCGGTCTGCGGGTGAATATAACCCTGGCACGGGGAAATGAAGCACGACAATAATGGGTTTCAGATTTTTCTCTGCTTTTAAACCAGAAGTTTCATTTATTTTTGTGACATTTCCCAGGGGTGTTTTTATAGCCTCTGTCACGTTATTTTTTGTAAAAAATATTCTGTACGGGCCTAATTCTGGCCTAATTCTATAGTGATATGTTGCTGCTAGCTACAGATATGAAGTTACTTGTCGAGTCATTTGTTATCTAGGTAACATGCTGATTATAAAAATAATTTTCACGCCAAGGAGGGTCGTATGAATATCAGCAATATCAATGGATCGCAGGCAAATAATTTGTACCAGCTTCATACCCAGAAGGCTAGCAGCCCGACATCGCAGAAAATGCAGCAGGTACAGCAACAAGGCTCAACTGAAGAGAGTCGTGAGAGTGGCGCGGAAAAAATCCGAGAAGCCAAATCTGGAGGAGAATCGAAAGAATCCAAGGCTATAAATTTTTATGCCTAACAGGCTGTTGAAAAAGGGATTTTGGGCTCGATCGCTACACTACATATCGAATGATACCGAGCGAAGCTTCTATTCATAGTGGGTGCAAGACACCATTTTGGAGTTTTTCAACAACCTGCTAATGCTCACCTGTTTTTGAAAGTGAAACCCTTCGTCGAAGCCCTTAATCAGACGTTCAATTCGTAAAAGGGGCTACAAGTTCCCAAGAAAATAGGTTTACCCGTCGAACAAGTAGATCGAGATGACCGTGCGGGCAGGATAATTTCCATGCTGTTCGATGCAGGGATCAAAACCTTCACTATTAACGAAAGAGAGGCTTCTAAAGAATCCGTGGGTGGCAGGGATATTTTGCGAAGTTTATAGCTACAGATTCGTTGGAAGACACCTCTTTTTCAATCTTCATCTTTTCTTCATATGACTTTGGTTAAGGTGCCGCTCTCCTCAGATTGGGTAAGGCGAGATCCATAGGATTCGTTGTTACAATTTCAGATCAACCATAAAGAGACAATGATACGATCAACATTTCTGCCGTTTTCAAAACCGTCCATCTCCGAGGCTGAAATAGAGGCGGTTGCCGAAGTCATGCGATCCGGTTGGATTACCACCGGTGCCAAGGCGCTAGCCTTTGAACATGCCTTTGCCGAATATTGTAAGGCACCGGGTGCCGTGGCCTTAAGTTCCGCCACCGCCGGTATGCACCTGCTGCTCGTTGCCATGGGCATCGGTCTTGGAGACGAGGTGATCACCCCCTCGCTAACCTGGGTTTCAACGGTGAATCTGATTCGTTTGCTCGGGGCGACCCCAATCTTTGCTGATATCGACCGCGATACCTTGATGGTGACGCGGGAGACGGTGGAACCGCTGATCACCGAGCGGACCAGGGCGATCATTCCGGTCCATTTTGCCGGTGCAGTTGTGGATCTGGAGCCACTGCGGCAACTGGCGGTGGCGCGCACCCTTCCCCTGATCGAGGATGCAGCCCATGCCGCCGGTAGCGAATACCGGGGTGAGCGGATCGGACAAAGGGGCACGACGATTTTTTCCTTTCATCCGATTAAAAACCTGACCTGCGGTGAAGGCGGTATGTTCTGCTCGGATGATGCGGATCTGCTCGAGCATATCCGCCGTCTGAAATTCCACGGTCTTGGTGTGGATGCCTTTGACCGCACCATGCAGGGACGTTCTCCCCAAGCCGAGGTCCTGGAACCGGGGTTCAAGTATAACCTCACCGATATGGCGGCTGTCCTTGGTCTAGGGCAGCTGGAGCGGTTGGATGGATTCATCGAAAAGCGTACCCAGCTGGCCGAGCGCTACCTCGAATTGCTCGCCGAGGTGCCAGAGATCCAGCCGCTGGGACGTCCTGACTATCCTATGCGTCACGCCTGGCATCTGTTTATCGTTCGGGTCAACTCCAAGAAAATAGGCATGGATCGGGACCGGTTCATGGCAGCGCTGAAAGAACGCAATATCGGCACAGGCATCCATTTCAAGGCGGCCCATCTGCAACGTTACTACCGCGAAACCATGCCCCAGACCAAGGGCTCTCTGGTCAACACCGAATGGAACTCGGAGCGTCTCTGTTCGCTGCCTTTGTTTCCGGATATGCGCCTGGAGGATGTTGATGAGGTGGTGCTGGCCATCAAGGAGGTGCTTGCATGATTGATAGTCCCGAAATTTCCGTGGTTATTCCGGTCTACAACGAGCGGGAAAACCTGACTGAACTCATTGATCGTTGCCTTCAAGCCTGCCGCGGCATGGAGCGCAGTTTCGAATTGATCCTTGTGGATGACGGCAGCCGCGACGGTTCCCGGACCATGATTCTTGAGGCTGCTGACCAGCACGATGAACTCGTCGGCATCATTCTCAACCGCAACTACGGCCAGCATGCCGCTGTTTTTGCCGGCTTGCAGCAGAGCAGGGGAGAGATCGTCATTACCCTGGATGCGGACCTGCAGAATCCGCCGGAAGAGATCCCTAACCTGGTCCTGGCCATGGATGAGGGCGTTGATGTGGTAGGGACAGTCCGTGAAAACCGGCAGGACAGCCTTTTCCGCCGGGTAGCCTCAGGCCTGGTCAACCGTATGGTGCAACAGTCGACAGGGGTGATGATGCATGACTACGGATGCATGCTCCGCGCCTACCGACGCCCGATCGTCGAGGCCATGCTCCAGTGTTCGGAACGCTCCACCTTTATCCCCATTCTCGCCAACAGCTTTGCCGGCAGCACCGCTGAGATCTCTGTCCAGCACGCACGCCGCGAAAATGGGCAGTCCAAGTACAGCTTTTTAAAACTGATCAGCCTGCAGTACGACCTGCTGACCTCAATGTCTACCTTCCCCCTGCGCTTGTTGTCATTTCTTGGCGTGGTCATCTCCCTTTGCGGAATCGGTTTTGGTGGTCTGCTGATGGTACTGCGGGTGATTTATGGCGCATCCTGGGCAGCCGAAGGGGTGTTCACCCTCTTTGCCCTTCTTTTTGTCTTTATCGGTGCCCAGTTTATCGGACTTGGTCTGCTCGGTGAATACATTGGCCGAATCTACCATGATGTGCGTAGCCGCCCACGCTTCTTCATTCATGAAATCAGGAGAGCAGGGGATTCAACAGGGTTTCAAGTCTCAACGCATCCGTCTGTCAACGCAGCTGAACAGCACCTTTTTCAATAATTATTCAGGAGAGTTTCATGAAAGCTGTCGTTTTAGCCTATCATAACATCGGATGCACCGGTATCAAGGCCTTGCTTGCCCAGGGATTTGAAATAGAGGCCATCTTTACCCACCACGACAATCCGCAGGAAAACATCTGGTTTGATTCAGTGGCCGAGTTGGCCGCTCTCCACAATATTGCCGTCTATGCACCCGAGAATATCAACCATCCCCTGTGGGTGGACAAGATTCGGGAGATGCAGCCTGATGTGCTCTTTTCTTTTTATTACCGCAATATGGTGGGACAGGAGATCCTCTCCATTCCATCCTCCGGATGTATCAATCTCCATGGTTCGCTGCTGCCCCGTTACCGGGGACGTTGTCCGGTGAATTGGGTGTTGGTGCATGGGGAAAAGGAAACCGGGGTTAGCCTCCACTACATGACCCCCAAACCCGACGACGGCGATATCATCGCGCAAAAAAAAGTTTCCATTGATGATGAGGACACCGCCCTAACCCTTTTTGCCAAAATGGATCAGGCAGCGGCGGCGCTGTTGGATGGAGAACTGCCCAAAATCAAAACCAGGACTAATGCGCGTGTTCCCCAGGATGCGGGCTTAGCCAGTTACTATGGCGGACGTGGGCCCCAGGACGGTGAGATCCACTGGCACCAGAGCGCTGTGGCAATTCGCAATCTCGTTCGCGCCGTTACCCGGCCTTATCCCGGGGCCTTTACTTATCTGGTCAACAGCAAGTTCATTGTCTGGCAGGCCAGTATCGTTGCCAGTCCTCAAACGGCAGTCCCCGGGACGGTCATCGCCACCAATCCGCTGACCATTGCCTGCGGCGAGGATGCGCTGCGAGTGGAATTCGGGCAGGTTGAAAACGGGGTTTATCTGGGCGGCGCTCGACTGGCCGAGGAGTTGAACCTGGCGGTCGGAATGCGCCTTAATGGACGGATGGGGGATATTGCCCAGCTGCGACAGAAAAAGCAGGTCCTCATCCTCGGGGTGAACGGCTTTATCGGCAACCATCTGAGCAAACGTTTGCTTGACAGCGGTCACTATGTGGTGCACGGCATGGACCTAGGCACAAGCAGTATTCAGCACCTACTCGGCGAGGCTGATTTTCATTTCACCGAAGGCGATATCTCGATCATGCGCGAATGGATCGAGTATCATGTGCGCAAATGCGATGTCATCCTGCCGTTGGTGGCTATTGCCACTCCGATCGAGTATGTACGTAATCCTCTGCGCGTTTTTGAGCTCGATTTCGAAGAAAACCTGCGGGTTGTCCGTTACTGCGCCAAATACGGAAAGAGACTGATTTTCCCGTCCACCTCCGAAGTGTATGGCATGTGCCAGGATACGGAATTCGATGAACAGCAGTCAAATTTTGTCCTTGGCCCCATCCACAAGCAACGCTGGATTTACTCATGCAGCAAGCAGATGCTCGATCGAGTTATCTGGGCCTATGGGGCCAGCGAAGGATTACCGTTCACTTTGTTCCGCCCCTTCAACTGGGTCGGGCCCAAGCTCGATTCCCTCCAGTCCGCGCGAATCGGCTCCTCTCGGGTTATCACCCAGTTTATTTTGAATCTGGTGGAAGGGACGCCCATCCGGCTGGTCGACGGTGGGCGGCAGAAACGGTGCTTCACCGATGTCAACGATGGTGTCGAATGTTTGTACCGCATCATCGAGAACAAGGATGATTGCTGCAACAGCCGCATTTTCAATATCGGCAACCCGGACAATGAGTACTCCATGCAGGAGTTGGCCGACATCCTCCGGGAGAAGTTTGCCGCCCATCCCCTGCGCGACCATTTCCCACCGGAAGCTGGCACGCAATACATCGAGGCCCGTGCCTTTTACGGCAAGGGGTACCAGGATGTGCAGCACCGGCGGCCATCGATCCGCCAGGCCCGCACCATTCTTGGTTGGGAACCGAAGGTGCGCTTTGAAGAGTCGGTAGGCGCAACCTTGGACTATTTTCTCCAGGATTGGGTCCAAAGCCAGCTGGTGGGTGCATGATTCCAGTCGGCCTGCGGGTGGATGTGGATACCCTACGCGGAACCCGTATTGGGGTGCCAAATCTGCTCGCTCTTTTTGCGCGTCATCAGATTCAGGCCACCTTCTTTTTCTCGGTGGGGCCGGATAACATGGGCCGCCATCTCTGGCGATTGCTGCGGCCAGGGTTTCTTTTCAAGATGCTGAGAACCCGGGCCGCAAGCCTCTACGGCTGGGACATCCTCCTCAAGGGAACCCTATGGCCGGGACCTGCAATCGGTAAACGGTGTGCGCCGATTCTGAGGAGGACCTCCGAGAAGGGCCATGAAGTAGGGCTGCATGCCTGGGATCATCACCGGTGGCAGTCCCGATTACCCCGGATCGCTCCCAAATCAATTGAAGCGGATCTCCGTCGCGGTTATGAGACCCTTGCCCACATACTGGGCAAGGAGCCAACCTGCTTTGCCGCACCTGCCTGGCAGGTGACACCGGAAGCGCTTTTCGTCCTCGACCAGTTTCCCTTTCGTTTTCAATCCGATTGCCGCGGATGGGCACCTTTTCAACCGGTTGTCGCTGGGCACCGTTTTAGTCATCTCCAGGTGCCGACCACCCTGCCTACCTATGATGAACTCATCGGTCTGCAATGCGATCCTGAGCAGTATAATACGCATCTGCTTTCCCTGATCAAACCCGAGCGGTGTAACGTGCTGACCATTCACGCAGAGGTGGAAGGGGGAGCATGCCTTGCCCAGTTCGAGGATTTTCTGGACAGAGCGAGAGCTCAGAACATTATGTTTGAACCCCTCGGAGCAACCCTTTCCCGAATCGAGACGATCACCGAAGCCTCCATTGTCCAAAAGACTGTTGCCGGCAGGGATGGATGGATCGCCTGCCAGGAAGGGGGGGACGGGATTTCACCCGAAACACCAGGAGCATATGTACATGAATGACGTGCATCAACAACCAAGAGGGCAGCGGACGATGCTCTACGCCCTCTTGCTTCTGTCTTTTTATGTCCTTGTCTACTTGCTGCCGCTTGGGGCCCGTGATCTTTTTGTCCCCGATGAGACTCGGTACGCTAAGGTGCCCCGTGAGATGATTGCCAGCGGGGACTGGGTCGTGCCTCACCTCAACGGTCTACGCTACTTTGAGAAACCGGCTCTAGGCTATTGGGCCCATGCTGGCGCCCAGTTGCTCTTCGGGGAAAATAATTTTGCGGTGCGCTTCCCCTCGGCGCTCTCCGTGGGCCTTTCGGCCCTGCTTGTGTTTTTATTGGTGCAAAAAGCCCAGTCAAAGCAACTGCAAGAGGATGGGGGATTTGCGCCAATTGCCGCAGCCCTTGTCTTTCTCTCCAGCTTTGAGGTTTTTGGAGTGGGCAATACCGCAGTGCTGGATAATTTGTTTTCGTTTTTATTAACGGCCTGCACCGCTGCTTTTTATTGGGCTACCGAGACGGATCGGGGCAGTTCCCGGGAAAAGGTGTGGCTGGTCTTTGCTGGGCTCTTGTGTGGACTTGCCTTCCTTACCAAGGGATTCCTTGCTTTTGCCGTACCGATCCTGGCCCTGGTTCCTTACCTGCTTTGGCAGCGCCGCTTCATCGATATCCTGCGCATGAGTTGGTTGCCCATCCTTGTCGCCGTGATTGTGGCCTTACCCTGGGCGTTGAGTATACACCTGCGCGAGCCTGATTTTTGGAACTATTTTTTCTGGAACGAGCATATACGCCGTTTTGTCGGCAATGATGCCCAACATAAGGAGTCGATCTGGTTTTTCTTGCTTGCTGCACCGGCCCTGGTCTTTCCGTGGACTTTTCTCATCCCCGCAGCCGGCGCCGGGATCAAAAAGCTCTGGCGTGGTCAGCCGGAATACTCCAGTCTGCTGAAGTTTTGTCTGTGTTGGATGCTGGTTCCTTTTCTCTTTTTCTCGCTCTCGCACGGCAAGTTGCTCACCTACATCCTGCCCTGTTTTCCGCCCTTTGCCATCCTTATGGGGCTGGGGCTGTTGCAACTCCTGCGGCACAACGGGCAAAGCAGAATGTTTCGCGGCGGTATTGTCGCTAATGGCCTGCTGTTTGTGCTGC
Organism: Desulfobulbus sp.; assembly: GCA_028684915.1. Next base: position 16,943 of record JAQUEZ010000088.1, read on the forward strand.
TGCTAATCGCCTTTGTCGGGCTCCAGTTTTTGGGCCTACATGGAGTCAGGCCCTATAGCCAGGCCTGGAAGGTGATTATGATTGTCAACGGCCTGCTTTTCTTTCTCCTGTTTTGTTATTGGTCCTATCAAGACAAGCGCGCACAAACAAAAGTCACCTTTGTGGGCATGTCCCTACTCTTTGTCTATGTTTTGGCCCATTATGCGCTTCCGGATCGAACGATCGAGGTGAAATGCCCTGGTCCATTTTTGGAACAACATCGACTGTCCATAGCGCCGGACGATCTCGTTATATCTGATGAGGATTCGATTCGGGCTGTCTGTTGGTACCTGAAACGAAATAATGTCTATAATCTCGGGCCGGCCGGTGAACTTTCCTATGGCTTTGCGCATCCGGATGCGGCAGGTCGGCTTATTGATCTTGCAGCCGCGCCGGAATTGATTCAGCAGCATCGTGGCAAGACCGTGATCATTGCCCGTGTTCGGTCTTTTAATCGCTGGCGGGATGGGTTGCCGCCACCTCTCTCGCAGGTTTCCAGTGGGGAAAATGGATATATTCTCCTGAAATATTAATCATTTTTTGGATACCCTCTTATGGGATGGCGGTCATCCAAAAACAGTTGTCCACAAAGGTTCACATGGCTGTCTATCTTCCTCTTATTCTATTCGGCGTCCTCCTGAACGCTGCTGCCCAGCTGGCTTTGAAACAGGGCATGCGCCAGGTCGGATATTTCGACTTCATGCTCAGTAATCTCTCGCGGATATTTTGGGCAGTTGCCGGAAACGGCTATATCTGGGCAGGATTGACCTGCTATGTCATCAGTGTGGTGGTTTGGCTCTTGGTGCTTTCTCGGGTTGAGGTGAGTTACGCCTATCCGCTGCTCTCGGTTGGCTATATCGTGACCGCTTGCGCCGGCTGGCTCTTTTTTCAAGAAAATCTGAGCCTGACCCGCTTACTAGGCATAGCCATTATATGTCTGGGAGTCTACCTCATCACTCGATCATCATAATCAACGGCCTAGCTCCCGAAGTATTTCTACCATGACTGTGCAAACCCGTATCATGCTCTTTATTGTAGGCTCGGGTTTCCTCGCGAGCCTGCTTTTATCCCTAGTGGTCTTTTATGAAATGGTCGAGCAGCCGTTTAACCTGCTGGATACCGTTTTACGGGAAGAAGGGACCAGAGTTGTGCGATCGCTTGCTCTCTCTCCAGCCGAGACGACGAAGGAGGACGGGGACAGGAAAAATCTGGGCGTGGATCAATACTGGCTCGAGGTGCGAGAAGAAGGGAATGATCACCTCCTGTTTCGTTCGCAGCTTGCCGAGGAGCTATCTTTTGCCCCTTTACCGTCCGATTCGGTTGCGATTGTGCATCTCCAGGCGGAGGATATTTTGCACAAGCTGTCGCAGTACAAAAGCAACAGTCCTGTCTTGCGGATGATCACCTTCTCAGTGGAAAGTGCCGGGCATCATTTCAGGGTGCAGATAGGGCGGCCTATGGAAAAACTCCATGAGGAAATTTGGGAGATGATATATGGGCTGGTTGCAGGGCTGATCTTTTCCACGTTGGTTCTCAGCGCGCTCAGTCGGTTGGTTGCGAGGAAAATTTTGCAGCCGGTGCAGCAGATTAAGGACCTGGCTAGGGATATAAGTGAACAAAATTTAAGCCAGCGCATCCCCTTGCAGGAACCTGGTGACGAAATCAACGAGCTGGCCAGGACAATCAATCTTATGCTTGATCGCTTGCAGCTTTCCTTTATTCGCCAGCGAACCTTTCTCTATGCCACTTCCCACGAAATGAAAACACCTCTAGCCTCGATCCGTTTGGCAGTCGATGAAATCTTTTCAAGGGAAACAGCAGGAGATCTGGCGTTAGTCCAGGAAGATCTATTTCGAATCAGTGAGCAAAGCTTTCGACTGGAACGGCTGGTCAAGGATCTGTTGACTCTGTCTTCCTTAGAGATAATGACCGGGGTTAAAGGGAGCCCGGTTGATCTTTCGGTCCTGCTGGGCTCACTGGTGGAAGAGTTCACTATGCTTGCTAAAGAACGAAACATCGCCCTGCAATGCACGATTGAACCGGATTGTGTTGTCCAAGGCGATAGGGAAAAGCTGCATCGGGCTTTGGTGAATGTGCTTGATAATGCGGTGAAGTTTACCAAAGATGGTGGCCGGGTCGATATTGCCTCGCACTTGGCAGCAGATACAGCGGTGATCATCGTTGCCAATACAGGGGTAGGCGTAGCCGAGACTGATCTCAGCGAGGTGTTTGAGCCATTTTTTCGAGCCGAAAAATCGCGGGCAATTGAGTTTGGTGGGTTTGGCTTAGGACTGGCAATTGTTAAAAAAATTGTCGAACTCCACCAGGGGTGCGTTACGTTTACAAGCGGATTGGAACAACTCACCACAGTCACGTTACGTTTCCCAGCCTGTAAAAAGATCTCAGGGGAGAGGCATCATCCGTTCGATAGTAGCTCTGTTTAAGGTCCTGGTTTCAGCCTTTGGTATCGTTGCCGGTGGCTCGGTTGGCCGCGAGAGCCCCAGAAGCAATGCAAAAAAAATGACCAATCCTATTAATTCGTTCGCAGTATGGGGTGATTACGTAATTGATTTTCAGGCCGAAACAAAACTGACCCCATTCGCCATTCTCCTGCCTGTGACCGGAGACAATCATCTATGGTTCATCAAGATCATTCCTAAGGGACGCATTGGATGTTAATTTTTTTCCGCAACCCTTATTCTCCTGGAAGAAATTTTCATCCCCCAATACGCTGAAAATGAAATTTAATAATCCGGGTGCAGTTGACCGTTCATAATGGAGTATTTTGCGTCTACTACTTTGGCTCAGCTCTGGAAAGAAAACACTGTGGCTCATACTTGCCTTGGGATGTCTTGTTCGAATTGTTGGGCTATTCAATCTGGCCATCATCAATCCAGATGGCATTTTGTATATCGAGCAGGCAAAAGCGATTGCTTCCGGGCAATGGGATTTTTTAACCCATTATGAACTGCCGTATGTCTCACTGTATCCTTTTCTCATAGCTTGTGTACATCTGGTTGTCCCGAGTTGGATTGCATGCGGCCAACTGGTCTCTCTGTTTTTTGGATGCGGTCTCCTCCTTCTCCTCTATCCCCTGGCTCGTTGTTTTTTTTCTCGAACCATCAGTCAGTTGGTTCTCTTACTTTTTGCGCTGACGCCGCTGTTGGTGCGCTACAGTGTAGATGTCATGCGGGATTCGACCGCCTGGTTTATGTATTGTGCCTCTGTCCTGGTTTTCCTTGAGTCTGACCGATTGCAGGGCAAGAAAGCGCAATATGTTGCGGTCATAACCAGCGCATTTGTCCTCGCTTTTCTTGCGGCCTGGTGCCGAATAGAAACTGTTATACTCCTTCCTGCCTTTTGCATATATCTCTCTTTAAATCTGATAAGGACCCGCCTGAGGCTGATACTTACGATTGTATTGCCATTTTCGCTGTTATTGCTGGTTGTATGGGTGTTCGGAGATGTGATCAGTAGTTTTGATCTGTTGAAAATAGTCCGTTTAAACGAGGTTGCAGAAAAGATTTATGAACCTATACGGTCCTATAGCCTGCTTCGTTCGAAATTGCACCCCATCGCCTTGAATTACGGATTCTCACCGATTGGTAATTTCCTCACCGATGCCTATCATGTCGTTTGGAGCATGCCTTTTGCAGTGGTTCTCAGCAATGTTGTCGAGGCCTTTTTCCCTCCTTTTTTTCCCTTGTATGTTCTGGGAATAGTGGAGATAGCCAAATGGCGGGTATGGAACACTCCGCTCTTACTCTTTTGGCTTCTTCTCTTGTTTGGCTGTATTGTTCTTTATTTTCACGTTCTGGAAACATGGGTGATGACGTATCGATTTGCGGCCCTCCTCCTGTTTCCCTCCTTGGTCATTGCGGCCTCGGGGATAGAGAGCTGTCTGCGGTGGCTTCATCCGAGGTTGGGACAGCGTTGGGCTGTCATCGCTGTTGTGGGATGGCTTGTTGTTTTTTCCCTGGGAAAAAATATGCAGGCCATTGAAGCCGATAAGAAAGTGTATCCCGTCATCGCTGCAAGGTCCGTTGCCCTGGCGGAAAAGGGGACGCATTCCGTATTCATTGCGGGGCTGAATACCGTTGCCCATCGATGGGTCTCCTTTTACGCAGCAGCCAGGTTGGACGAGCCAATAGGGCACGCGCAACTCGTTGTCCGTCCCTCTTCCATGAATCATCTTATTATCTTGATGCGCGAAAAAAAAATGGAATTCTTGCTCTGGGAACAACGGGCCTGGAAACGTTATCCTTTTGGCCAATCACCTGCTAGCTTTCTCGATCAATTTACCCCCGTTGGCGAGTGGTCGCATGATAATACGGGAAAGTTGATTCTATTTCGATTGAAAAATAGAACCTAAATCCGTGACTGATGTAATTTATTCAGCGTAAGGTGATCAAATTAAAACGTATCAATTTTGGCATGGCATCCCAAGAGGGGTGTGGGTGCTGGGGTTCGTCAGCCTATTTATGGACGTTTCTTCAGAAATGATCCATTCGCTCTTACCCGCTTATCTTGTTACCGCATTGGGCGCATCAACACTCACTGTCGGAATCTTGGAAGGAATTGCAGAGGCGACGGCATCTATAACGAAAGTGTTTTCTGGGGCGCTGAGCGATTGGCTCGGTCAACGCAAATTGCTTGCAATTATCGGCTATGGCCTAGCAGCCTTCACTAAGCCCGTTTTTCCGCTCGCACCTTCAGTAGACTGGTTGTTTGCTGCTCGGTTCATCGATCGGATCGGTAAAGGTATCCGAGGCGCGCCTCGCGATGCCTTGGTAGCCGACATAGCCCCTCCACATCTACGTGGGACATGCTTCGGTTTACGCCAGTCATTGGATACAATTGGTGCTTTCTTGGGACCACTTCTGGCTATTGGCCTGATGCTGCTCACCGCCGATCATTTCCAGGCAGTATTCTGGGTAGCTGTCATCCCGGCGGTCTTGTCGGTTGCGCTTATTGTTATTGGGGTAAATGAACCTCCGCGCTCACCGGAACTTAGGCAAGTTCACATACCACTTCATCCTGACGAATTACGCCATCTCAATACAGAATATTGGAAAGTGGTGACTATCGCGGCAGTTTTTTCTCTTGCTCGTTTCAGTGAGGCTTTTCTGATCCTGCGGGCACAATCGGTTGACCTCCCCCTAACCCTGGTTCCACTTGTATTGGTGATCATGAATATCGTCTATTCCCTATCCGCCTATCCCGTAGGGATATTAGCGGACAGAATAGATCGGATAGCTATTCTTGCCGGGGGCCTAGTGGTACTCGTTCTGGCCGATTGTGTTCTGGCTTTCTCGAAAAACATGCTTGGTATCGCTATCGGTGTTGGATTTTGGGGCCTGCATATGGGGTTTACTCAAGGGGTACTAGCGACCTTAGTTGCTGAGGTGACACCGGCGGAACTGCGTGGCACAGCTTTTGGCATGTTCAACTTGATTACGGGGGCAGCATCGTTGGCCGCCAGCATCATTGCAGGAGCCCTTTGGGATACTGTTGGCCTAAAAGCTACCTTCCTCTCCGGGGCCAGCTTTGCTGTGCTGACGATTTTAAGCTTACTCACCCTTCGCGGTCGGATGGGCGGAAAGTGCTCTACCCGTAAAGGATGACAATTATCAACTCTGTTCTTGGAGCTCTTTAGCGCTACGCGCTTGAAATCTTAATGTGAAATTAATCATGAACAACCTTGATTCTGTAGTTACGCATGCTATCAACAGCTTTGCCGGAGGCAATGCCGCCATCGATACCCTAATGATATGGGCCTCGACGATCGGCGTACCGCTTCTCGTGCTTGCAGTAATGGGACAGTGGTTGGTCCAGAACCAACGAGTGCATACCCGTCATATCCTCATTGCAACAGGACTTTCTTTTATCACCGGGCTTGCCCTTAACCAATTTCTTATCTTGTTCATACACCGTCTTCGCCCCTACGATGTCGGCCTGACACACTTACTGGTGCCTCCGAGCCCGGATTTTTCTTTCCCCTCTGATCATGCAACGGCGAGTTTCGCCATCGTCGCCGGTTTTTTGCTGCATGGGTTCTGGAGACGAAGTCTGGGGTTCCTCGTTCCAGCGTTCTTGATTGCATTCTCCCGAGTATACATAGGAACCCACTATATAGGCGACGTGATAGGCGGCGCGACTACAGCTCTTCTTGCGGCCGTACTTGTGCGTCTCTTCTACCGTGAAGGCTCACGTCTCGATAATATGC
>JAQUEZ010000346.1 GCA_028684915.1 Desulfobulbus sp.
TGTCAGGGGGGTGGGGAAGAGTTCGAACCTCCAAACCTCTCCCCCTGACAATCTACGGATAAGCTACCTTAACTGCGTTTCTTACAGAGCCGCGGTGTAGATGGCTTTGACGTCGGCATCTTTCGGACGACGCGGGTTGGTCAGACCACAAGCATCCTTCTGAGCGTTGCCTACCATGGTGTCGATATCGGCAGCCTTCACATCTTTGCCGTAACGTTTTCCAAGCTCGATCAGACCAGACGGGATTCCGATGTCAGAGGAAAGCTTTTTGATGGCTTCCAGTGCCAACTCGGCTGCATCACGCGGAGACAAACCTTCGGTGTTCTCGCCCATGAGCTGAGCGATCTTAACGAAACGGTCGATTTTGGCGATCAGGTTGAACTTCTCAACGTGGGGCAGGAGAATGGCGTTGCACTCACCATGAGGCAGGTCATAGAAACCACCCAACTGATGAGCCATGGCATGAACGTGACCAAGGCTGGCGTTGTTGAATGCCATACCAGCAAGGTACTGAGCGAAACACATACCTTCACGAGCTACGATGTCGGAACCATTGGCAACTGCGGGACGCAGATGGGTAGCGATCAGCTCGATGGCTTTCTCGGCAGCAGAGTCGGTCATCGGGGTAGCGATGGTGGAAACATAGGCCTCAACAGCGTGGGTCAGAGCGTCCATGCCGGTGGCTGCGGTCAATGCCGGCGGCATGCCAACCATCAATGCAGGATCATCTACAGCGATACCAGGGGTTACACGCCAGTCAACGATAGCCATCTTCACGTGGCGGGAAAGGTCGGTGATGATACAGAAACGGGTCATCTCCGAAGCGGTACCAGCGGTGGTGTTGACTGCCAGGTACGGAGGCATGGGCTTGGTGGATTTGTCAACGCCCTCGAAATCATGGATCTTGCCGCCGTTGGCGATAACCAGACCAACACCTTTACCGCAGTCATGGGAAGAACCGCCGCCCAGGGTGATCAGGGAGTCACATTTTTCTTTCTTATAGATATCAACGCCGTCATGAACGTTTTTATCGGTGGGATTGGGGATTGTTTCGTCATAGACAACGTAGGCCATGCCAGCAGCTTCCAGCAGATCGGTGATCTGTTTGGTGATACCAGCACCGGTGATCCCTTTATCGGTAACGATCAACGGCTTGGAACCGCCAAGCGCTTTGATTTTGTCCGGGATCTGTTTGGATGCACCAATGCCGATGAGGGTGACTGAAGGAATGAAATAACCGTATACTTCTTCACGAACTGCCATAATGAAACCATCCTTTTTTGAATTTAGGGTTCCTTTTCGTTCTGCAAAAAGTTTTCTGTCTCTCTTTGGATCCAAATCACGCGTGCCTTCTCTATAGCACGTACCGTGCCAATAAATAAATCATGTAACTTTAGCTATTTATAACCAAAACGACATTTGGCCGGAGAAAAACTGCCCCAATTTTTATTTTCCGATGAAGGGTACCAAGGGTAAGCAGGTAACAAAATGCCCAAAAATGACCAGGAATAACCGCTAAATAAGCGCACGGGTCATAACGATCCGTCATTTATTTAGATTGAGTAAAAAGGACCCATTTGTAGCAAATATGCTTTGTTCACGGATAGCTGCGGCTGTTTATTGGCCCAAATTCTTCTCGGAAACAGTCGAATTGAGCAAATACTTGCTCCAAAGGGCGGAACAAGATGGACGTGGGTGATGATAGAGGTAGAACTCAGAAGTAGCATGACAGCTCGACCATGTTCTGGGTATGGGAGATCCTTTACACGTTGTTCTGCAAGAGAAGGAGGTCTGTAACCAATCACAGGGTATGAATTTTTCACGGGGGACATGAGCTCCAGTTTGTTACTATGCCCTCCATTGACAGGGAGGGCATGCTTACGGTAGTTTGAAGCCGCCACCTGCATGGCGGCTTCGAGGGGCCTTCCCTCATCTTTTGTGCAGCATGGCTTGCACTGGTGAGTGCTTGCCTTCGTGGCACACTGTCGTCTGCATAACAAGCCAACCTTCGAGGTTCTCGTTGAGGCCATGACCGCCCATTGCCAAGGACACCCTCCGGACATCTCATGGATTACCTCTCCGTAATTCTCCCTAACTTCCCACGCCGCAGACCAATCCCTGTAATCGGTTACGGAGGGCTCAAGGGGATGCGTCGAGAGGTAAAAAACACCCGACGAAAATGGTCGCCGGGCGCTCGAATAGATCTATTTCACTAATATATCGGTTAAAAATCAGACAGCGACCACCCCATCCCCACCCGGGGTCAGCTTTTCACCGCCCTTTTCAGTGACCAGGAAGGTATTTTCGATCCCAACTAAGCCAATATTTTCCAATCCCTTCTTGGGCTCCAGGGCAATGACCATGTTGGCCTCCAGGGGGGTATGTACCTTGGCAGCGATGACCGGGAATTCGTCGATAGCCAGACCGATGCCGTGGCCGAAAAAAGGTACATGATTGCCGCCATACCCCATAAAGTGTTGCTCGAAACCACGTCCGCGCACCAGCGATTCGTACACTTCCTCATATATTTGCGACGGGATGGCACCAGGCTTGAGCCGATAGCGAACAGCCTCTTGGATCTCCAGACATCTTTCGTGGGCCTCCAGGGCCACCTTCGGCAGCTCACCAATGGAAAAGATTCTGGTTTTATCGGTGAAATACCCCGCATAACCAAAGCCGGTATCGATAAAAATGGGTTCACTCCGCCCTATTTTCTTTCTCCCACCGACAAAAGGAAAGGCCGGCGAAAGCCCCAGCCCGCCACCAGGCCCGATGGAAGCAGTGGGATAGTTGCCCGATTCCCCGGAACTGATCACCCCCATAAAAAGCTCCATTCCGGAGACGGAAAAGCGCGTGATGCCGGTGTACTCCAGGGCCATCATCGTTTTTTGAATCTCGGCACCCAGCTCCCACTCGCTCATCCCCTCGTCAATCATGGCTGGAATGGCCTCGTAGACCTGTTGATGGAAGGCTCCTGCTTTGCGCAAACACCCTACCTCATACGCCGATTTCACCGAACGGACCAGGCTCAAAGTGGTACCGATATCGGTGAACCGTGTTTGCGGAAGCGCTTTGACAAGCGCCTTATAGGTCGAGACAGTGAGGGTTGCTTCCGCTATCCCTATATTGCTTGAGCTCAGCCCCAGCTCATCAAAGACCGAATGCAACCTGCTCAACCCCTGCAAGGGAAGAATGCGTTGTAGGGGCGACTCAAACGTAGCCCGTTCCAGGCTCCGACGAACGAGAAAGACCGGCTCGCCTTGAGCCGGAACCACCACAAGCCCCTGCTGCATGGTCCCGGTGTAATAATACATGTTCACCGAATCGAGAATAAGGACGCCGTCCAACTCCTGCTGAGTCACTCGTTGCTGGAGTCTGGATATGCGTTGGCTTATTTCATCTGCAGGAACAAGAATATAACGCAATGAGTCATCAAGCTTCACAATACGACCTCGAGTTTTTTTCCCGCCTCACCTAGAGAGGCAATATATATTTTGTTTTGAGAATGCAGCAGTGCATCCTCACCTGAACACGTTCTCTTTCCGGCCACCGTAGCGCCTGATCTCTTCCATGAGAAAATCGACAAAAGCCTTGTTGGCATGGGACAGGTAGGCCCCTTTTTTCCAGGCGAGCAGAAGATCGAGATACAGCGGCGGGTTAAAGGATACAGCACAGAGATCGATATCATCCTCAGCCACCATCCGCAAGAGAGTCGAAACCCCAAGTCCCTGCTTGACCAACGATTTGACCAGGGAAAAGAGATTGGTCTCAAAAACGACCTGTGGCTCCACGTTGGGAATCTCATGAAAAATCTCTAAAAGCATCTCCCGCTGGTAATACCCCTTTTTAAACATAATTAAAGGCTCGGCAGCAAACTCTCGGGTGGTTATCGACTCCTTTTCCATGAAAGGATGATCGGGCGGAACGCAGGCCACCACCTCTTCGCGCAGAATGTGCCGCACCTCCAAGGTTTCCGGCACATGGCCTCCGGCAATAACCCCCATATCCAATTCTCCCTGGTTGATCTTCTGCTGGATCGAACCGGCGCCTTCGCCTGAAACCACAAGGCGCAAATTAGGATACATCGTTTTAAAATCATGGATGATGGAAGGGAAAAAATAGGTGCTCATCATCGGCGGAATACCAAGACGCACTTCCCCTTTCTGCAACCCTTTCAGATCGGCCATTTCCATGGAGGCGACTTTGAGATTTTCAAGAATCCGCTCCGCATGACCCAATAAAATCTCCCCTTCCGCCGTCAGGGTGACCTGTCGGCTACGACGATTAAACAGCACCGACTCCAACTCATCCTCCAACCGTTGGATCGACATACTCACGGCTGGCTGGGCCACATTCAACGCCTCTGCCGCCTTGGTGAAATTCTTGTAGCGGGCAATTTCCTTAAAAAATTGTAACTGGCGAATATCCATGGCTTGAAATAATCAATTGTTATCGAATCTATAATTTTAATATATTTTTCTTATACAAAGAGAATAGGTATGTTCAAGTCTAAAGAAAATAATCCTTGATAGCGTTGTTGAAACTTCGATTTTCTGCGTCGCAGCTTTTTCCCCGCCCATCATCCTTATTGAATCGAGATTTTCACCCATGAACAATCCCCGCATTCAAAGCGGCACCACCGCTTTTCGCCAGGTGAACCTGGCACTTTTTGCTGCCGGTTTCGTAACCTTTATCACTCTCTACGACATGCAGCCGCTGCTTCCTGAATTTGCCCGCGAGTTCAGCATTCCACCGGCCCTGGCAAGTCTCCCTCTTTCCGCAGCCTGCTTCACCCTTGCGGTGGGCATGCTCATCGCCGGAACCCTCTCGGAAACACTGGGGCGTAAACCGGTAATGGTCTATTCCCTCTTTCTCACCTCAATTCTGGCCCTGCTCACCGCCTTCAGCGAGTCACTCACCTCGCTTGTCTTGCTGCGATTCATCCAGGGGGTGGTACTCGCCGGTTTACCGCCCGTAGCTATGGCCTATCTGAGTGAGGAGATCGAACCGGCCACTATTGGGACTGCAATGGGGCTCTACATCAGCGGCAATGCCATCGGTGGCATGTCGGGTCGATTATTCACCGCCACGGTGACCGATTTTTCCTCCTGGCACACAGCCCTTATTCTGGTGGGACTCATCTCACTGGCGCTGAGCATCTACTTTGCTTACAGCCTGCCGCCATCCAATCAATTCAGCCGTCGGGCCTTTGAATATCGCTACCTTTTCACCTCGCTGCAACAAAAACTGCGGGATCCGAGCCTGCTCTGCCTCTACGGTATCTCATTCGCGGTCATGGGCAGTTTTGTCACCTTATTCAATTACATCACCTTCCGCCTAATCGGCCACGAATACGAACTCAGCCAGACCATGGTTAGCCTGATCTTCCTTACGTATCTTCTCGGTGCCTATTGTTCCTCTGAGGTGAACAAACTGGTAAAAAAATACGGCAGATTCATCACTCTCCGTTTCTGCCTGTTGACCATGCTCATCGGCCTTGCCATGACCCTGGCCAGCCAACTCCCTCTTATTGTCCTTGG
>JAQUEZ010000089.1 GCA_028684915.1 Desulfobulbus sp.
TCCTGCACCTGATCCAGTACCGGAGGTGTCAACACTGCCGGACCTCGACAGTTACGCGGTGCGAAAAAACCGGCCATCCCTTTTTCCCGATAGAGTTTCACGCTCAGCAGCACAGAGATTTTACTTACCCCGAAGGCCCGGCAAATCTCGGCTTGGCTGGCGCTGCCATTGATATACAACTGACTTGTGAACATCCGGAAACTCGGCATATCGTCAATGGCGTGTGTGAACACCGGAAGATTCCCGTATATGTAGGTGAGAGAGGCGTCTTTACGGATAAAACCGATATTTTGGTTGATAAGGGTCAGGCCTTCCGGAAAGATGGGGAGTTGAAGTTGAGGCATGGTAACGGTCCGATGCGGGGTGTCTGGGAAAGGGCATTTTTTGCTATCATATCGAAATCCGCTGCCGTCGTAAATCGCCTTTGTGGGCCGTTCTGGATATTTGATTTAATTTCTGAGGGTTAAAGCTCAGCGGAGGTACCAGGTGAAATTGTCGAGATCAGGAGGTCTGTCCTTTTACCCTATTGACCATGGAGTTCCTCTACAGCGCCCTGGTCATCCTTGCCTTTCTGGTGGTGGTCAAAGACTGCATAGCCTTACTCTTGCTTATCAGCCGTTTACTGGGCAGTGGATGGCATCTCACTTTTTCTCCGACCCTTCGCGCCATCGGACTGGTCTGCGCATCGCTGGCACTTTCCCTTTACGGGACCTGGCAATCGGTGCGGGTGCCTAGGGTGCATACCGTTGAAGTTCCCCTCCCCGACCTGCCCCAGGAACTTGATGGATTTTCTCTGGTCCAGCTTAGCGACCTCCATATCGGCCTTATACTGAAAGAAAAGTGGCTCAAGGAGGTGGTGCAAAAAACCAATGCGCTGCATGCTGATCTTGTAGTTTGGACCGGAGACTTGATCGATGGCTCTCCACAGGCTCTTGGCAAGGATATTGCGCCTCTGCAAGAATTGCGGGCGAGCTACGGTGTTTACGGCATTACTGGCAACCATGAATACTACTTTGGCGCACACCGTTGGCTGCCGGTGTTTGAGCAACTGGGCATCACTATGTTGCAAAACCAGTATCGTAGCTTTTCGGTTCAGGGCAAAATCCTAATCTTGGCGGGTGTACCTGATCAGGCGGCGCGCCGCTTTCATGAAGACGGAACAGACCCTCGATTTATCCAATCCCTTCCTCAAGGTACGCGGATATTGCTCAAGCATCGCCCCTCCAGCGGAACGGAATATAACGGCGTTGACCTCATGCTCTCCGGCCATACCCACGGTGGTCATTTGTTTTTTCTCAAGTGGCTGATCGGCTCCTATAATGGTGGTCTCGTCGGCGGCTTATTTGATAGGAGTGAATCAAAACTGTACGTGAGCCCGGGAACCGGTGTATGGGCAGGTTTTTCCTGCCGCCTTGGGGTTCCCGCCGAAATTACCCGGCTCATTCTTCGCCGACAATAAGCACAATATCCGGCAAACAGGCTGGCTGGTTTCTTCTAAATCAATCCCAATGAAGACCATATCGCAATAAAACCACTCAAAAAAAACAGTGTGCAAAGGCGGCAACAACAGGCACATTGACATGGGATCATTGACAGGGCACAGCACCGGCGACTACGGGGGGGCGCTATGCAATCGGAAGAAGACAGGGCAGCATTTTTGTTTTCACACTACAGGAAATAATTGCCCCGGCCTCTGTCGTTTCGACCGGCAGGGAGAAATCTCCAGAAAAAGTTCAGATTTCTCTTTTAATTTCGAAAAGACATCTAGCCAAAGATTGTTTTATCATGAGGCCGGGGCAAACTTTCGGGCCAACTTGGAAAAGCCCTCGATTGGTTAAAAAACAACATCCAACACGCAACCCTGGATGCCAGCAATCCCTCCCTAGTTGGAATCCAAGGGGGGGGTACTCTTAGAGGAGAAAAACAGGCGTGGCATTATTATGCGCAACCTGCTCTTTGTGCCACCACGGTTGGATTGACTGCAGGCTGTAACAAGGCTCCCCTGCAACGCCCTCTCGCCGTTACTGTCCGAGCCCCATGCGCTCATCTCCTCCTCGCAGAATAGCACATGCCGTTGAAAATCTTTCGGCACCCACCTAATGGAGCAAAAAACTTCTCAGGCAGCACTCCCATGTGCAGGCTTATTCTTGCCGCCCACAGCTTTCCACTGGCCATGACCGCAGGCTTCCACAGGAACAACCGGTCGTCCGGCCCATAAACGTGGCCGCAACCAACCTTGCGTATCAACAACATCGTCCTTCCCGGTGGCCAGGGCATTGCGATCAATAGAGAGCACATGCATTCCTTCGGCTTCCAGTTCAGCCACAGTCACCGTGCTCCCGAAATCGCGCAATTTTTTATAATCGATAAATCGTCCGCACCACCCGGAGATAGTCAGGCCAACGCCGGCAACTGCCCCAATAATCCCGTCGTTGGTTCCTCCGTGCCCAGAAAGGTGAAAACCGCTTGATGCCTGCATGGCTTCCTTTTGGCTGACAATGCGCGATGAGGCAAGCCGTCCAAATTCTAACAGTGAGTCAGTATTCTCCCCATTCATGGGGACCACGCAAAGCCCTGGATCGCTTCCGTCAATAAAATGCTCCTGTATGTGCTCGCTGCCTCGCTCGATAATCTCCGCCACCTGGGAAGGTTCAACATCATCAAGCACTACACAGGCCGAACTGTTGTGAGAGGTGTACGGAATCCCCTCGAGCACCGGTAACTGTTGGCGGATAACACCATACAATCGCGCCCCGGCCGGGATTTTCGAGACAAACCAGCGTGCAAATTTGCCCGTGCCACGGTCGGCTCCGGCTACATCGGTATCATCAAAACCTACATACACTCGCATTGTTCCTTCCTCATAATTGATAGCGTCGTAAAAACTTCGATCTACTGCGTCGCAGCGTTTTCCAAGACATTCGACATATCGTCTGTGTGCATTGGCCCCGGAAAAACGTTACCGCCTATATATCTCTATTTTTCCAGCCATCTCTTGGAATGCGATGGACTTTTCACGAGTCCATCATTGGTAAAAAAACTCGTTTTTTCGCTATCGAAAATAGCCCCAAAACGAAGCTTCATACTATGCAACTAATTGTTTTATTGTTTATTAATAACTTTTTCCAACGCCAACGAATCCATCATTCTTCAACCATCTAATGAACGACCCCGTATGCCTGTAATTTTTTAAGGACCGCCGGTACGGCAGCACCACCTGCAGCTGCAAAAATAATGTTGCCCATCGATTTGATCAGCGCATGTTGCAGCAAAACGTCAGCATCCATACCCATCAAATAATTTATGGTTAAACCGACCATAAATTGGGTGGCCCCAACGAGCACACCAGTGAAGGCGCAAAGGAAAATAGACTGGAACATCCCCGGAAAAATAAGGGCCATTATATCGACGATCAGACCAGGGAGGACAAATTTCACCAAAAGCAAGGGACCACCATTGCCCATTCCCAGGGTGAGGGACATGAGCCCGGACAAAAAGCCGCACATGGTTCCCGCCCATCGGAAAGGGACACTTCCCCTGGCGATGAAAAGAAAAAAGATGGTAAAAAACATAGAGTGACCCGGTATCTTTAAATGCAGACGCAATGCAGCCCGGGAACAGACAAGAAAAACAGCGCAGAAACCAATAAAGAGGGAATCGCGAAGGGTACAGTACATGCGACTATTCTCCAGGCCAGTAGGTTCTCTTCGGGAAGAGACCAAAATCACGATTTTTTGCCGCTAGGGCAATTTCATCCGCCAAAGCAAGCGTTCGGACCAGGGTGGGTATCAGGAGACAGTTGAGCCAATCTGACCAAGAACGCGGATGACGAAAATCTTGCATCAACAGTTGTGCCCCGCGCAGAATCTGGATTTCCCGAATTTCCCACATTTCCGCCAGCAGCATCGGGATAAAGCGAAGACAAACGGTGAACACAAACGCTATCCGTGGTGGGAGGAATTTCCCCATGGTTCGCGTTGTTTCTGAAGCATTGCTACTTGCCATGAAGATAATCCCCGGCCAAAAGGCGAGGAAAAGTTGCCAGGCCATCATCAAACCAGCCTCTACCCCTTGGGAACCGCCAAAACGCAGCGAATACAGGAGAACAACCAAAGCCCCTTGCCAAAGAAAAAAAAGGCCGCTTTTCAAAAGCAGCTTGATGGAATTTCTCGCGAAAAACACAACGAGCAGCAAATTAATGGCGGTTAATCCCGCAAGTGTGGCCGGGGTTCGGGCGGCAAAGGCCGAAAAGGACAAAACAGTGCACAGGGCAAGCATCCATCCTGCGGACAACAACGGCGCCCATGGCCTTTCTTTATGAAGGGGCAGTGAATGATTCCGTCGCAGAGGGGGAAAGATTTCTTTTATACGCAGCAATTTGTCAGCAGGGGGCGCAGGAGCAAGATAGCACACCTGATCTGCCCATCCGTCCAGTGCGGCTGGATCATGGGTGGTCCAAACCACGGTTAGCTTCCGCTCTGTACACTCTTGAGCGAGCAGGGTCTTAACCCGTTTAACGCTGGCCGCATCGAGTCCGGCAAAGGGATCGTCAAGCAAAAGAATCTCAGGATCGCTGGCGAGTACTGCCGCAAGCCCAACCAGATGTTTTTGACCGTAACTGAGTAGATGCGGGGAGGAGTGCTGCAGATCGGTGATACCCAGGCTTTCCAGGAGAGAAAGAATGCGAACCCCAAGCTGTTCGTTTCCAATGGATTTTCGACGGCCGGCAAAAGCAACCTCTTCAAACACCGTGGTTTCAAAAAGTTGTTTTTTGGGATCTTGAAACAGGAGAGCAAGGCGACCGCGGAGGGTTCGCAGAGAAGCAGGCATGCCAAGGATGTCAATTTTACCCGAAGCCGGTTGCCTTAATCCGGCCAAACAACGCATCAGGGTCGTTTTGCCACAACCATTAGGACCGATGATAAGCAAACGCTGCCCTTGATCGATTTCCATCTCCAGGAATCCACGCTCTTTTTCTTTCTCTTCCTGAGGAGGAAAAATCCTGATCCCGCTTAACCGGAGGGCAACCGGTCGATCCGCTCCCAATGGCTGGCTCGAACTCATGTTGATGAGCTCGGAAGATCTCGGCGCATCGGCTTTTGCTTGCCCAATATCGACGAGTGGCCGACTCCTCAATCCACCATCCGTCCCCATTTCCCAGACTGCATCAATAACCGGCTGTAGCACGGCACCCTGGTGTTCGCAAATCAGCACGGCCTTACCGCAATCTTTTAACTGCTTGATAACATCCAATAAGTGCTCTTTACCGGATGGGTCGAGCTGCGCCATGGGTTCATCCAAAAGAATCAGCCGGGGATCGCGGACCAACTGTCCGGCTATACAAGCCCTGTATTGCTGGCCCATGGAAAGGCGCTCGACCGGAAACGACAACGGCCGATCAAGTCCGACCTCACCGAGAGATTTTTTGATCAAATCCTCCATCTGCACCGGAGGAACACAGTGATTTTCAAGGCCAAAGGCAATATCAGCCGCCAACGTTGCGTAGAGAAGCTGGGTGGCAGGCCGCTGCAATACCAAACCGGTGGCAGCGCCAAGGATTTCGCTGGCGGAGTGCACCTGAATGCTCCCCTTCGTGCGCCCCCCCGGTGGCACCAGACCGCGAATGGCCATCAGCAAGGTGGTTTTGCCGCAACCGGTTGGCCCTTCGAGAAGCACACATTGCCCAGGAGCAATGGAGAGGGAGATATTCCGGAGCACGAAATCCGTGGCTCCGGGATAGGCATACGAAAAGTTGTCGATGACCACGAAGGGTTGCAAGATTTAAAACCTGTACACCAGGCCCGTATAAAGGGTACAGCCCGGTTGAGGCAGACCGTAACTTTCTTCGTAGTCTTCATCAAAGATGTTGTTAACCCCGGCATAGACCTCAAAAGTTGTGCTCGGTATCTTCTGGGTCAGTTTAAAATTCACCAGGGTAAAGTCGTTCAGCTGCTTTTTCTCGATATCATCGTTGTCGTAAAAATACTGCTCGCCGACATAAATTACCGATCCAGAAATATTTAAGCCAAAATCAAAGTCGTATTGGCCATCCAGAGTCGCTTTCCATTTAGGCCGGTATTGGAGATCCTCCCGGGTGTTATTGTTGGACCGGTCCTCTGTTTCCATCCAGGTCAGGCCGCATCGAAGTTTTAAATCTTCAATCGGCTGCAGGGCAAGCTCTGTCTCTATGCCATAAAAACGGAGATCCTGATAATTCTGGTAGGTATCGACGTCTTTCTCTATAAAATCGGTAGCATTGATCACAAAACCGGTCATATTGAGCAGCGTAGTGGGGGTCAGTTGTTGTTCAACGCCGATCTCATAATGCAGGGTAATTTCCGTGTTCAGGTCTTCGTTACCGGCACTGATGTCATAGAGTTGTTTGAGTGAGGGAAAACGAATTTTGCGGGCATGATTTGCTTTCAGACGGGTTGTCCCGGTGAGATCGAAAGACGTGCCTATCATGTAGGTAAAATCATTGTGGCTTGCTTCGTCGCGGTCCTGAACATGGTGACCATAGCCAAGCACTATCTGCCACCGATCCGTCAACGGGCGCTGATACTCCATGGTCGCGGAGTAGGTATTGAGATTCTGGTCACTTGCAAAATCAGCCGGTTGATTGGATTTATTGACCTCAAACCCGTCTGCCTCCCACGATTCCTCTTCCGCAGTCATGCCCAAGGTTGCCTTGGCCGAATCCGCAAAGGTATATCCTGCTTGGGCATGAACACCGGCGAGACGAACTTCGGAATCCTGATAAAAGGCTCCCTTTTTCACCTGGGAGTTATAGTCCTCGCTATCATACCCATTTTCCTCGGTATCCGTCTGACTGAAATAAACCCAGCCTCGGTAATCAACCGGACCGCTCCCGTCATGGGCAAAAGCAGCCTGGACCATGGTGGAATCAAGATCGTCAATGCGTTCGTATTTCTCTTTTTTGGAGAAATTATCCAAAGCATCATAATTGGTCACCGGAGGCTTGCCGTTCTCACCCGTGACATGGCTCAACGTTAGACCGACGCTGTTCTCATCAGTGAGGGCGTAGCTCATATTGCCAAAAAAATTAGTTCGCTTGCGATCGGAATTTTCACGATCATTGCCATCTTCGGCCGTGGTGGCTGTGAAGTCATTGCTCAACGGGAATGCATCGCGCGACTGTGTACCCACGTTGCCGTAGAAACTTACCTTGCCGCTTGCACCGTAAAGACTGGCATTGGTTTCATACAACTCACTGGTACCGATTTTGCCCTCAATACGGCCGTGGACACCAGGAGCACCGGATTTAGTGATAATATCGATGACAGCCCCATTGCCGCCTGCTCCGTAAAGAACCGAACTACCGCCCGACAACACCTTGATCTCGGATATGATGTCAGCCGGAATCAGCGTTGGGTCAAATTGCCCGTCATCGGTATTACGAATGGGTATGCCGTTAAGAAAAAGGTGTACGTGTCGAGTCCGAAAACCGCGCACATCAATCCTGGGGGTGCCTTCCGCTCCCTCGCGAATATTCAATCCGGGGACAAGTTCCAAGGCCTGATCCAGGGTCGACGCACCGCTGGCCTGAATATCACGTTCAGTAACCCGATAAACGGTTCCAGCACGTTCACTGCGTGGCATAGCTTCAGCGATGACAACCACTTCACCCAAGGTATAGGCGCTGTTCGGTGGGAGAGGCTCCTCCCCGGCTAAAACATACTGTTGACCGCTGATCATGAAAAAGAGGCCAAGCCCGGCCCCTATGGTTTTCTTCACTGCTCTCCTCCGTTTATGTAGAATTCCGTCCGTTGATTTTCTCGGCGAATACCGAGCCGCTGCCACCATTCCACGCATGAAGAGGAACAAACAATCTCGAAAAGAAAGGCATACAAAAGACAAGAATGGAGCAAGTATCATGCCACGATAAAACAACGGTAGAACGGGATTTTAAAAAGACCAGACGGGCAGTTATCTACTTATGCCATCCTTGTAATGAGCAGAAAAACAGATCACAAGGGAAAATTCCGACCATAACTAACTGAAATCAAGAGGAGATATTAATATGTGTGTCAAAACGATACGCACCCCCCTGCCGAGCGAGACAAAATGCCCCTGCTGTAAGAATGAAGAATGCATTTCCGGTAACGATCGTTTCAAAAAAAACGAGCAACATTTTCAGGAAAACGACAGGATTTCCTGATCATTTCGTGGCCGATGGGGGTAAGTTTCTTCTTTTTCAAGCAACTTCTCTATCTTACGATATTCGATAAAAAGTTTGAAATCATAGGATATTGGTCTAAAATCCAGCATAAACTAAAAATACACCTTACTGACAAAACCGACCAATTCTGACTCTTCCTTACTCTTCGACCAAGGTTGCGTTTACTGCCAACCCACCCTATACTCTAACTAAATCGTGGTTTTCCCATGGGAACTAACAATTAGTGGAGGTAGACTTATGGCTGGACAAATTTTTTATCGTGAACGGCTCAATGCTCGGGAAGGCTCGAAGACTCCCCGTTACAGAATCGTTGCAGTCAGTGGTATTGATTTGAAAGTGTATGCAGACCACCTACGGATGGCTGAGTTAAAACAGCTTGCCTTGGCGACCAAGGCGGATCTCGTGTCCCTGCAGCGTGGCCCCAAACATAACGAGCTCGTGAACAAGCAAAAGGCAGAAGATATTGCTCTGTAAAAAAATATTAGGTTACGAAGAGATAATTGTCGTTTTCGTGGCTTTTACGAGAACGATGAAACAATGCTGTGCGGACCTGAAACAGCAATAGCCAATGAGGCATAAGACGAGGCAAATATGGCACTGGTACGGGAAAAGGATGGCAAGCGGCTCCATGTTGAAAGTGCACTTATGGGGGAAAGCCTGGTAAGCAAGGAGTTCATTGAGAAACTCGACATTGCTCCTCAAGAACGGTTGTACCCTGATATCGCAATCCTCAAGATCGGGGGTCAATCCATCTGTGACCGTGGCGTGAAGGCCTTACCAGCCATACTCAAAGAGATAGTACGCAACCGAAAGGACCACAAAATTTTGATCACCACCGGTGGAGGAACCCGGAGCCGACATATTTACACTATCGGTCTGGAAATGGGGATGCCCACCGGTGTGATTGCCAAATTCGGTAGCATGGTCTCGGAACAGAATGCCCTGATGGTTGCAACGCTCCTTTCTCCGTGGGGTGGAGTTAAAATCTCGCACTCGGATATCGTTAAAATACCGACATTTTTTGCTGAGAGTATCATACCGGTTATGCACGGCATGCCCCCGTATGATTACTTTGCCATTAAACCCAAAGTCGGTCGCATCCCTATCCACCGTACCGATGTGGGCCTGGTGATCCTAGCGGATCTGATCGGCTCGCGGACCGTCCTTTTTATCAAGGACGAAAATGGCCTGTACACCGACGATCCAAAAAAGAACCCCAAGGCCAAGTTCATTGCGGAAATTGGCGCTCAGGACCTGCTCGATATGGATCAGGATGATATGGTGATCGAACGCCCCTGTCTGGAAATTATCCAGAACAGTGAGGTTATTGATAAAGTGCAGATCGTTAACGGCTTGGTTGAGGGAAACATTACCCGCGCGCTCAACGGCGAACATGTGGGGACCATCATCTACAAACAATAACCGCCCTTCCCGTCCATTGCACCAAGTTGACGATAAACCAATGCACTTGTTTACCCTTCACCTGACTCGGCTCAGACGGTAAACGAGTACATTGGTTTTTTTATTCGTCCGAAGAAAAGGTTAAAACCCCCGCCTTTTAGGCGGGTAGCATTCTGCTAGCAGCTGGCTTATACTGGCGAGAATGGAATATCGTCAAGGAAACCATACCAAATACAAGATCGAATATCATTTTGTCTGGGTGACAAAATATCGTTATCACGTACTTGTAGGTGATATTGCCCTTCGAGTCCGTGAATTAGTCCGCCAGACATGTGAACGGCACGAGATTCAGATTTTGCGAGGTGCAGTGAGCAAGGACCATGTCCATATTCTGGTTTCTGCACCACCGAGCATCTCGCCATCGACAATCATGCGATGGGTAAAGGGCCGCACATCTCGTAAGCTTTTTGAAGAATTTCCCCATGTAAAGAAGCGATATTGGGGACGGCACTTTTGGGCCCGTGGGTACTTTTGCGTAACGGCTGGCGAGCTGACAAAAGAAATGATCGAAGAATACCTCGCACATCATTTTGAACCCAAGCCTAATGACCGTTTCGATATTGAGCCTTAAACCGGCTGCGCAGCCTGCCGGTGTTGCTGGACTTTCAGTCCGCGATCTTAAACCCACCGACTTACAGTCGGTGGTTGTTTAGTATTGATGGCGTCTAAAAACTTCGATCTACTGCGTCGCAGCGTTTTTCCCGACGCCCGGCCTACCTTCTGTATGCCTTCGAGCCGGTAAAAACACTGCTCCTTGTATATCTATGTTTTTGCCGAGGCAATTTAGTGTTTTTTGACTTTTTCTAAGGCCCTTATTCTTAACCTCCACACCTATAGCCATGACCACACCTCAAACCTATCCGCTCTTAGAAATCGACGTGCCCACCAAGGTGCTTCCTGCCTTTGCCTCCCTCCTACAGCACGGCGTCCTTTTTCCCTTACAGCACCCCATTCCCCTGCTTTCTTTTCTTGTCACCTTACCGGGGTTTACCGCCGATTATATCGAGGAAAACGTGCAGACCATCTTTATTAACGGGGTGGCGGCTGACAGCCTCGACCGTGAGTTAGTCGACGGGACCACAGTCGCCCTTTCCGCAGCTATGCCCGGACTTGCAGGGGCTATTTTCCGTCGCCAGGGCGTCCACGGCAGCCTACGCAGCAGACCAGCAACAGAACCCACCCAGGTACAACAGACTGGAGGGGGCTATCTCACGCTGAAGTTATTCAATTCCATCGGCACCGACCGAATAGGTGACCTCCTGCAGCAGGGCATTCTCATATCCGGCAAAGCCTTGGCGAGTTTTGCCCGGATGCACGAGCAGCAGTTTGCCCCCCCGGCTTGCTTACGGCTGGAAAACCAAGAAATTACATATTCGGATTTACTGAATAAAACAGAAGGATTACAACGAGTGAAGGTCCAGTTGGCAAGGTAGTCTTTTTTTTTGGGGGTGCAGGATGGAGAAACGCCTGCACGCATTGTCGCCACAACGATCAGAGCGTAAGTACGCAGGCATCGCCTGGGATGGACAAGCTGATTTGGCTACCGATAAGCGGAGGTTTGTTTTGGTACGCATGGTTTTGCATCAACACCACCATCAACACCCCGACGTCGACCACCACGCGAATACTCTCCCCCTCCTCCATCGTCAGTACCACCCGACCATGCAGCCTGGCATGATTCTCCACACAGGGCTCCTCTGCAGGAACAAGAAGAATTTTCTCCGGGCTGATAGAAATCCGCCCGCTGGTATTGCTCCCCAGTACCATTTTTTGGCCTGGAAAGGCGAGCTCAAGCACGCCATGGAGTAAATAGCGCTGGCCACCATTGCGGCCGCATTCCACCGTACATGCGTAGCTGTTTTCGTAAGTAGTGTTGGCCCTGCGACCATTTTCCAGAACCAACGTATGCTGGGCCAGGGTCGCCGCCTGCAGCCGGTCATGGGTGGTAAAAATAATAGTAGTACCCTGCTCGCCATTTACCTGGCGCAGCAACTCACTTATCACCGCCTGGTTTTCCGCATCCACACTGGCAGTCGGTTCATCGCAGAGCAGAACCTCCGGCGCCAACGCCAAGGCGCGCGCCAACGCAAGACGCTGGGTCTCGCCGCCAGAAAGCTCATGGGCTCGAGCCTCCTTATAGCGTTCCAGGCCGACCGTGGCCAAAACCTCATCCACGATCCGTTGCCGTTTTCCAGCATCGATCTTTCTAATTTTCAATCCAAATTCAATATTCTTGCGCACTGAGGTCGAAAACATAATTGGGTGCTGATCCACAAGCACGACCCGACGCCGCATTGAAAGCATATCACCCCGAATAAAATCGACTTCTCTCTCTTGAAAAAGCAGCGTGCCGCTTGCCGGAGCCTCCAGAAAAGCAAGAATATTGAGCAGGGTGGTCTTGCCGGCACCGTTGGGGCCTAGCAAAGCATGGATACAGCCGGCTTCAATCGCCAACTGATCGATATCGAGCACGATCTTGCCGTAAAACTGCTGTTGTAGATTCTGCAGCTGGTAGAGCATCATCGGCTGCTTTTTCCTTGGATCAGATTAAACACCACATTAATACCCAAACTGAGGATCATGAGCACCATGCCTAAGGCAACAGCCAGGGTAAAGGAACCCTTGTCATACTCCAAGGCCATGGCCGTGGTCATGGTCCGGGTGAACCCCTTGATATTGCCACCGAGCATCATGGAGATGCCAATTTCCGAAATTACCCGGCCAAAAGCAGAAATTACCGCAGCAGTGATGGCAAAGCGGGCTTCACGCAGGACAACCAAGGCGGTTTGCCAGCCATTGGCGCCCAAGGTTTTTGCCGTCTTGCGGTAGCGCTCATCCACCCGGCTCACTGCGGCAACGGTCAGGGCCGCGATCAGGGGCACAATGAGAATGAACTGGCCGATAACCATAGCATTCTGACTGTAAAGCAGATCAAGGGGACCGAAGATGCCCCGTCGGGAAATAAACACATAGACAAACAGGCCGATAACCACTGTGGGCAGCGCCAGCAAGGTATTCAGCAGCGTAATCACAACCCGTTTGCCCGGCAGGTTGCCATGGGCAATAAGGAATCCTCCGGGAATGCCGACCAGGGAGGCAAAGACAGTGGCAAGGCTACTGACGGACAAAGTCACCTGGACAATTTTCATCAGCTCGTTGTCAAGTGACCCGATCAGGCGAAAGGCTGAAATAAAGCTGTCGAAAAAAAAATTCATGGAGTAATTGCGTGCAAAAGAAGGCGGATCACCTTAAGAGCGATCCGCCTATCCAAAAACAAACGAAAAGAATTACCTGATGGCGTCATAAAAACTTCATCTACTGCGTCGCAGCGTTTTTTTCGACACTCGACAGACCTGATGCCTGCCTTCGCGCCCAAAAAAAAACTACTCCTTGTATATCTGTGTTTTTACTTAGCCATCTCTTAGAGTGTGATGGATTTTTTACGAGTCCATCTTACTTGGCATCCGGGAAAAAGAGTTGATTGCCGTGCAGTTTGTAATCAGCAATAACCTTCTGACCTTTGGAAGAGATAAGCCACTGAGCCATCTGCTCGCCGAGTTCTGCCTTTACGTGCGGATGCTTTTTCGGGTTGACCGGAATAAAGCCATAGGGGTTGGCGAGATTGTCGCCGCCCTCACAGAGGATGTCGAGACTAATCGGCACCTCACGACCGTATTTGTAATTGATGAAGGTGCCGCGATCCGTCAATGTATAGGCCTGTTTTTCGTCGGCAATGGTCAAGGTTTTACCCATGCCCTGGCCAACGGAAAGGTACCAATTCTGGCTATCTTCGGGATGGACCGATTTGATTTCAACTGTTTTTTCTTTCTTGGTTATGGTGGCAACAGTTTCTTCCAGCGCCACTCCGGAATCCTTCCACAAGGACTGCTCCTTGGCATGGGTACCGGAATCGTCACCGCGGGAGATAAAGGTGGCTTTGCCGTCTGCGATCTTCTTCATCGCGGTTGCGCCATCTTTGATGCCCTTGATTTTTGCCGAATCAGCGGCTGGCCCAATGAGGATGAAGTCGTTGTGCATGATCCCGTAGCGCTTGGTACCGTAGCCATCGGCAACAAAGGCATCTTCACGCTGACGATCATGAACAAAGATTACATCCACGTTGCCATCAATACCATCACGGATAGCGGCGCCGGTGCCCTTGGCAACCACCTTCACCGTAATCCCAGTGTCCTTTTCCAGAGCTGGCAGCAATACATCCAGCAATCCGGAGGCCTGGGTCGAAGTGGTGGTGGACATTTTTAGCACTTTTTCTTCGGCCATGGCATTGCCGGTGATGAAGGTCGCCAACAACAGGCCACAGACCAACAGATTTTTAAGTTTCATAAATCTCTCCTCTTACGTTATTTCAGGCAGGTGCTTTTCCCGCCCATTTGATTTCACTGGCCATCCTGGAAGATTATCTTCCCTGCAATGGACAGATCATATCCCGTGAGTGTAGTAGCAGTTTCTCGAAACGATTCTGATTGGATGATACCAAAAAACGCCTGAATTGATTTTTCAAAAAACACTTTTTTCGAAACCAGCAAATCAAAACGTTCCCAACGGATAGGCAGAAACGCCAAATCTAGGGTCTTGGCCACCGTTTCGATCCCAGGGCCGACATCGGCTCTTCCGGCAAGAATTTCCAAACCAACGTCCATATGTCGCGCTACTTCATGATTGTAGCCAACAATTTTATCTGGGCGCAAACCAGCTTTTTGCAGTTCATGATCAAGCAACAACCGCGTACCTGTTCCCAATGAACGATTCACCAGCCGCAAGCCAGGCGCCCCCAGGTCAGAAACGGTAGAAATCTTATACGGATTGTGTTTGCGATACAGCAGTCCCTGCATGCGGCGACAAAAATTGACCACTACGGGTAATTGCTCAAATTCTTGGGAAGCATATTGAAAATTGTAATCTGTTTCGTCGTCCTGGATCAAATGGCTGGCTGCAATATGACAGAGATTATTGCGAAGAGCCTGAACCCCGCCCATGCTGCCGAGATTGCCGAATACCGCCAAGTGGCCGGAAACAGAGCGGTTGAACATGGCAATGGTCTGGTCAAGCAGGGGGTCGTTACTTCCGGCAAGGACAATCAAACGCTGATTGGAAACCAGCGGCCGGGCGTTATCTGGAAAATTGATGGTGTTATTTTCTACCCACTGCTCAATCAAATGTTGGGGGAACAGCCATTTACCAGCAATTTTGGTCGCCGGCATGGATTTTTCCGAAACCAGCGTATAAACCATCTTTTCGTGGATATTGAGAAATTCTGCAACCTCCTTGGTTGTGAGCAAACGTTCCATGAACAATCCTTAGAGATAAAATAAAAAAATTCGTTCCCGCACAAAACAAAAGGCTGAAAACGAGCAGCGCAAAACCAGAAACCTGAAAGAAGAACGTAGGGCCAAAACAACGAGAGACGAAACGACCTACGTCGGTTTCTGGACTTTATACAAGAGCGACCAGCTATCATTGCTCTGTAAATTGCCCGTGGTTGCCGGATTTCGTCAATGATATTTATGATTATGAAAAATATTTCCGAAAAAAGGGAAGCGAAAAATGGCCGTCTACTTCTCTTTATGCCAAGAGATGACTCATCGGTTGCGCCCAAACGCCTCCCTCTTCTCCCATCCCTCAATGAACGACCAATGCCGATACCGGCGCGGCATGTGGCTGCCCACGCATCCACTGACTAAAATAATCCATAACAGGGGAACGGTGAATCCGGGGAGAACGTGGATCATTAAACAAAGACCGAGGTGCAACCAGATCAACAGCCCCTTGCCGCGGTGCCACCAACGGCGATCATGCATCCATTCAAGGACAATCAGCACGATGCCGGAAACAATGGTCAGCCAGTGCCAGAGACCCAATCGTGCATAGGGGACGGCGAGAATACATCCGCCGAAGAGAACGGCAATGCCGGCGATATGCAGGGTTCGGGCTCCAATATTGTACCACCGCATGTTCGCCGCAAATGCTGGAACGGACGGGCCCAGTTTCTGAGTAGATTGTGCGCCGCTGGTTGCGTTTGCCTTTTCCATTTTCCTCAAGGATGATGGCGTCGTAAAAACTTCGATCTACGGCGTTACACCGTTTTCCCGGGCACTCGACATACCTGATGCATGCCTTCGTGCCGGAAAGAATGACCGGCTATTCTGATCCAAGGCTGTGTTCAGTTTTTTGTTTTTTTACCCGGCAATCAGGATTAAAAAGCGCAGAGAATTGAAACTTTCACCGCGAATCCTCTGCCCTAACGTGAACATGCCTAATTTTAACCAATATTTTACCCGCAACCTGGAAAGCATCTCCACCGAACAGCAACACCTACTCCAACACAAACGGGTCGCTATCATCGGCTGTGGCGGCTTGGGTGGATACGTGATCGAGGAACTGGCACGAATTGGTATCGGCTACCTGCATCTCTTTGATCCCGATATCTTTTCAGCCAGTAACTGCAATCGACAGCTCAACGCCTTGACGTCAACCATGGGTCGCAACAAGGCAGAGGTGGCTTGCGAGCGGGTTGCCGCCATCCATCCCTACTGCCGCGCGCAGGCCTTTGCCGCAGACTTCAGGCAGGTTGCCGACGAACAAGGCTTTGGGGTCGATGCGGTGGTGGACTGTCTGGACGACATCCAAGCCCGACACGATCTAGCCGAGTTGTGCACGCGTTGCCACCTGCCGCTGATCCACGGGGCGGTCAACGGCTGGTACGGCCAGGTTGGGGTCCAATTGCCCGGCAACGATCTGATCGGCTGCCTCTATCCTAAGCGCACTGAAGAAAGCCCCAAATTGCCGGCTCCTTCGGTGCTCTCTTTTACCGTTGCTCTGGTTGCCAGCCTGCAGGCGGCGGAAACCGTCAAAACCCTGCTGGAGCTCTGGTCCCCTCTACACAGCAGCTGGCTCTACATCGACCTCAAGGAAAACGACTTCCTCCTCCACGAAATCTGACGAGAACTACCAACCAATGCCCAGGGTGGCGCGGATTGTCGTTTTCATCACTTTGCGACTGAGCGACAAAGCTTATCCCAGCCAGGTATACTCAGTCCAGAGAAACGATTTGCCCGGTTTCTCTGGTTGAGTATCCGCCCAATCCCTCCACAGTCTGCTGGAATTGGGGTTGAGCGATGGCGTTAAGGATGGCCTGAATCATCGGTGTAGCAAAAACAGCCCCAGGAATGAGCAGGTCATAACGCTCTTCCACCAGCGGCACAAAATCAAGCCCCAGGGCTTTGGCCGCACTCTTAATCCCCAAACCAACATCGACCTTATTGGACAGCACCGCCACCGCCACCGCCATGTGGGTGTATTCGTCCTCTTCGTAGCCCTGTATATCATCGGGATCCAGGTTATGCCGATCGAGTTCATAATCAAGCAACACCCGAGTACCGGAACCGGCCTGACGATTAATGAAGCGAACCCCTTCATTGAACAGGTCGTGGATGGTTTTGATGGACTTGGGATTCCCTTTTTGAATAATAAAGCCCTGCTCGCGATGAACCAGGGTAACAATGCGAATATCCCGATCCGCTAAGTGCTTGCGCACGTAACTGGTGTTGTAAGAGCCGTCTTTGGGGTCAAGCAGGTGGGAACCGGCCAAATGGCACATCCCCTGTTTCAAGGCCATGATACCACCCAAGCTGCCCAGATGGGTAGAGGCCAGCGAAAAAGCAGGCTGCCGCTGACGCAGGGTATCGTTGAGCAAATCAAGACAGAGATCGTGGCTGCCGGTACAGAGAATGGTTCGCTCAATCTGCGGCAGGGGTAAGAGGAGATCGATTTCCATCTGCTGACCGGCCTTTTCCCCTTCGGAAGCGGCATCGATACGGAGGATGCCGTTGGCCCGGGTCAGAGTGGTAATCGCACCGGATCCCTGCTTTAACGGCACGGCAACGAAATCAACCCCGATGCGGCCGACGATCATGCGGCGGAACTCTTCAATACCGGCCCGTGAGGGAAGATCTTTTGCCAGAGTGGCCTTGATCATCACCGGCGGCTCAAGGTAGATTCCCTGTAAACGAGCCAAAAGCGGCATCACCAGTTGCTCCATGGCGATAATGGCGGAAACCGGATAGCCAGGAAGGCCCACCACCGGCTTGTTGTTGATTACCCCAAGGATGGTTGGCTTGCCCGGCATGATGGTGACCCCATGGACGAGGACTTCACCGAGTTCCTCAATAATGCGCGCGGTGTAATCGGCACTGCCCGCCGAGGACCCTGCATTAATGATGACCAGGTCCGCATCCGAGTCGACCATGTCGAGAAGATGGGCCTTGATGCCAGCAAAATCATCACTGATAATGGGGGAGACATCGGGCACCCCACCGGCCTTAACGACTAATCCGGCAAGCACGCCAGAATTGGATTCAACTGTTTTACCGTCAGGAATCGATTGCGGATAATCCTCAAGACGCACCAGCTCATTGCCGGTGGGGATAATGGCCACCTTGGGTTGACAGCGAACCTTAATCGTACCGATACCAGCAGCGAGAAGCGCGCCGATATCCGGCGCCCTGAACCGGTGCCCGGTGGGAAAAAGCAGTTCCGTGGCCACAATATCCTCACCGACCTTGCGCACATGCTGCCAGGGGTAGACCGGATGCCGAATCTCCCCTTTCCTGCCGTCGTCGCTCAGCAACACATTTTCAATCATAATCACCGCGTTTTTCTCCAGAGGCAGGGGAAAACCGGTATTGATCATAATGGCCTGATTGCTTTCGATATTCAGGGTGACTGGCGCCTCATCCGTGGCGCCGAAGGTCTCCTCGGCTCGAACAGCCAGACCATCCATAGCTGCAGAATGAAAGGAAGGCGCGGAGAAACGGGCAAAGATGGGCGCTGCCGAGACCCGATCACAGGCCGCACGGGGAGCAATGGTTTCCGTGTCCAGTTGGTAGTCGGCAAACCGATTCCAAAAAATCTGCTGGGCCTCTTCCCGGGAACGCATATTAAGATAGATTTTTCGTTGCATGGTTTCCTCCTTGATAACTCAACCTTACATGAAACTGGGTCCGCGCGTTTGCCGCGACGAATTCAGGGAAAAAGAAGAACCGTACATTCGACGTCCCGATCAAGCCCCTCAACGTCGCGGCCGATGGGCAACAGACCGTCGGCACGAACCAGGGGGCTGAGCAGGCCTGATTTGCCATAAACGGGTATGGCTATCGGAAGAGTCCCATCTTCTTGAGCCGCCAGCCGCACCCGGACATATTCTTGTCTGCCAATGGCGGAAGGAATCTGCTGACCGGTCACTGCCCGCACCGTGCCCAGTCCGAGGGTGGCGCCAAGGCCACTGTACTGGCGCATCAACGGTCGCACAAAGCAGTAAAAGATCACCAGAGCAGAGGCTACATGTCCGGGGAGCCCAAAGAGGGCCTTGTTGCCTTGACGGGCAAGAATGGTCGGCTTGCCGGGTCGGACGGAAACCCCATGCACCAGCATCTCACTTCCGGGGATGGCATCGAAAACTCGTTTGGTGAAATCACGTTTGCCAACAGAACTACCGCCGGAAAGTAAGAGGATATCTGCCTCCTGGAGCGCTTCAGTGCAGATAGCCAGCATCTGATCTAAATCATCGACACAGATACCCAGAGGAACGGCAATACCACCCGCTTCCTCAACCATGGCCGCCAACGTGGTGGAGTTGATATCGCGGATTTTCCCTGGCGGCGGGGTCTCGGTGGATGGCACCAGTTCATCACCGGTGGAAAGGATGGCCACCTTGGGACGGCGATAGACGGGCACGGTGTTCATCCCAAGCCCGGAGAGTACACCAAGGTCCTGGGCCCGCAACTTTCGTCCCCGCTCGAGGATGACCGCACCGGGTTGATAATCCTCACCGGTCTGAGTCACATTTTCGCCCGGGGCTACCGGCCGAAATATGGCCACTGTTTCCTCATCAAAGGGCTGGGTATATTCCACCATGACCACCGCATCCGCTTTCTGCGGCAACTCACCGCCGGTCCAGATTCGCACCGCCTGCCCGGGTTTGAGCTTATAGGCCTGACCGGGAGTACCCATGGCAATCTCCCCCACCACCGTCAGCAGGGCAGTCTCCGAATCGGAACAACCAAAGGTATCGGCAGCCCGCACGGCAAAACCGTCCATAGTCGAACGGGAAAACGGGGGCAGTGCCTCTCGGCTAATCAATTGTTCGGCGAGAATGCGGCCACGCGCCTGCTCTAAGGCAATGGTATCGGTGGCCAAAGGGGCGAAATCATCAAAAAGGGCAATGAATTCTGCCGGACTCATCAGCTTGAAAAAATCGTTCATAATTTTCTTTCCAGAGTAAACCTTTCAACAAACGGCCGTTGGAGAAAAAGACGAGGTACTCTCTCGAAGCGCTATAGCCGCAGGAGGGCGAATTATCCCAACATGGAAACACGCATTTTGTGTCTCCACGCAATGGACTATAGCACGGGAATGAGGTAACGGCGGAGAAGAAAGTTGCGAAGAGATGTGGCGGGTAGACCAGTTGTCCGTGTCAACCGCCACCAATGGCAGGAAATATAGCCAACTGATCACTCTCTGCAGGAACCTGCTTAAGTTCACAGTGTCGAGAGTTGATCATGGTTACGCCGACTTCGTCCAGGGGAACCCCCAGAAAGAGGATGATATCTTCAACGGTGGTGTCTGCGGGAAACTCCATCTGCTGCTGTTTGAAGCGGTTATCCCGGAAATAAGCAAAGAGTTTGACCGTCAATTGCATAGGAGCCTTTAGTGGTAACAGATATGAGAAATTGAACACACGCCCAAGGCGTGGAGCACCTAAATACGTCCCCCTAAAATACAACCCCTCACCGAATGCTCGGCAAGGGGCTGAAGAAGAACAGAGGTCTTGATATTAGAAATCCCAGAAAGAGTCAATGGCCTCGTCGGTAATATCCCAAACAACATTATGGGGTGCGATCGGCTCCTCAGAGAAAAACTCGGGCAGACGATCATCTTTGTTGGTGAAACCGGCAGCAAGGTTGAATGCATGCTCGGTTTTGAGGATGGATTTACCGAGGTTGGTCACATCGTCTGCAACCAGTCCGATGCCGTAACGGGCATTGATCAGGTCGATCAGGGCGGGCAGACAGGTAGCATCGTCCAAAGCGGCAAAAGCAATGAACAGACACATGCCGGTGGAATCAATGGCAGCGGTCGCAATCTGCAGGTTACGGGACAACTCAACCTGGCCTTCCTTGCTCAACGGATCCAATTTACCGCCGACACCGAGAATGTTGGTGGCAATGGTGTAACCCATGGTATGGTCTGCGCCCTGGGTGGAGGTGGCGTAGGTGATACCGATACCTTTAATTGCACGCGGGTCATAGGCAGGAATGGCCTGATTTTTGACTACAGGAACACGAGTCACTCCGTAAGATTTTCCAACAGACCCTGCACCATTACCGATAATCCGTCCAAGGGGCGTGCCTTTACTCACCTCTTCCTTAAGGATGCGAATCATTTCCGGCCCATCGCCGAAGTTGAGCACCCCGGCTTCCATAGCCACACCAAAGGCTACAGGGATTTCGATCGAATCAAGGCCGACATCATCAAGTATATTATCCGCTTCGGCGATGTAGTCGAGGTTGTCGATACAGCAGTCAGCACCAAAGGCCCAGATGGTTTCGTACTCAAAACCAGAAGTTCTGTACCCGCCCTTGGCATCGGCATAGATTTGAGAGCACTGGATGACACAACCCGGATGGCAGTTGTGTTTTGGCTTACCACCACGGGCAACGATGGTATCATACATCGTCTCACCAGAAATAGCCTCATGGCCTTCATACTGACCACTCGTGAAATTCTTTGTGGGTATACCGCCAGACTCGTTAATGATGTTGACAAGTACGTTGGTCCCATATTGTGCGAGCGCCTTGCTGATGGGATTATCAACCAAAGCTTTGGCAAAGTTACGATTGGCAGCTTTGAAGGCATCGGGATTAGCGATCTCCACCTTCTGATCGGTAGGCTCAACGGAGATGAATTTGATCATTTTGGAGCCCATGACCGCACCAAGACCGCCCCGGCCATTGGAACGCAAATGGCTATCCGGATCCTTGACCGAGATATTTGCGGCTCGCATCAACATCTCACCGGCAGGACCAATAGTAATCACACCGACTTTTGCCCCCAAACGCTCATTAAGCGTCTCGACTACGGCAAAGTTCCCCTTACCGACAACTTCAGTTTCTTCCTTGATGGTGACGCCGTCGGCATTGATATGCAGGCCGTACCATTTGGATTTATCTGCAGGTTTACCTTCGATGATCAACGCTTTAACGCCCAACTTCGCCAGCATTTGGGCGGAAGTACCACCGGCATTGGCCTCTTTGATGGTGCCGGTCAAAGGGCTTTTTGCGCCACAGGAAAGACGACCAGAGTTGGCAGCCGGGGTGCCAGAGAGCAAACCGGGAGCGAAAACCAGCTTATTATTTTTACCGAGCGGATGACAGGTGGGAACAACTTCTGCCGCAACGATGGTCGAGGTGAGCCCACGACCGCCAAGCCCCATCCATGCTTCGGGTACAGCTTCGACCTTGGTGCTCAGGTCCGACATATTGACACGTAAAATTTTATCAGCCATTCGAAAACTCCTTTATTAATAAATAAGGAACCGGGCTCCCTCGGGATCCCGTACCCGTGATTGTCGACGGTATGGGTCTTGAAGCAAAAATCAGCAGTAATTCAATAGGTTGTCGGAAAAGCTAGCGCAATACTTCCGCGCTGTCAACACTTGTTAGTATTGGTAATTTCAGGTTATTCTCAGGAATTGAGGCACAGGGACACAAGGAGTAAAGGCCCTGCGCCTCTCATCCAATTGTATGACTTCGCGAAAAGTCAAATCCAAGTATCACCCTTTGTAAAAACAACACGTTAGGATGCTTGGAACAACGTTCTCGGCTTATTTTACGAAAACGATACTTTGGGTGTAGAAACGCGGGACGCGTTACCGCGTCCCGCAACGCCAACCACAGCGTAACTCGGAGAAAGGCCGGTGAAGCCCGCACAGGCCAAGTTCAGGGATAACAGGGGCAGGGCTCCACCGGCATTTTGTGAGGTTGACAGTCTGTCGCTTTTTGGTCTGAAAGGAGAGGGATAGAGGACCAGTTCCAGACGACCAACCTCAAAATTTTAAAATAAATGTGTTCAACGAATCTCTAATTTTGATGGACTCGTAAAAAGGCCATCACACTCTAAGAGATGGCTAAGTAAAAACACAGAGATACAAGGAGTAGTGTTTTTTTCGGCACGAAGGCATACATCAGGTATGTCGAGTGTCGAGAAAAACGCTGCGTCGCGGTAGATCGAAGTTTTTACGACGCCATCAAGGTCCACCATCCAAAAGAGTGTCAGGGGGGTGGGGAAGAGTTCGAACCTCCAAACCTCTCCCCCTGACAATCTACGGATAAGCTACCTTAACTGCGTTTCTTACAGAGCCGCGGTGTAGATGGCTTTGACGTCGGCATCTTTCGGA
>JAQUEZ010000347.1 GCA_028684915.1 Desulfobulbus sp.
TTGTGCTGCCACTCTTCCAACGGCTTGCCGTAGATGGTGCCCTCTTCCTTGAACTCCTCAAGGTCATCTTCTGGCAGATCGAGCAGACAAAGCGCCTTGGCGATGCCGCCTTTGGCCAAATCCTGGAGCTTTGGATCACTCTCCATTCTCATGGCAACCTTCATGAAATTTCGGGCTTGCCGAGGAGATAAAGGGAAATTATCCTCCAGCCATTTTGTGAAATTCCCATGCCCTTCGACTTCCTTGATAATGAGGAGCTTGCGGCCTATCTCCACATATCCGGCGGTGATAAATCCCACCTGAGCCCTTATTTCCGCTGTCAGTCGGTCCAGATTATATTCTTGGCCATCAAGGAAGGGTTCCACCTTTTTCAGAGCAATTGCCCGGCCCTTTTCGATGATTTCCTGCTGATTGATAGCATTGAGATCGTCCCGCATTGCACAGTTCTGCTCAATAATTTCAACTTCAGTATGGTCAACAATTGTTTGCGCGTATCCGCTGCTGCCTTGATCCATGATGAAATAGTCTCCGAACATTTAGTGAGATTCGAGCATGCCGACTGCTTGCCCCAGGTCTTCATTGACCAAACCAAGGATGTGAGCAAGCCCCTCTCTGCCGTCATCCGTCAACTCATCCTTGAAATGTTGAGAACACGCCATATCGCGCAAAAATGATACGACCGCCTTTGAATTCAAAATAATATCTCGCGATTTGTAGACTTCCTTCTGATCTTTCATTGTGCCTTTTGCCTCCTCAGGTTAATGGGCCATTGCTGAATTTCCTCAGCTCGTGAAACCTTGGTTGCGACTTCATCAATTTCTCGGACGACACCCCGCAAAATATGGTGAAGCCCATCCTCTCCTTCAGACGATATTTTGATGCTGTCCTTCCCGCTGAACACTCCGAAATAGGTCATCTCTGCCAAGAAAGTGACCACGGATTTCACGTTCTCAAGGGAATCACAAATATCCCCTGAATCCCCCAAAGGCTGTGCTGTTTCAAGACCTGTCGCCTCTGTTCCCGGTTCTGTATTCATTCTTTCTTTCCTCAAATCTAATGGTTGGCGAATAAATCAGCCAAGATAGTCTCGTTCTTTTGATTCGATCTTGGCGCGTTTCTGTGCAACGTGGCGTCTGAATCCATCGGCAATTCTGACAATCTTGGGAGTGACTTCCCATTGATCGCCAACCTTGCGGATCAAGTTCATGTGTTCCAGGGTTTTGAGATTGCGGTAGACCTTATCCGCCTTGAAGCCTGATTCGGCTTCAATCTCTTTTGCGGTTAATCCCCTGAAAATAGGATCACAAAGGGAAAAAAAGAGAGAGAGGCAGTCGCATATTCCCTGATTGATGTATTTCTCTTCCGGCATGGCAGCTCCTATTTTTTGATGCCTTTTTTCTTCAGCTCTCGCTTGAGCTGCTGCATTTCCGATATGTTCTTCTCCAACTTGCCAAGGGCCAGCATGGCGAGATCCTCTTTTGTGGTCACCTCGGCCCCCTCGGCTGCCACAATAGCCCGCGCCGGCTCCAGGGATTGGGTAATACGGTGGATGGCAAAAAGGAAATAGGCCTTGACTGGGTACTCCACCGGCTTAGAGAGGTAGTGATTGAACATCTCATACGAGAGCGGTCGCTGGCACTGGCCGGTTTTGTGTCCTTCTTCAGTGCGGCCCCAATAGGCGTTCATGGCGTCGCAAACCTGTTCTCGGCTCAAGCCGGATTCCCGAATGCTTCGTTTCACGGCTGCCGCGATTTCGATGCAATCCTCGGCCTCGCTGGCAGATTCCCGGTTACCAACTGCCTGTTGAGGATTGCACTGTTCGGCAATCTCTTCTTTGGCAGCAGTATAGGTGGCCAGTGCATCGAAAATGTTCAGTTGCCCGGCCTCTGCGGCTCTCTGAGCTTTGTTTGATCTTGGTGCCATACGTCTATCCTTTCCTCGCAGTTAGATAGTGACCTGTCACACCCGATATGCTACCTTCACCACAAAAGCCTTGATGATGGATGTCATGGTTTCCATCATCAGCTTTGTAGACGGAGGGAGTTGCGAGATGTTGAACGCTGCCGCATCCGCAGCGGCTGGTGAAATTTATCGTACCTGGAAGGCCATATTTCCCACGGTTCTACGCCGATAATGTCGGCAAAGATGCGTTCCATGGCTGGCCATGGCTTCCTTAAGGCATCGTAAGGCGATGTTTTCTTGTATCCGTTTTCGATTCCTATACGAGATAGGCTGTAGCCTTTCTTGCCGAGGGCGGCCTTGATATCCCATGGGTGCCAGTCTTCTTGTGGATCGGTAATTCTCGCTGAATTGGTGATGTTCATTCCCGCCTCTCTGATGTGGTCTTGGATAAATACATAAAACTGTCCGAGAGATCGGACAAAGCGAATATGGAATTTTTCCATAAATATGTCAAGGAATTTTTCCATGATAGATAGCAAGCAAATCGGTTTACGCCTTAAATGGGTTCGCGAGCAACTGGGGATGAGCGGAGCAGAGTTCGGTGAAAAAATTGGCATTCCGCAGTCAAAGATTGCTGACCTAGAGCGCGGAAAAACAAAAATTTCGCTCGAAGTTATGAGCCAGCTGGAAAAAACATATGGACTATCTCGTGACTGGTTGATCGAAGGTTTTGGCGATTGGAAAAGAACGGCAGCTATTGAAAAATTCGAATCTAACCTTGACGCGTTGCAGATAGCATCGAAAAAGGCTCACTCGTTAGGATTAGACGAAAAAGATGCACAAAGATTGCAAGAAATTATTTTTGGTATAAAAACCGGTGATCGAAACATGATCATTACCGCGCTGAACAACCTGAATAGTGGTGAAGAGCTGTTGCTTAATAATTATCGATCCGCCTCAACATTGGGAAAAGACGCATTAATAAGCATAAGTGAAGCATTACATGAGGCTTCACCTCGAAATTCAAAGCGAAAAAAATGATTTCTAAGTAAAGTCCAAGGCTGGCTGGATAAAAAGAGGAAATAATCCAAGCCACTTTGTTCAAAAGCGACATCATGTCGTTTTTGATGCTCTTCTCCAAAACGAACATCCCGCTCGTTTTGCTCTAATCCACCTGGTTCAAAAACGAACTACTTCGTTTTTGAACGCCCGCCGTCGCCGCCATCCCAAAGCTTCCAAGCCAATAGCGTTTAAACCTCGTTTAAAATTCTCTGTATTTGACAGGATAGGCGCGGCCCATACCTTGGGCCGCGCTGCATTAAAAATTTACCAGGGGGCGTTTTCACGCTTTCCATCCTCTGACTCTCTGCTCTTCTATTTATAGAAGAGGCAGGCATCCCACCGGCACACTCATGAAACAGGCTCGTCTCTCTACTATTTCCAGTAGGGGTGACCTGTTTTCGTTCGAAAAACGGAATTGCCTGCGTTGCCCTAAATAAAACGGCAACCGGTTTCCGTTTTGGCCTCCAACTGACACCCCGCAATCCGCCAAAACGCTCTCCTTCCCCTGCTGCCGAAAAAGCCCGGTGTATCAATTTTCAAATCCTAAATTATGGATTTTATTGAAAAAATCAGCATCGCGGTCACGTTTTGCAATTGAAAAAACCGTGTTTATTTGTTCGAATGCGTTCGGGTGAATTCATAAAGCTGGAAATTAAAGCAATAGCGTTGAGGCTAAAACTATGAAGGGTGAGGGGGCATCTGATCGGCTTCCCGATATGGAGCACCTTGCGGGATCGCTGAAGAAGATCGCGGAAGTCATAGGAGTAGAGAAAACCGTCGCGCTGTCGAAAATTCTCGGGGGGAGATGGTTCTATATTTGCGGGATTGATTCTCTCGAAAGAGAAATCAGAAATCGCCGCATTCGTGATGAATACGACTGTGGAGGTGTGACTGCTGTTGATCTTGCCCGGAAATTTGGCCTGTCTCAAAGCATGATCCAAAAAATACTGAGTGAGTGATATGACGACTGCGAGCAAAACGATGGCACCAATCCCGCCGGAATATATGCCCAAACCGGAAGGTCTTCCCGGCGATTTGGAAATAATTGCTGAAGTGATTGGCGTTGAAAGCGCAATAGCGCTTTCCCGAGAGTTTCGGGGTTGCAAACTTTACGTCGCGTTTATTAACCGAGCGATGCGGAAAAGCGCGGAACAGGAAAAGGATGTGCCGTGTCATGCTGACACAAATCAACCGAATTCTTGATCGACCGTCGCTGGAGAAACGATAAAATTTAGATTGATCACAAAATTAAAAGGAGAAGAACATGAAGATTACAGAGCAGCTTGAAGAAAAACGGAAGCTGGAAAATAGAATCTGTGAAATCCGCGTTGCCCTCGGTTATTACATACATATTGACAACCTGCAGCTTGCTGCTGCAGGAAAGAGAAATTACGCCGATACCTTGAAAAAGGAAAAGGCTGATAAATTAAGCAATGTCCGGGTTTATGCCGGGGATATCACTTTAGCGGAGGCAGAAGCACTTGAGGCGGAAAAAGTTTACAATGGGGCACAGACCGAGAAAAAACAGCTTGAGGATGAAAAAATGGTCCTCGACGCGCAGCTTGCCAAGATCACCATAAAGTGCAGCTATTCAGAGTTACTCGAAATTCAGGGCGAAAAGGAAGCATTGGCGGAAAAAGTCGACAAAATCAGAACTGCCATTGCAGCGGCAACCGCAAATGAAAGGCCGTATTTGGTTGAACCGGATCACCCGCTTTCCCTTTTGATGGAGATAAGGAATGCTCTTTTGGCTGACATCGCCATAGGGGAACCGGTCGAACAGCAGGAATTGGACCGCATTCAGGATGAAATCAGGGAAGACGAAGGGAAGCTCTCTGAGATGGTTGATTTTTCTATTGTTCAATCCCACGCCATCGACGGGTTGAACCTAAAACTGGCGGAGGCCGAAGAACGCCTTGCCACTGTTGACCAACGGCACCGGGGGGCTTTCTTCCACTATCTATGGGGTGAAATTGAATCGGCGGGCCTTAAATACACCGTCATGGCGCAAGAACTGGGCGAGGTATTCACCTGGATAGCAGCCGCAAGTGATTTGCTCAAGCAGTGCGGAACACCGAAAAGTGTGCTTGCCCATAAAGCGGGATCTTTCAGAATTCCATGCCTCACGATTGATGATGCAAGCGCAACTTGGAATGCATGGGCTCCGCCTCAAGTATTTGATTATGAGCGGGTTGATAAACATGCAGCGGTTCAGGACGTTGTGAGCTTCCTTGACCAAAGCGGCATCAAACGGCCCCGCAAAGTCCAGTAGGTACGAATCCGGACCGACCTTGTTGCCAGGCAACTGATGTTTGGCTGAAGTCGTCCTTCCAACCATGGGCTTTTGCAAGTCGAAGACAGGCGGTTTTAAAGCGTTAGTGATATTAAGGGTGTAAACGTGACTGATTGGATGGAAGTTTTCATGGCCGGAGATCATATATCGGCCAATGGGGTGTATCGATCCTGGACCATAGCCGACCTCGAAAAAATGGTGAAATTATACAATCCTGGCCACTCTCAGGCCCCTATAGTGGTAGGGCATCCAAAGACGAA
>JAQUEZ010000348.1 GCA_028684915.1 Desulfobulbus sp.
CGCAAAATCGATCTTGCCCTCCACCACCGCCTCAGGGAAAAGAGCTTTCAGTTGTTCGACATTCTCGGCCACAATATCGGCGGACGAGGCTTCAGGGCTTTGGGCAGTTATTTTTTGCATAGCGTCTTCATGTTCAAAGTTTCGCCATAACCGCCGCGCGTGCGGTTTCCAGGGGCTTGATTTCCAAATTCAACTCGACCTGCCGGGCAATCTGTTTTTCCTTGGCCGCTGCGGCTCGGAGCTTGACGATCATCCCCTCCATACGTTGATATTCATCCAGGGCCTCTTGACGTTTCATCGCTTGGCATCGGCCATCGGCAGGTTTCAATTCCCCCGTAATTTGAGCGGCTTTGAGGGTCAACAGGGTATCCGACCATCCCTGATAGAGGGCGTGGAGTGTGCTAGTTGGTTGCCGATTCAGGGGCAAGGCAGCTTGGAACGCAGGCCAATGGGGGCTGGTCTGTTCCAACTGCCAAGTGACAGCGAGGGGGGCGCCGTCCAGCACCGTCTTGCCGGCCTCGTTAAGCGCCCAACGTTTGTGGGCAACGGACAGACCTATCCAGGTTTGCTGCTCGGTCAGAAGTAGTGCCGGATAGGGGACGGCTCGGTGTACCAATTCCACCAAGCGCTGCGCCTTGGCACCAGCTCGGAGCCTTAGGCGCAGGGTTACGATTTCCAGATATTCCCGGGCAGTGTCCCGGTATTCGGGGACACCGATGGTCGTCGGCTTGAGGGTTGCCAGCCACCAGCGTTCTTCAATGCCATCATTGATCTGGCGTTTGTCAGCAGCCGTTTGGGCTCCATTTTTAAGGAGCAGCTTCTTAGGCACACGTTGATCGACCCGGCAGCCGGCCGGGAGGTCAAGGGCCGCAATCAGCGTCTGCATATCGAGGCAGCGCGTCACAACAAGGTACCACCAAAGGCCTTGGCTGTCTCTTCACTTTCCCGGCCGGAGATTGTCTTGCCGGTAGCCCCTTCAATCAGTTGCAAAAGCGCCGAGGCTCGGCAGCGGAGAAACCCGTCAAAATCATCTGATCGAAGTTCAGGGATGGGGATTGCGTGCGAGGCAAGAAATTCATCGAGGTTGTCACTGCTCACCTGTTTGTTCTTCTGGATGCGAGACAAATAGAGACTGGGAGCATCACCGCTGATAAATCGATTCGTTCCTGCAGCTAATGGAGCCTTGTTAACCACACTATTCCACTTTTCGCGGGGCAATTTATTGGATTCGCACCATGCACGTGGAAAGATATGGTGAATATCGATGGCATTGTTGAAGTACGTGTTCAGGTCTATGGGGGTGCCGCTGATAAAATCTTTACTGCCATGCTTCATCAGAAGTGCCGCCAATCCCTTGTATGCGGCCGCCAACCTTGATTGCAAGGATAAAAGCCGGGTCGGAGCAAAACTCGCGTCTCGGAGGGTACGCGGTTCGGAGCCGCCTTCAATCCATTGGATGACGTCAGGAAGATCCATTGCAAAACGTGTTTCGTTTGCACCACCATATAATTCACCAAAAACACCGCACCAATACCATCTGAGCACCTTTTGCTTGATTCCATGTTGGGAAATTCTGTTGGAGAGGTGGGCGCAGATCGTGGCAAGAGGAATCAATTGCGTGGCATAGGGGAGGCTCTTGGCATCAAACATCTTTTCTTCGGCCAGCAACTCAACTGCCTTTTTAAAACCCTCCTCTACTCGCCCCTGAAACTGTTGAAAATCCTTGAGATTAAGGCGAAGAACATC
This sequence comes from Desulfobulbus sp., assembly GCA_028684915.1. The sequence continues at coordinate 1,747 of JAQUEZ010000348.1, forward strand.
CGCTCTCTTGCAGGAAACAGCCGATTTGTTGAGCAAGTGGCGCTCATAACTGGCAAGCAGGGTAACAGCGGTGAGAAAACTGGTCCCATCGGCTGCGTTCAGCACGTCATGTTTGGCAACCATTCGTTTGTGGCGGGCGTCCCAATCTTCTCGCAAGTTGAACTCGCTGGCGGCAAAGGTTGCTGTCATCAACTCAAAGACGGTCAGCGTGACTCCACCGGTGTTCACCTTTTCAAATACTTGGCAAACAGCTTCACGCGGTGTGTCTTGAGTCAGTTCGATGGCCGGCACCTTGAACTGCTGAAAACGAAGCCATATTTCCTGCTCGAAACGCATGAGGAACATCATGGCATCAGCGGCGTTACTATGGTGGGTGGCGTATCCCATCTTCCACTGCATGAACCCCTGGGTGTCGAAGATCAAGCCAATGGGAAACATCCGTTGTTCATATTGTAACTCAGGCGTGCTCAGGTCCAACTCGACCTTTCTGCCAAAATCAGAGGTGACCTGATATGAGGCGGGGACTGAAATCACGGCCTCTTCACGATCTGCAGCAGGGTCGAGGCATTTAGCCATATCAAGAAAATAGAAACGGAGGATATCCGCTCCTTTTTCCGTTCTCGTCTTTACCGGCAGGCCACTCCGCAACGAGAGATACATTGAAGTGAGTCGTTGTTGCCCATCGAGCACAAGCGTCTTCGGTTTAGGGGCTGGCTGTAGCGCAACGCCTTCAAAGAGTCTGGGCTTGAAGGGAACCCCTCCGGCTTCCAGAAACATGACGGCACCGATAGGGTAGGACAACGAAAGGCTGGCTATCAGCGATCGGATATGGAGATCATCCCAAACCCAACCCCGTTGGAAATCGGGTAATTGAGTCTCGCCTTTTGCAATGGCATCCAACACATCCTTAAGAGCTGGTTCTGCGGTTCTGAAACTCATACTCGTGCAACTCGCTTCAATAGTGTTCAGGTAAGACAATGAGGAAGGCCAGTACTTCAAAATCATTGATCCCGGCAAACTCGCCCTTCATGGCGTGCGTACCACCGGGAGAAAAGAGGCTGGCCACAGCGCGTTCTTCACTCTTGCCGACAACAGAGGCCACTGCGTTGGCAAGCAACCGTTGGGCGGCCTGCATATCCTCGCCTTGTTTGGTCGTCTTGTCGAAAAGGGCGCAGGCACCGGCATCGGGTAAATCGCGGCCCAAACAAAGGCGTTTGAGCCGATCCAGAATATGTTTGGCCTGGGTATAGGAAAGGAGCACCGTAGAGTTATCCTGTACATAGACAAGATAATGGATCCCCAGAGGGTAACCTGCGTCCGGAATCCGTTTGGCGGCTTCCCCTTCAGCTCGTAAGCAGAAGATAATACCTGGCGGCGTTTCGACTTCGCTGGTGGTAGTGACGGCACAGGTTCCAAGGGGGAGATTTTCCAGCACACCGGGATGAGCCTTGAGGTATAGAGCCAGATCAATGCGGAAATCTGTGAGGGTCAGGTCAGCAATGGAGATGCCCGAAGACAGATCTTCCAGGTCGATAACCGTATCTTGGAGCTTCAGCAGCTGCCGGCGCCGGTACTCAAGATCGTTCATTTGGTTGCCGGTCTGCTGTTCGATTAGGTTCTCCTCGCCGGTAGCCGAGATATCGAGCAGGACCATCTTGCCGCTGACACGCTGTTCGAGGTTGATGTATTCTTCCAGCTCCATATTGGGCCAAAAATTGACCAACTGGATACAGGCATTGGGTGAGCCGATGCGGTCAATGCGACCGAACCTCTGGATGATGCGTACCGGGTTCCAGTGAATATCATAGTTGATCAGCCAGTCGCAGTCCTGCAGGTTTTGGCCTTCTGAGATGCAGTCGGTGGCAATGAGCAGGTCCAGTTCGCCTTCGCTATTCAGTTCCTGTGGCCGTTCCTTAGAACGCGGTGAAAAGGCAGAAAGAATCGAGGCCAGATCCTTACGCAAGCCGGAAAGCGTAGCCCGATTGCTCCCGGTACCGGTGACCAGGGCTGATTCTAGGCCTAGGGTGGATTTTGCCCAAGGAGCAAGCTGGTCATAGAGATACCTGGCCGTATCGGCAAAGGCCGTGAAGATAATGATCTTGCGATTGCCCGAATTGATCGGATCGGTACATTTACGTTCGATGACTTCACAAAGTGCTGCGAGCTTGGCGTCACGATTGGCGCTGACCTGGGCGGCGGCCGCATGAAGCGTTGCCAGCCGATTACGGTCCTCGATGAGGTCCTGTCGCCAGCGGACTAAATCCACATCCTTAAGCAATACCTTGACTTTGCTGCCGACGAGCAGGCTCTCGAAAGCTGGATCGTCGAGATCAACATCCTCGATATTAATCTCCTCCACATCCTCCGCATGGTTTTCAATGCGGGTGAGCATTGCCTCCACATCCCGTAACTGTCGATGAACCGTAAGGCCAAAGGACGAAACCGAACTCTCCATCCGTTTGAGGACATTGACCCGCAACAGATGGATGAGGCTCTCCTCGCGGTCGACTTGGCGAAAAAAACCTTCTCCGCCACGAATCTGGGTGCTGTACTTGCGATCATAGGTATCCTGCAAGTGCGGAAGAATATATCGAAGGGGGGCATAGGAAGCGAGGTTGAGCCGCCGAATTTCCCGGTTAATCAATCTCGGATTGAACGGAACTGGCCAGTGAGATCAACGTCGGCCTTGATGTTGATGGGTTTTAGTCGTTCCGGAAATTTACCGGTTTCGGAGGTGCCGTAGTATTTCTCGACATGCTTGCGCGAGCGGGCAATAGTGAGAAGATCAAGCAGGGTGAAATAGTCAAATCCGAGCATCTCGATGAGCCGTGTCGGGGTGCGCTCGCTCTCCTCGAGATCAAGCCAGCGATTGAACTGCTTTTGCGCCAAGCGAGTGGTGCTGTCGATGCTGCCAATACCGTGATCGAGCAGAGCGGAGTCATTGCCTTCAGTGGCAAAGGCGATTTGATTGCGAAGATCTGCCATACGGTTATTGACCGGGGTGGCCGAGAGCATCAGCACCCGAGTTCTGACACCTTCCCGGATGATTCGACGCATCAGCCGATCATACCGGGTTTCGCTGCCTTGTCGCGGGGTTTTTTTGTTCCGGAAGTTGTGGGACTCATCGATGACAACCAGGTCATAGTTGCCCCAGTTGACATGTGACAGGTCGATATCACCGGAGAGCCCACCGTCGCGGGAAAGGTCGGTATGGTTGAGGACATCGTAGTTGAATCGGTCGGAGGCCAGGAAATTGCGGCGGTCGTTGGCCTTGTACAGGGTCCAGTTATCACGGAGACGTTTAGGGCAGAGAACGAGGACTCGGTCGTTGCGCAGCTCATGGTATTTGATGATCGCCAACGCTTCAAAGGTCTTCCCAAGGCCGACGCTGTCGGCGATGATGCAGCCGCCGAAACGGTTGAGCTTGTCGATGGCGCCGACTACACCGTCACGTTGAAATTTATAGAGTTTTCTCCAAACTACGGTGTTGCGGATGCCGGTAGCTGATTTGACGATCCGGTCTTCATCGAAATCTTCACCACTGGCGCTGAAGAGATGGTGCAGGATAAGTGTGTAGACGAGATACGGGGCTTGGTGAACAGAGTAGGCCTGAAGAGTTTCAACGAGTTCGGATTTGGCCTTTTCATCGGTCACGAGGCTTGACCATTGGAGATCGAACCATTGGCTGAGAAGAAGGGCCTCTTC
>JAQUEZ010000349.1 GCA_028684915.1 Desulfobulbus sp.
GATCCCACCAACTCGGACCACCACTCAGCAGAGACACAATCGGGGCAGCGCCGTGCAGCTGCGATTGAAATTGAATGCACAGCTTAAACTCAAGGGATATTTGTCTTGACCCAAGGGTCCACTTTACACCTCTCGCAAATTCCCCCGCCAACCACCGACTATGGCCGATTGGCGAGCGGGCTGTTTTCCGGGGCTATCCGGCCCCGGCCTCATTGAAGCGCCAAATTGAACCACTCTATTCATTCGTTCCCCCTGGTTTTCCGGGGCTATCCGGCCCCGGCCTCATTGAAGCTATAAATCGTTATACATGTGAACACGTTCCGATGTGGTTTTCCGGGGCTATCCGGCCCCGGCCTCATTGAAGCGTTTAGACCGAGGAAATATTGTGCGGGGAGAGGTTGGTTTTCCGGGGCTATCCGGCCCCGGCCTCATTGAAGCGATGTTTCCGATTTGTTTGAAGGGTCCGGAGAAGGGGTTTTCCGGGGCTATCCGGCCCCGGCCTCATTGAAGCAATCTTGCCAAATTGCAGCTTGCCGTTCACGATATGTTTTCCGGGGCTATCCGGCCCCGGCCTCATTGAAGCTAACTCCAGGGCCAGGCGCTCGAACCGATCCTGATCGTTTTCCGGGGCTATCCGGCCCCGGCCTCATTGAAGCCAACCAATGCCAATCTATGATGTTCGCTAAAAACAGGTTTTCCGGGGCTATCCGGCCCCGGCCTCATTGAAGCGAGGAAAAGGCCACTGATTACTCCATCATTGAGCGGGTTTTCCGGGGCTATCCGGCCCCGGCCTCATTGAAGCGGACATGACCGTTGAGCAGGCCATTTCCCCACTGTTGTTTTCCGGGGCTATCCGGCCCCGGCCTCATTGAAGCGATTTGGGAGAGCTTGGCAAACGACCGATGAGCTAGTTTTCCGGGGCTATCCGGCCCCGGCCTCATTGAAGCTTTACTGGTCCCTGGATAGCGATCAATCGTGGTTCGTTTTCCGGGGCTAGGCTATCCGGCCCCGGCACCATCCTTTATCAAAGACAGCTCCTCTGCTCGAAGTTAAGCGTTGAAAGGGGAATGTTTCGCCTTTTGGGGGACCTTGCGACTCTTTTCTGATAAGGAAGCGATGGTAAATAACAAAATGATTACCACCAAAACTCAGCCTGAAGAAATGAGATCTCTCCCTTCGGCCGAGATGACCCCCCAGGTGGTGCGACACTCCTCGGATTTGACCCGCAGTGACGGTGTCATCCCGAACGAATGTGCGGGATCTCAAAACTCGATTCTTGAGCTGATGTTCGATGGTAATCAGTAATAAAAACATAAAAACAGTAGAATGGTGAGGGTCGGCAGTTTGTGCAAAATCTGCACAGGCTGAGAATGGCGGGAAAGAGTAAATTGCATTCTATACGTTGACCGCCAATCTGTTGGCAGAATACGGTGGCAGCGGACCGGCAGTGGGGAAATTGAGATCAGTTGTCCGGTAATTTCGGACTACTGCTGTTCTTGTCGGTTAAGGACTCCACTGTCTCGGTTGAAATTCTAGCCCTCACAAAAATCCCCCCAAATACAGCCAAGGGGGAACCGTGAAAGTTCCACATTGGCCCCCGTCGGTCTCTCAGGTAACCTGCGCGCTAGTGACAACACTTCATACCGAGGGCGTTTCAGCTTTGTCGTTTGTTGCGGGCAATGCAGCCCGTTCTTGTTTCTTCCTTCCAAACATCTGCGATACCAGAACGAAGAAAAACGGAAGAAACAGCAAGTCGATGAAAGTGGGAAAGAGCAGGTCGCCGGTCACCGCCGTTCCATTTCAGCCATAGCCTCGCCGGTGCTGAAACCGAGTACGGTCTGCCCCAAAATGTCCACCGAGGGGGTGCCATCTTCGCCCCCCATGCGGGGGCGTGGATTGAAACACACACCGCAGCTGGCACACATGTCGCATTCCGCAGGGAGTAACCGATCACGGGGGAATCCCAAAGGCACCGTTTATCAACGGACCTGTAAGCGATTGCAGGGTGCCGGAGGTGCAAGGCATCGGCCTGTGCAGCGTACACCTGTACGTAAACAGGCCGATAACACCGCAGATTCGGTGCCCCGTGATCGTTTACCTTCCCATGGGATGGTCGCCCCAGCTGTACTCTTCCCAGCCACCGTATTCACCTGCAAAACGTGTATGATTGCAGGCCCGCCAAATATGTAAGCTAAAGAAATGTTAACATATTTTTACAAATTTATGGATACTTCTCCTAACTCACCGGCCATGAGCAACCGATAAAACAGTAGCCGTTGCCTCATGATTCCTGGTCGCTTCGCAGGGTCTTGCGAAAACTGCTTTGCGTGAAGACAAGGAAATGCTTGTTTTTTCATGCACAATGGATGCGTTGCCTGCCAGCACCACTGGACCAAAACGGTAGGCAAGAAGACGAGATGCCGCTGTCAGGAAAAAAATCGTATGAGTGATATTAAGGAAATGGGTCAATCGCCTGCTTTGATGCCGGCAAAAAACGGACAGATGACGTCCGGCCAGAAGCCGAGGAGCGGCAAACCAGATGCCGCAGTCTTTGGAGGTTTCGACAAAACCGAACTGAGCGCAGAAGCAAAAGCCCTTTCCCAAATGGCATCAAAAATACAAGGGAGTGATGGCGTCGACAACTTGGAGAACCTTCGGCCTCTTATGGATCAAACGGTGAGCGAGAGCCAAGCTAGCCTGTACAGAAAGCTTATTCCGAACGACTCGCCTCAAAATTAATGCTGCCATGGGTGTTGTCTGCCTGGCGCATCAAAATTCTTCCAAACGGCCCTTATGACGTTTGTCGGAGAGGTCGTCAACGAATTCATCGCCTATGTCCATCATCGAGACAATATTTTCGTTTTTCGGCAGTAACGAAAAAGATCGCAAGAGACAACAGGCTTGCGCCCCGCCGGTTTCCGAAAATACCTGTTCCCGCCATCCCCTGCACCAGGTTGCGGGAAAATGCAGATATTGTGAACGGGATTTATGCTCGGATTGTCTGGAGCCAAAGAACGATTTTTTCATCTGCGTCGATAAGGTTGACTGTCTTGGGCACATGAAAAAGGCGGAAATCGTCAAGGCCGAACGGGTCAGAAAAATGTTCAGGGAATTTTCGGAACGCCCCAATGCCAGAATAATCGGCCAACTTACGGATGCCGTTCTTGATTCGAAAGACCCGGAAATCACAGATGCGATACTTGAGTCATTCGGTTTCGAATGTACTAACCTTGGGGTTTACGGACTGGCGATCCATTGTCTGGGACTTGTGAAAGATGCCAGGGCACTGCATCGTCTCACCCAATGTTTCGACGCCCTCAGCGACCAGGATGCATTGCCGCAGGATCCTGACCTGCGCGCTATCTGTGCCGACCACCTGCTGCGCTCGGCACAGGCAATCCTGGATGTGGTCTCCGGGTGCGGACGGGCGAACGGGGGAGCGATAGCCGCCATTAAAAGGATTGCGGAGTGCGATTGCATGCCTCTGGATATCAGAAGACGCGCAACCAATGTTTTTCGGGAAGAGACAGGGCAATCAATTCACTGCTAAAGAGGTCGTTTAGGCGGGTAACTTCGTCCACGCGGAATGACATACTTCATAAATGGGTCATCGACTGTTTTTTAGCGAATTTTCGACCTCCCCATTGCAGTACAGTTCCAGTCCTGGATTTTTGGGAGGTCTCGAACCCACCAAAGCGACCATTTGCTCGTCTGAGTAATAGACCTGATGACGTCGTAAAAACTTTGATCTACTGCGTCGCAGCGTTTTTCCCGACGCTCGACACATCTTATGTATGCCTTAGAGCCGGGAAAAACACTGCTCCTTGTATATCTGTTTTTTTACCTGGCCATCTCTTAGAGGGTGATGGACTTTTTACGAGTCCATCACACCTGGCAAGTCGTAACTGGGCCGCCGTCATTTTGTACGTTGCTCTACCGGACCTCCCACGGGCACGACATGCGCGCAAAAAATAGCCAGGCGAGATAGCCGTTGACAAAATTTAAACGAACGTTTAATTTAATCCGATATTGATATTCACCTTTAGCTTCTTATCGAATCATCGAAATGATTACCGAAACCAGCAGCGCAAAGCAGAAACAGACAACGAGAGACCGCATCCTGGATGCTGCGGAACGTGTGTTCGCCGATAAAGGGCTGGATGGTTCATCCGTGCGGGACATCACTACCGCTGCCAACGTTAATTTGGCGGCGGTAAACTACCATTTCGGCTCCAAAATAGGGTTAATCGAGGCAGTTTTTTCCCGCCACCTTGGTCCCATGAACACGGCAAGGATCGCGCTACTCGATAGTGTTGAGGCGCAGTCCGGTGAGAACTCCCCGCCCATTGAATCGGTGTTGGACGCTTTTATCCGGCCTGTTGTGGTGCATCACTTTGCAGAACACGGTGTCAACGACGCATTCATGCGCTTGATGAGTCGCTGCCTGAACGAGCCGCCTCTGCATCTTGAACAAGTCACCCATCATTTCGACGTGCTCATGAATCGATTTCACACCGCTTTCTCTCGAGCTTTACCGGACCATTCCCCCAGTGAGATCTTCTGGGGGGTTCACTTTACCATTGGCATCATGCACCATACCCTTCATGTGCTCAGCCATTTGCACCACCTACCTTTCAGCCCTCCCGAATCGGCTGATGCCCAAACTGTGGTGGAACGCCTGGTTGCGTACACTGCGGCCGGAATGAAAGCCCAGCATGCGGCATCCCCATCAGTGGGCTTTGCGGCGGGACAATTTCCACCCCGCAATCCTGCAACCAACCAGTAGAACGGTTTCCATCATGAATCGTATTGCCTTAAAAATGCTCTTCGGCGACCGAGGCAAATACCTCGGCATCATCACCGGCATCACCCTGGCCTCAATCTTGATGATCCAACAGCCGGGCATGTTGGTTTCGATTTTCAAAATGACCTATAGCTTCATCGCCGATGTCTCTTTGCCCAACATTTGGGTCATGGATGCCAAAGTCCAGCAGATCGACGACTCCAAACCGATGCTCGACACGCAACTGTATCGAGTGCGCGGTGTTCGTGGCGTGGAATGGGCGGTTCCCCTCTATAAAGGCAGTCAGAAAGTGCGACTTTCCAACGGTGAAACCGTCATGAGTAACCTGCTCGGCCTGGATGACGCCACCTTGATCGGCGGACCGGCCGTGATGATCGAGGGCAAACTTTCCGATTTGCGCATTCCCGATTCAGTCATTGTCGACGAGGCCGGGGCCAACGGAAGGCTGGCCAAACCGGCCGCCGCTCCAGGCGAGCGCCCCACGCCGCTCAAGGTCGGTGACGTTCTCGAACTCAATGAAAAACGGGCGCTGGTGGTGGGCATCGCCCGGGCACAGAAGACGTTCCAGTCGCAACCCATCATTTACACCACCTACACCCGCGCCAAGGTCTACGCCAACAGCGAA
>JAQUEZ010000090.1 GCA_028684915.1 Desulfobulbus sp.
AAAGGTGTCAAGGTTTGCGGTGACGAAAAAACAGCACTTGAACAACGACTGCGACGGTCACCCGCTCTACGCTGGTGGGATATAACAATCTCCCCTAAAACGGTATATTTGTAATTTCTATATCCCTGAGTACAGATAATTTCTCCCCGAAACCCAGCGTCGATCAGATCCGGGACCCGGCCGATGTGGTCGATATGGGCATGGGTAAGGAACAAATATTGTATTTTCTCGGGTGGAACGGGAAACTGATCAAAGGGCAGTTCCGGGCCATCGCCATAGGTTGCGCCGCAATCAACCAGAATATTGATGCTGTCGGTAGAACCTGGATCTGTCTCGATCAAGTGGCAAGAACCGGTGACGCAGTCTTTTGCGCCGAGATGGGAGATTTTCATATTCTCATCGTTGGATTGAAGTGGTGGGTGGCCGATTGCTGAATGTATGATGGCGTCGCAGCGTTTTTTCCGACATGCCTTCGCGCCGGAAAAAACGCTACGCCTTTATATCTTCGTTTTAGGGCTGCATTCCCTCATTGGAGCGAGAGAATACACTTACAATAGGGAGGGGCGTGATCAAGAAAGACTGATTTTTTGGTAAACACGATTAACGCCATCCCCACCCTACCGGGGCGTCAAGTTGGCTCCCGACAAAGGGGCTCGACAGGGTGGAGCAGGCGTTTGTTGACCTGCCCACCGAGCATCGATTTCAAGGGATAGGTTTGAGTCGCGCACAAAAATAATTATCCGAATCTGCTTGTCTTTCATCCCGGCCACGGTGTTGCTTTAACTGATGAATGTGTTTGATATTCATCAGTTAAAGCGCCTTGTATCCGAACCGAAATCCGACGCATTATCCGAATATTTATTTCTTTCCCCGCCCCTTATTCATCAATCGTAACTTCCGGTTTTATTTTTTCAATGATTTTATCCCCAATCCCTTTTACTTTGGAAAGGTCCTCAACCGTGGCAAATTTGCCATGAGTAGTACGATAGGCAACTATGGCTTCCGCTTTTGCTGTACCGATGCCGTTAAGGGTGGCGAGTTCAGCCGCAGTGGCGGAATTTATATTCACTTTGGCAAAAGCCGCAGTGGCAAAAAAAAGCACGAGCAATAACGTCAAATACATTTTTTTCATAAATTTTGCCTCTCAATGGAAATGGAAAAAATTTAGGACGTCCTTTACTGGTCCATGGTAGAGAACAAGGGCAGGTGTTGTCAAATTGAAATTTATCGCAACATACTAATATATTGCTCAAATACATTGCGGCGCAATCCATTTGACCGATTCTAAAAAAACGTTTTTTCTTATTTGCTGAAATGCTCCTGAACTTTGAGGGCGGATTTGACAGATTCGTAAAAAGGAGGGCACACGATATGAAAGAATGAAAAAACAGTTATTTATGCAGTTTCAACCGTCATTTCCGAGGCTTTTCACGAGAACTACAAACTTGCAACTCCTCACATACGTCCGGAATGACATTGCGACTCTGCTAGTTGCTTCAAATGGAGCCGCTCCAACCGCCTTAGAAAGGTCAAATCCCCAAAAAGATGCGTTGGGTTGTGAAGGGGATGGTGAACAAAAGGGACGCGGGAGCGTCCTGGGTGCGTTCCTACGCAGGAGCGTAGGAACGAGTAAATAATTATCCAATTCTGCTTGTCTTTCGGTCCGGCTACGGCGCATTATTCGAATACTTTTTTCTTTCCCCGACCCTAATGTTCCTGTCGATTCCTCACCCCAACTGACTTTTCACAACAGATGTGATGCTTTTTTCAGCCCTTATCTCCTCTTTTTTGGGATTTCTCCTCCTCTGTGGCTTCCCCTTCTTTTTTTACGGTGGCCCCGGGTATCATTCCACCCGTTCCTTTCAGGCGCTCTGGGATCTTGGTCACATTCTTTTTTTTGCTATTGCAACCGTTTGGCTTTTCCGTCTTCTTCGCAAAAGGATTGGCCGTTGGGCCTTTCCCCGCCTATTGCTCTTTTTTTTCGTAGGAATACTAATTTTTGGCGTAGTTGTTGAGTGCTTACAAATGTCTACCGGCGGCCGTTCGCCGGATATTATGGATGTGCTCCGCAACCAACTCGGATGCCTCATCGCCTTTGCCTGGTATATTCGGCCCGACCGACTCGACAGAGCGTTGGCGATTCACCGTTTTTTCCGCAGCGCAGTGCTGTTTTTATTGCTCCTTGCGGCCTTGCCACTGGCCCGTGCACTTATTGATGAACATTTGGCCGCGCAACAGTTTCCCGTTCTGGCTGATTTTGAAACCCCCTTTGAGCAAACTCGCTGGGTCAACGACCGACAAATGCACAAGGAAACCACCCTTGTACGCCACGGAAAAACAGCAATGCGTGTTCAATTATCCACTGCCAAATACTCCGGCATTGCCCTTTTCCATTTCCCTGGTAACTGGCAAGGGTACTACTCGTTGCACTGCAGCGTCTACAATACACAATCCACCACGCTGCCTCTCAACCTTCGCATTAACGACTTAGAGCACAAACAACACGGTTCCGAGTTTGCCGACCGCTTCAATAAAACCTTTCCCCTACAACCCGGATGGAATGAACTTGTCGTTGACCTTAACCAAGTCCGAAACGCCCCAAAAGGTCGAAAGATGGACATGGCACATATTGAAGGATTCGGCATCTTTGTCGTTCAACAGGCAAAACCGATAGAAATCATCATCGATCATGTTTTTCTAGCGAGATAAAACCAACGTGAGCCGAATTTACCATCCTCGCTCCTTTTTCTCCCTGCTTCTGACCGGCTTTGTTGTTGTCGCCCTGCCACTGATCGTGGCGATGGTCAGTTCAATTCAAATCTTAGACAGCTTGGCGCAACAGAGCACCGTTGCCGTTCTCCGATCCGTTACCCGGATTGACAGCAGTAAAAAGCTCATTGAGTTGCTCAATGACCAGGAACGGGCCGCGCGACTCTTTCGCGTTTTGAAGGAGCAGGCACGCCTTCAGGATGTCAATCAATTACATGCGGAAATATCGGCCACATTCCGCCAGCTCTCAGCGACCAATTCCGAAGAACGACTGATTGGTCTGCTCGACACCTTGGAGAAAAACGAAAAGCAACTGGTTGACCTGCTTAATGCTGCCGCAACAGATGCGGATACACCGCTCCAGGCGGTCGATACGGTATTGGCAGGCTACGAAGAAATCGCTTCGCTGGCCTCCCAGATCGAACGCCTCTCCAGCACCTTGATGATTGAAGAAGTCGATCAACTCCGCAAACAGGTGCAGCAAAATAAAACAGCGCTTATGTGGCAAATTTGCGGACTTTTAACGTTCTGTGTTCTACTCATAGCTCTTTTCATTGCCCTCATTATTCGTCCAGTTTACCAGATGGATAGAAGTATTGAATTGTTAGGGGAAGGAGATTTCACCACGCCCATTCTCGTTTCCGGCCCTCGCGATCTGGAAGCTATCGGCAAAAAATTGGATTGGCTTCGTAAGCGACTCCATGTTCTTGACCGGGAAAAGAAGAAGATGCTGGCCCATATCTCGCACGAACTCAAAACACCACTTGCCTCAATAAAAGAGGGCACCGGATTACTCAAAGATGGCGTTGTCGGGCCGTTAACCGACCAGCAGGGAGAGGTCATCACCATCCTCGACAATAATTGCCGCAAGCTCCAAAGCCTTATTCAAAATATTCTTGATTTCAACATGGCCCAGGCCCGTGAGCAGCCGACACAGCTGCATCCGATTCGCCTGGACAATCTGGTTCGTGAAGTGAGCGCAAATCACAGGACCACTCTTTTGTCCCGAAATATTCATCTGATGACCGACCTTCCCGCCACACTGGTGTCTGCGCAAACCGAAAAAATGATCACGGTTATAGATAATCTCCTCAGCAATGCAATCAAGTTCACCCCGGATGGTGGTGCTATTCATATTCTGCTGAGAGCAAAGGAGCTGAAGGCACAACTGCTCATGGAGGATACCGGCCCAGGGATTGACGACGAAGAACGATCCCAAATTTTCCAACCATTTTTCAAGGGAAAACAAATGAATTACTCCCCCATTAAAGGTTCAGGCCTGGGGCTTGCTATAAGTAGAGAATACCTTCAAAATTGCGAAGGGGCTCTACGTTTGCTTCCCAATAAGCCTCAATGGGGCGCAAGATTCCTCGCAACCATTCCACTTGCATCAAGTGAGTCAACAGACGATTTATCATGAAATTAGGCATCATAATCGCAGCATTATTTTTACTGACCAGTTGCAGCCATATGGGCGGTGATAAATCCACCGACAGCCACCTAGGTGATCACTCTCTCCAGCAATCTCCTTCAGAGACCCTATTAACCTGCCTGCAAAACAACTGGGAGATATCACGCAAGGAGTACAAAAGAGCCTACAAATCGGCTCAAGAGGAATTCGAGGCGAGGCAATCCGCGTACAATACGCTGCATTTGGTTTGCCTCAAAGTCCATCCATTGGCTCGGTACAGCCATTTTCGCGAAGGGATAAAACAGTTATCCGCATTCAGAGAAAAACATCCTGCAGATACCTCCGGCCTTGGGGGGCTTGAGCACCTGTTGCAGCGACTTGACCGCGAGCGCATGACGCGATGGAATTTGTCGAATAAAATCAGCGATGAGAAGCAAGACCTCACCCTTGAAAACAAAGAACTGCTCGAACGTAACCAGCAACTTAAACAAGCCGCTGATCAGGACAGGCAACGCCTTGAAGAACTGAAGAAACAAATTGAACAACTCAAAAATATAGAAAGTATTATAAAAAATAGGGAACGCTGATATGGGGTGCCACCAAGCAACAATCCTGCTCGTCGATGATGAGAGCGACCTGCTTCGCCTGTGGAAATTGCGGCTGGAAAGTAACGGCTACACTGTTGTTACTGCCGAAAGTGGCGAAGAGGGGTTGGCAGCCTTTGCCGCATGGAAACCTGACCTGCTTCTGACCGACTTGCGTATGCCCGGCATAGACGGCATGGCGCTATTCGAGGCAATCCGCCAGCACAACAAATCTGTTCCGGTCATTATTATCACCGCCCATGGCTCGATTCCGGAAGCGGTTGAGGCGACCAGGCAAGGCGTTTTTTCTTTTCTCACCAAACCCATTGACGGAAGCGCACTGGTCAGTGAGGTTGAAAAGGCGTTGGCCCTCTCCAGTGGAATGTCTAAAAATCGAGATGCTCGAGATATTTGGCGCCAGGAAATCGTGTGCCAGAGCAAGGTGATGGAGGAACTCCTCTCCCGGGCTAAACTGGTTGCCGAGACAGACGCCACCGTGCTGATTCGTGGAGAAAGCGGCACCGGAAAAGAACTCCTGGCCATTGCCCTCCATAAAGCCAGCCAATACCGCAATGGTCCCTTTATTCCGGTCAACTGCACCGCGATCCCGGAAAGTCTGCTTGAATCGGAATTATTCGGTCATGTAAAGGGCTCTTTTACCGGCGCAGTGAAGAGTTACGCCGGCCTATTTCAATCCGCCCATAACGGCACCCTTTTCCTGGATGAAATCGGCGATATGCCGCTCCACATTCAGGTAAAGCTGCTTCGGGTGCTTCAGGATCGTCAAATTCGGCCGGTGGGAAGTTCCCAACCCATTCCCGTCAACGTGCGGATCATTTCCGCAACGCACTGTAATCTGGAAGAAGCCATCAAGGAAAATACCTTTCGTGAGGATCTTTTTTATCGTCTCAATGTTGTCAGCCTGGAACTTCCCCCCCTGCACCAACGGAGAGAAGACATTCCACTGTTGGCCGAACATTTTGTGAGCCTGTTACAGAAAAAAGGAGACGGTCAGGAAAAACGATTTACACCCGAGGCGATGAAGATTCTGGTTGAGGCACCTTGGCCTGGGAACGTACGCCAGCTTTACAATGTGGTGGAAAATGCCATGGCCCTGGCCACCTCGTCCCTAATTTCAGAAGACCTGCTGCATGACGCCATTAAACAACACCAAAAAAAAATCCTCCCTCTTTCCGAGGCCAAGCGTCAATTCGAGCAACAGTATCTTATCCAACTATTACAAACCACCCAGGGAAATGTCTCTCAGGCTGCCCGCCTGGCGCAACGAAACAGGACCGATTTTTACAAGCTGTTAAGCCGCCACCATATTGTTCCGGCACTCTACAAGGATTGAAGTCGCAAAAAACCGACACGGATTATTGCAAAAGAACCCATTATCACGAGAAATCAAGAGACTTCACCTGTCTCTTTTCAGCGACACAGCAAAACAAGCGGAACTATGGAACAGCCCACATTTCCGCTATTTTCTCTGGCATTTTGGGCAATAATAGGTCGCCCTTCCACTGACTTCGGTTTTTATGATTGGAGTTGCGCAGAGCGCACAGGCCTGCCCTTTACGTCCGTAGACCTGTAACTGAAGTTGAAAATATCCGGGATGGCCGCTAGTTCCAAGAAAATCTGAAATTGTCGAACCACCGGCCTCAATGGCTTGCTGCAAAATTTGCTTTCCTGCCTCGACAATCCGCTGCCATTCTTCCAAGCTTATCTGATGAGCAGGCTGCAATGGATTGATGCGGGTGGCAAACAGAATCTCATTGGCGTAGATGTTGCCGATACCAGCAATGATTTTGGAATTCATCAGAAACGATTTCACCGCTATACGCCTGGACCTGGCCAGCGCAAACAGAGTATTGGCTGAAAAATCGCGGCCAAAAGGTTCGATTCCTTCCTCTTGTGAAAATGCTGTTTCTCGAAGGGAGGCCTCTTCCGCTGGCCAGACCTCAATCGAGCCAAACCGCCGACTATCGTTAAAGCGTAAGTCCAGATGGTTATCAAGCGTCATAATCATGTGATCGTGCTTGTGCTTGGCGATACCAGATGCAATGACACCAAGCTTGCCGGTCATCCCCAGATGGATCACGACAACCGCACCACTGACCATGCGAACCAGTAGGTACTTTGCCCTGCGGTCTACGGTGAGCACCTGCTGGCCGACGATCTCAGACTGGAGCAAACGGCGGGGGATATTTTGCCGCAGGCGAAACATGGAACAGGAGATCCGATGTACAACTCGACCAGGGAGCTCGGTCAGTAAACCGCGACGAGTAACTTCTACTTCCGGCAACTCAGGCATGCTCTGTTCCTTGCACACTGGCGAGCGAATATTGATCAAACAAAACGACATCAACTCTCGCCTCCGGTGAGTCCTGCTGCTCAAGCCTGCAGCGCAACCGCCACTGCCTTTCATTGTGTTTTTCAGCTTTAACCAGGCACAGTTGTCCAAAAAAAGTCGGGTCGTCGGCATAAAAACATTTTTTTGTAGCTTCCTTGGCAGTCCAGAGCATCGCTAAACGGGTCAGATGATCCTGCTCATCACTCAAAAGCACAAGCTCCGAGGCCACTGCAAACCGCTCCTGAACCTTATGTAACCGCGTTGAACAGCATTGGATATCAATACCGCATATGTTTTTCGACACCATTGCAGCTGCATAATCAACACTATGGGAAATAGAGAGGCGTACCGCTTCACAAGACGCGGAAGAGGAGGTCAACACCGGTTTTCCGTTGAGAGCCGGTATAATGGAAACGGTGTTGACTGAAAGAAGCGCAGGTTCACCCAGCAAATAGACAAGCGCGCATTTAGCGGCCAACCTTCCCCCTAACCACTCCACACGTCGTTTAGGATAGGAAAATCCACTGAAGATTTGTTGTTCTTGCGCAGAGAGAAAAGAACGTAAACGTTGCTCCTCATTGCCGCCATCAAGTAAGTGCGATAAGCGGTTAAGATCGACGAGAACGATTCTGCAATTTTCCAGGTTTGATTCCACCATCATGGATCGGCAAAGCGTCTCTGCGAGAAGTGGATCCATTGCTTCACTTGGGATTTCAGGACAATTTCTTGTCATATCAGCTGTATTCGGTATAATTGCTCTTTGTTTTGAGCTAATTTAAGGTTTTTTTATTAAAATTTTCATCCAGGTTGCTGCCAGCCGGGTCAAGGTATTCGACCAATTGAGCGACAGCTACTTTACTCTCCTGCCCTCACCATAAAACAGCCATGCCCACTTTCAATGACCTGACCTATTTCGACCTCATTATTCTTTTTATTTGTATCGTTTTTCTGCTCCGTGGCATCTGGGTTGGCTGCATGCGGCAATTAGGGACCATTTTAGCCCTTATCGGCGGATATTATCTCGCCGGTCAATATGCCGGCACACTCCTTCCTTGGGCCGAACGAGTGGTCGATAGTCCCAAAGTCACCTTTTTGATGAGTTACTCACTTATCTTTTTCGCAGCAGTGATACTGTTCACCGTGATCGGCAATGTTCTGCAACGGTTTATGCGAATCACCCTGCTTGGCTGGCTAGACCGTTTCGGTGGCCTGGTCGTTGGTGGAATGAAAGCACTGGTTGTGACATCCCTTATATACATGGTCTTTGCTTCGACCCTCTCTACTACCAATAATCTGCTCCGCAAATCCTACACTTCGCCCTACCTCATGCAGGGAGCCAATGTCCTTCGTTCCTGGATCCAGGATCCTCGTTTGCAAAAATATTTTACGCAAAAAGAACCAGCGATCCTTTCAGAACTATTGTCGGGAAAACAACACAACAACAGTCCCCAAAACACCAAATCGGTTCAATAATCACATTTTTCCCTAAATCCTGCTTGATGGACTCGTAAAAATTCCATCACAGTCTAAGAGATGGCTCCGCTAAAACACTGGGGCGCAGTAGATCGAAGTTTTTTACGACGCCATCCTGCTTTACAAGACAACACCATTGGTTTTAGCTTATTCAGTTGCCTGTTCATATAAAATAAAAGTACATTCAGGCCGTTAACTCAACACTCCAGGAACTACGCCATGAAAACTTCGTTACGCTGTTTTACCGCTTACGATGTCCGGGGAAAAATCCCCGAAGATTTCGATGAGCAACTTGCCTTACGCATAGCTCTGGCGTTCACCCAGCATTGCCGGGTGCGCAAAATGGTGATCGGCCGCGATATGCGTTTGACCAGTCCACTTATCGCTGAACAAATAACGAAGGGTTTACTGGCCCAGGGGATTGATATTGTCGATATTGGCCTTTGCGGAACAGAGGAGGTCTACCACGCTGTTTTCAGTGGCGCAAAAACCGGAATCGACGGCGGCATTATGATCACCGCTAGCCACAATCCGGCAGAATACAATGGAATGAAAATCGTCCAGCGCCAGTCGCGCCCAGTTTCCTCGGATAGTGGACTGCTTGAAATCGAGCAATTGGCCGCTGATGACGCCTGGTTTGCGCAGCGAATCAAAATGCGGGCCGATAAACCCGGTAGTCATGTACGGGTTGGCAATAAAAATGATTATATCGCCCATCTTCTGGGCATGGTTGATTGTTCGGTCATGCGCCCGATGAAAATTGTGATCAATGCCGGCAATGGCTGTGCCGGCCCGGTAGTTGACCTGCTCGCGCCTCACCTGCCCTTTGAATTCATACGCATCAATCATGACCCAGACGGCACCTTCCCTAACGGCGTACCCAACCCACTGCTGCCGGAAAAACGTGAAGCCACTGCCCAAGCGGTCCGTGCCCATAAGGCTGATCTGGGGATTGCCTGGGATGGTGATTTTGACCGTTGTTTTTTCTATGACGAACAAGGCCGTTTTATTGAAGGGTATTATATTGTCGGCATCTTAGCCAGTGCCATGCTCCAACAAGCTCCCGGAGCGACCATACTTCACGATCCCCGCTTGACCTGGAATACGATCGAAATGGTACAAGCCGCTGGCGGAGTTCCTTCCATAACCCGCACCGGACACGCATTTATCAAAGAGAACATGCGCGCTTTAAATGCCATTTATGGTGGAGAGATGTCGGCACACCATTACTTCCGTGACTTTGGCTACTGTGATTCCGGCATGCTTCCTTGGCTGCTAGTCTGCAGGTTGATGAGCCTGAGCGGAAAACCATTGTCGGCTCTCTGTAACGAGCGCATGGAGGCGTATCCGGTCAGCGGTGAAATCAACTCGAAAGTGCGTGATCCGGACGCGGTCATCGAACAGGTTGAAAGGCAATACAACAGTGGGAAAAAAGACTCTATTGATGGTCTGTCGGTTGAATACCCTGAATTTCGCTTCAACCTGCGCAAATCCAATACCGAACCGGTCCTGCGGCTCAATGTCGAAACCCGTGGTGACCACAAATTGCTCCAGCAAAAAACCGAAGAGCTGTTGCAGCTCATACGCGGCTAATTTCTTCTTTTACTCTTACTGAGAGGTATACAGTGGCAATTCAACCCATTATTTTAGCCGGTGGTACCGGTTCTCGACTGTGGCCCCTTTCCCGTGAGTTATACCCCAAACAGGTCATCAACCTGATCGGGGACTTGTCCCTGTTGCAAAATACAGTGCAGCGAATGAGCTTACTTAAAGACGTGCTCGATCCGATTATCGTTGTCGGCGAAGAGCACCGCTTCCTTACCAAAAGCCAGATTGCAGACTTGGACTGTTTTTCTCATAGCCAGATTCTTCTTGAGCCTTGTGGAAAAAATACCGCGCCGGCTATCTGTGGTGCTGCGGCTTATGTCGCCGGAAAAGGCCAGGAGAAGAATGTCCTTCTGGTGCTCCCGGCCGATCATCTCATTCAAAAAATCGAGGCCTTTGCCCAAGCGGTTGAACAGGCTGCAGCTTTGGCAATGGATGGACGGATTGTTACCTTCGGTATTTTACCCGACCACCCGGAAACCGGTTACGGTTATATCGCCCGTGGCCAGGGCAATGAGGTGGAGTGTTTTGTCGAAAAGCCCGACCTTGCTACGGCAAAAAAATATCTCGCCAGTGGACGCTATTTCTGGAACAGCGGCATGTTCGCCTTTACCGCGGAAACCATCTTGGCGGAGATGGAAGCCCATGCCCCCAGCATTATTGAACACATGAACAATGCGGTGGAAAAAGGCATCCCCGATGGAGTGTTTTTCCGCTTCGATTCTCAGGAGATGGGTATGTGCCCCTCGGATTCCATCGATTACGCCATCATGGAAAAAACGCAAAAAGCCTCAATGGTTGAGGCCGATCTCGGCTGGAGCGATATTGGTTCCTGGCGTGCACTCTGGGAGGTGGCTGATAAAGATCAACAGGGAAATGCCTCCTTTGGCGATGTTGTGCTTGAGGATGTGCACAACTCTCTTATCCGCTCTGAGCATACCTTGGTGGCTTCGGTGGGATTGCGCGACACCCTGGTGGTGGAAACCGCCGACGCCGTGCTGGTCGCCCCCATGGACCGTGCGCAGGATGTGAAACGAATCGTTGATCGGCTCAAAAAAGAAAAGCGGCCCGAGTACCATACCCATCGGACTGTGTACCGACCATGGGGGAGTTACACCACCCTGGAATTACAGGACCGATTCCAAATCAAGCGAATTTCGGTCAATCCCGGGGCACGTCTTTCGCTGCAGATGCATCATCACCGCCATGAGCACTGGGTGGTGGTTTCCGGGACCGCAAAAATCCAAAATGGCGATCAGTCCATCCTGCTTAAAGAAAACGAGTCAACGTATATCCCCAGTTGTACTATTCACCGACTGGAAAATCCTGGTGTGATCCCGTTGGAACTGATCGAGGTACAAATCGGCAGTTACTTGGGTGAGGATGATATTGTCCGCTATGACGATGAATACGGACGAACACTGTAAGGAAAGAAAAGGGAAGACCAACACCGGTTTCTCGTGTGGGGGAACCGGTGTTTTTTGTTGGCTTGCGATGCCGTTTGCAAAAAACGGCGGAACAGAACGACCTTTCGCGTCTGGGAACTACCGTATTACGGCATCAAGGTTGATGGACTCGCAAGAAGTCCGTCACACTCTAAAAGATGGCTAGGTAAAAACACAGATATACAAGGAGTAGTATTTTTCCCGGCCCGAAGGCATACATCAGGTATGTCGAGCGTCGGGAAAAATGCTGCGACGCAGTAGATCGAAGTTTTTACGACGACATCAAGGTTTCCTTTTCCGCTTCAGTGTATAAGGAATGAAAAGCAGTGACATATCGGTCGAGCACATGCTTATCAGTATCGGAGAGGTGAAAAAATTCGATGCCGTTGTGGAAGCGGCCTGCCGCACCGACGACATACACAATTCGCCCCATCACATCAATGAGCTGATCATTCAACCCCAGGGTGATCATGACCTGTTGCCCTTTGGGTAGCTGGCGATGGGTCTCCATCAAGATCCCACCCTTACTGACATTGAGGGTTCTGGCCATCGAGTACTCCCCCTGGCGGCCCTGCTCGTCAACGATCAGATAATCAAGCAAATTTAAAGCTTCCGGCCTAATAAAACGTCTTCGTTCCGAAGTCATTATTTTTTATCCTTTGTACGTGAGCGGAGAAAATGAATGCCAAGCCTCCATTTTCGCAAAATATCTCGAAAAGACAAATGAATCTGCTAGGAAGAAATCCTACCGACTCTAGGTGTCTTTGTCAAATATGATAGCCTCGTAAAAAAACGCTACGACGCAGGATATCGAAGTTTTTACGAAGCCATCAAAAAGTCAAAAGCCGAGAAGTTACCTCTCGTAAATACAGGATGTTACAAAACACCGAACATCCCTCTCGTTTTTTCTAGAAGGACAACTATTGCCCAAGCCTACACAATCGACATTTATGTTTATTTTTGCCTCAATATTGACAAAAACGTAGCGCCATTTCAGTCCTCCCTTCAAAAAAATTCTCTTTTCTCAATGAATTCTAGCCAGTTGTTTATAAACTTTGATCTTGGCACTTTTATTGTAAACTTTCCCCAAAAGTAATCCTAATAAGCGCCGCAATTGGCCAAGTCTGTACAGTGCCTCAGCGTTCATCCCTCGCCCAGCCTGAATGCAATGCCATAGTTGTTGGTGCCATCGGTTATTTCCTTGTTCTTTGACAAAAAGGCTTCGCATTGATACTTGATTATTCCACCCCTCTTTGTTACAATCGCGTAAATTTTTTTAACAAGATTGTAATTTTTACAAGGGGGAAAATATGATCAACGGTGCTGATACTGCTTTTATATTGGCGGCAGCAGGGCTGGTCCTGCTGATGACGCCAGGATTAGCCCTATTTTACGCGGGAATGGTGCGCAGTAAAAATGCGCTTGCCACAATTATGCAGAGCCTAGTGCTTATTTCGTTGATTTCGCTTGAATGGGTCTACATCGGCTATTCAATGTCCTTTGGTCCGGACATCGGGGGGGTAATCGGCGACTTGTCTTGGGTGGCCCTCAAAGGGGTGAGCAATGCGCCGAGCGATACCTACGCCACAACTATTCCCCAGACCGTCTTCATGATTTACCAGTGTATGTTTGCGGTCATCACGCCTGCACTTATTGCCGGGGCCTTTGCCGAGCGGGTTCGCTTTCCCGCGTTTGTCGTCTTCAGCTTGCTTTGGGCCATTTTAGTGTACAATCCGGTCTGCCATTGGATCTGGGGAAGCGGCGGCTGGCTGGCAAAATTGGGCGTCCTCGATTTCGCCGGTGGCCTGGTCGTTCATGCGACCTGCGGCATGGCTGCCCTTGCATCCGTTATGATCATTGGCCCACGCAAAGGGTATGGTCAGACCAACTTCATGCCGCACAACCTGCCCATGACCATGTTAGGAACAGGACTCTTGTGGTTCGGCTGGTTTGGTTTCAATGGAGGGAGTGCCTTAGCTGCAAATGAAGTTGCCGCAACCGCCTTTGTCGCCACCCATCTTGGCGGCATGGCCGGCATGGCCATGTGGACGGCCCTAGAGTGGATAAAGCTTGGAAAACCAACCACCTTGGGGGCTGCCTCAGGGGCAATTGCAGGATTAGCCACCATTACCCCGGCAGCAGGTTTTGTTGGACCTAATGCCGCGATTATTATAGGATTGATCGCAGGCGTTGTCTGCTACGTGGCAGTCAACATGAAGAGCAGATTCAAATTCGATGACTCTCTGGACGTGGTGGGAATCCACGGAATTGGCGGCATTACCGGAACCATACTTTTGGGTGTATTCGCCTCTAAGGCTGTTAACCCCAACGGCGCCGACGGCTTATTGGCCGGAAGCAGCGCTCAATTGGTTTCGCAGTTGATCGGTGTCGGAGTGGTCTGTGTGTATGCGTTCATCGTTAGTTGGATTATCCTCAAACTGGTACACACGTTGATAGGACTGCGGATCACCGAGGAAGCAGAGCATCAGGGCCTGGATTACACCGAGCACTCGGAAACCGCCTACAACTAACGATGGCGTCGCAGCGTTTTTACCTAGCCATCGCTTAGCGCGTGATGGACTTTGTACGAGGCCATCACGAATGAGACTTCAACGAATTTTGCGTCTGCTGAGTGCGAGCGTTATCTAAGGAGGGCTTATGAAAAAAATTGAGGCCATTATCAAACCCTTTAAACTCGACGAGGTCAAAGATGCCCTCAACGGTATCGGGATCAAGGGTATGACCGTGAGTGAGGTCAAAGGATATGGACGGCAAAAAGGCCATACGGAAATTTATCGTGGAGCTGAGTACGTCGTTGATTTCATTCCAAAAATCAGGCTGGACATTATTGTGCAGGATGAACTGGTCGACCAGGTGATCAACGTTATCGTCGAAAAATCGAGAACCGGCAAAATCGGTGACGGCAAAATTTTTGTCACATCGGTGGAACGGGTTATCCGGGTACGCACCGGGGAGACGGGCAGCGAGGCTATTTGATGGCAGCTACCTTACGCCCGCAACAAGAAGCCCTGGCCGAAGCCTGGCGCCAGGGCCTCAGCGGGCAGGAAATCCTGCAGCGTTGTTCTGATCTTGTCGATGAGTTCATCATCGACAAGTACAACACGGCACCGGCTGTGCAGAAAGCACGGGGCAACATCGCGGTTGTGGCTCTCGGCGGCTACGGCAGGAGAGAATTTTATCCCTATTCGGATATTGACTTGCTTCTTCTCCACGACTGGTGGTCGAAAAAATCGATGCAGGCTTTGGTAGAAGGCCTGCTCTACCCCTTATGGGACGAGGGATTTGAGGTCGGCCACAGTGTTCGTGGGGTCAAGGATGCGATCCAGTTTGCCCAGGATGACTTCCATTTTCAAGTAGCCCTTTTAGATGCTCGGCTCCTGGTGGGCTCCGAAGAACTCTTTCAGGACCTGAAAACTCGATACACTAAGAAAATTTTTGATGGCCGCCGCCACCAGTTTGTCCAGACCATGGAGGAATTCATCCAAGATCGGTGGCAGAAGTACGGGAGCCACACCTACCTTCTTGAGCCGCATGTCAAAGAAGGGAAAGGTGGATTGCGCGACATACAAGCCATGATGTGGGTGGCTAAAGGTGTGTTTGGGCTGAATGATTTGGCTGCGATCGAATCATCGGGGATGTTGGAAGCCGGTAATCGGCTGGCCTTGGAAAATTCATGGTCCATGTTGGCCAAAATTCGCAACAGGTTGCACCTGCTAGGCCGCCGCAAAAGTGATCATCTGATCTTTGAATTTCAGGAAGAAACCGCAAGTGCCTTCGATTACCAGGATACCGGTGGCCTGCTTGGCGTTGAGCATTTCATGCGCGATGTCTACAGCCACCTGCAGACGGTCTCGGTGATCACCGACCTTTTCTTCGAGCATGTCCATGAAGTGCTCGGACTCACCAGCGGCGGCAATGTGGAGCAGCAGCTGGAGCGGTCCATCGTCGCGCGAGCCGGGACCATTCGCCTCACCGCAGCGGAAGAATTAAACGAGCGCCCCTATTTACTCATGCGCCTGTTCCTCCAATCCGGCCGGACCGGATTACCGCTGCATCATCGTACCCGGCAATTGGTCACCGCCAGCCTTGATAGAGTAGATGACCATTTTCGTAGCTCAAAACGGGCAACCCGGGTCTTTTTGGAGTTGCTCACCCAGACGGATAAAATTTTTGCGGTGCTGGAGGTGATGCTCTCAACTGGCCTGCTCACTCGCTTCATCCCCGAATTTTCGGGTGTTGAGTCGCTGGCCCAGCATGACCTCTATCATCTGTACACCGTGGATCGCCATCAGTTGCAGGCAGTAGCCGAATTGACCGCACTGAAACAGAGCCAAGCAGAACTCTTTGCTGAGCTCAAGAATGTTGAAGTACTCTATCTTGCCGCCTTACTGCACGATATCGGCAAGGGGAAGCAGAGTGATCATTCGGTGCTCGGCGCAGAGATGGTGGGCGCCATAGGGCAACGGTTGCATTTGCCGGCAGAGGAATGCGAAACTTTAGCCTTTCTCATCCGCCACCATCTGTACTTGCCTGAAAATGCGATGCGGCGTGATTTTACCGATAGGGAATTTATCCGCCAGGCTTCGGACTTGATCGGTAATACTGATCGTTTAACCATGCTTTATCTCCTGACCATTGCCGATTCAAAGGCAACAGGACCATCGGCCTGGACGGACTGGAAATCAAGCCTGCTTTCGGAACTTTACCTAAGCATCAAGGCCTGTCTCGGTGCGAATTGCCATATCGACCAGATGAGCCAGGACGAGGAAGATCAGGGCGTGCGCTGGCTGCAGGATCAGATTTTTGCCCGGCTGGATGGCCAACCTGCGCGGATTGACATTAACACTCTCCCCTCGGATTATTTGCTGAGCTACAGCCTGGAAGCCGTACTCCGGCACCTGGCGATCCACTCGGAGATGGCGACGCGGCTCAAACAGCAGGTGAAACTCTTTGCCGAACCGGGGACTCGTTCCTGGTCTCTGTTGATCATGGGGCCGGATAAGGTCGGACTTTTGGCCAAATTTTGTGGCGTGCTCGCCTTGCACAATCTCAGCGTGCTCTCCGCGCAGATCTTTACCTGGCCGGACGGAACCGTGGTCGACACCCTTGAGGTGATTCCGGCCACGTCTCGCAGTTTTGAGGAGCAGGAATGGGAGCAGGTGGAACGCGACCTCAATCTGGCCATCAACTACCGGCTCGACGTTGGCTACCAACTCCACGAACGGACCCAGCCGCAGAGTTATAGCAGTCCGCGCCAGGTTCAGCAATTGGAGTGTAAAGTCATCATTGATAACGACACTTCGCAGCAATACACCATCATCGAGGTTTACGGCGGCGATAATCGAAGCGCTTTGTATCAGCTGACCCAGACATTGGCGGATTTTGGCCTGGCAATTCACCGAGCAAGAATCGCCACTGCGGTGGAGCAGCTGATCGATATTTTTTATGTCAGTACACAAAGCGGCGAAAAATTGACCGACGAGGCAACGCAGGCAAAAATCAGCATGACCTTGATGCGTATTATCGGTGCTGAAGAGGCGGAACTCGAAGCCGCCGGTTTATCACCTCAATAGAAAACAACAATATCCGGCAATAACCGGGTTTAACATCAATCGACAACACAATTTACCGGCTGTAGTCATCATCATTTTCAACCCATTATGGAGCGTGCACAATGAGTGGAATCCAGGCCCGTCTGAATGCCATTTCGGCGATCATCAACTACAAACCCTCCCATGCCCCGCTGAACTTCAACGAAACCAAACCCACCGACGTGTTTGGTTCCAATGTCTTCAGCGACAAGGTCATGAAGGAGCGGCTGCCCAAACATATTTACAAGTCACTGAAGAACACCATCGCCTTTGGCGAAAAACTGGATGCCACCCTTGCTGATGTGGTTGCCAACACCATGAAGGACTGGGCCATCGAGAAAGGCGCGACCCACTTCACGCATGTGTTCTACCCCTTGACCGGTCTTACCGCTGAAAAGCATGACGCATTCCTGGTGCCTGACGGTGAGGGCGGAGCCCTTGCCGAATTCTCCGGGAAACTGCTCATCCAGGGTGAGCCTGATGCCTCTTCCTTCCCCTCCGGTGGCCTGCGCGCCACCTTTGAGGCCCGTGGTTATACCGCATGGGATGTTACCAGCCCGGCGTTTATCCTCGAAAACCCCAACGGCACCTTCCTTTGCATTCCCACTGCCTTTGTCTCCTGGACCGGCGAGGCACTGGACAAAAAAACCCCGTTGCTGCGCTCCCTGCAGGCCCTTAACAAGCAGGCCAAACGGGTTCTCAAATACTTCGATGTCAACACCAAGCTGCCGATCACCGCTTTTGCCGGACCGGAGCAGGAATATTTCCTGATCGATCGCAATTTCATTTTCTCCCGTCCCGACCTCCTTATCTCCGGTCGCTCCCTTTTTGGTGCACCTTCGGCCAAAGGACAGGAGTTTGAGGATCAATACTTCGGTGTCATCAACCGTCGCGTTCTCGCTTTCATGATGGATGTAGAGCGTGAGTTATTCAAGCTGGGTATCCCGGTCAAGACGCGTCACAACGAAGTCGCTCCCGGCCAGTTCGAGATCGCACCTCTTTTCGAGCAGGGCAACTTGGCCACCGATCACAACCAGCTGATCATGACCACCCTGCGTACCGTTGCCAAACGTTACGGTATGGTCTGCCTGCTCCATGAGAAACCTTTTGCCGGTATCAACGGTTCGGGTAAGCATCTCAACTACTCCATTGGTAATGCCGAGTTAGGGAGCCTTTTTGATCCGGGCGATACCCCGCACGCCAACGCCCAGTTCCTCGTCTTCTGTGCCGCCGCCATCCGCGCCCTGCACAAATACGGTTCCCTGCTGCGCGCCACCGTTGCCTCTGCCTCCAACGACCACCGTTTGGGTGCCAACGAGGCACCTCCGGCCATCATCAGCGCCTATCTGGGCGAGCAGCTTGCCGACGTGTTCGAGCAGATCAAGAAAGGTGAGGTAAAAGGCTCCAAGTCCAAGGGGGTTATGAACATCGGCGTCGATACCCTGCCGCCGCTGCCCATGGATCCGGGCGATCGTAACCGTACCAGCCCCTTTGCCTTCACCGGTAACCGCTTCGAGTTCCGCGCTGTG
This sequence comes from Desulfobulbus sp., assembly GCA_028684915.1. The sequence continues at coordinate 18,782 of JAQUEZ010000090.1, forward strand.
GGGTCGTCTCACTCCATCGCAGGTGCTCAGGTTGCCCTGAATACCATGATGGCCGAGTCTCTTGATTTCATCGCTAACGAATTGGAAAAACTGGGCAAAGTCAACAAGACCCTGTTCAACAAAGGCGTACAGGATATTCTCCAGAAAATTATGCAGGAGCACGATGCGGTTGTTTTCAACGGCGACGGTTACTCCGATGCATGGCATAAGGAAGCAGCCAAACGTGGCCTGCCCAATCTGAAGACCACCCCCGAGGCCCTGCCGGTTCTGACCAGCAAGGAAGTCGTGGAGCTGTTCACCAAGTACGATGTCCTCACCGAAGCCGAGTTGAAGAGCCGCCAGGAAATTTACCTCGAGCAATACGCAAAGGTAATCACCACCGAGGCCAACCTGGTTATCCGCATGTCTCGTACCGTCATCTTCCCGGCAGCTATGCGCTATCAGGGCGAGTTGGCTTCTACCTGCGTAAGCCTGAAAGCCATCGGCCACGACTTCAAGATGGCTACACTTGAAGATGTTACCGCTAAACTGCGCTCCATGCAGGCAGAGGTGGATAACCTGGAAAAACTGCTAGCCCACGAGGCTGCTGACACCCTGGGTCACGCCACCTACATGTGTGAGAAGATTCTTCCCGCCATGTTGGCTGTTCGCGGCTATGCTGACGCCCTGGAGTCTATTGTGGCTGACGATCTGTGGCCGCTGCCTTCTTACCAGGAGATGCTGTTCATCCGTTAATTGCGGATTTTCAGTTTGCTCTTCAAGGCCATCCCCAACTGGGGGTGGCCTTTTTTTTCAAAAGCCCGCATCACATCCAATTACCGATTGATCGCTTGCTATCCCAGGCGGCACACGCCCAGCCCTTCTGCCCTTCCATTGCCCAAATAACTGATGCGCGCCTCCGTCTTTTAAGAGTCAACATTGGAGGTTGACCTGTTGGTGCAACTTTCGTACTGTACGCTCAGTTTTACGTGCGTGTATTGAACTTTGATGGCCGAATAAAAATTCGAAATCCGAGAATCAACATATTGTAAATACAGTATGTTATAATGATCGAAACGTCGTACTCGAGAGTATTTACGAGAATGACAACTTTTCCGTGCAAAAAAATATTTCGCTTGTCGGTTACTGCCGGAATGCATATTGCCGGTCGGCCGATGTCACCCCCTGAAACCGTAAACGATACACGACCTGTCCGTTTCGCTCTCGCGACCATCCAGCGAAGATAGACTTTATCGGACAGTTAGTTACGACGCCCCCGATGGGCGCTAAGTGGAGCGGACAAAAGGTAAAACACTACCTCAAGAATGCGGTTCGCGGGACCTGCACTTACATCCCGCCCTTGCATCTCGCCTTCACGCACGCAGGTCACCCTGCAATCCCAGCCAAGGCCTATGGACAATTGGCTGGAAACCAAAATCCACCAAGGATAAGGAGATGAGTTATGACACGTGACGAAATCATGAAAATCATTAAGGAAAAGAACGTCAACTTCTTCCGGATGCAGTTTGTCGATATTTTCGGCATGATGAAAAACATCGCCATTCCACGGAGTCAGATTGAAAAAGCACTGGATGGCCAGATCATGTTTGACGGTTCTTCCATTGAGGGTTTTGTCCGCATCAATGAATCCGATATGTACCTCAAGCCGGATTACAACACCTTTGTCGTTCTTCCTTGGCGTGAGAAAGACGGCAGCAACGCCGCCCGTATCATTTGCGACGTCTATAAGCCAGACGGTACGCCTTTTCCCGGTTGCCCACGTAACAATCTCAAACGGGTTATGGAAGGCGCAAAAAAGCTCGGCTACACCATGAACGTCGGCACCGAATGTGAGTTCTTCCTCTTCCGCCGCGACGAAGAAGGGCATCCCACCACGATCACCGATGATGTGACCGGCTACTTTGATGTTGAACCCGATGACGGTGGTATCGAATGCCGTCGGACCATCATCGAAACCCTGGAAGAGATGGGTTTTGAAATCGAGGCATCCCACCACGAGGTCGCCGAGGGGCAGCATGAAATCAACTTCAAGTATGCCGATGCGGTAACAGCTGCCGACAATACCATCACCTACAAATGGGTTGTCCGCTCCATCGCCGCCGAATTCGGCCTTCACGCTACCTTCATGCCCAAGCCAATCTTCGGTATCAACGGCTCTGGTATGCATACCAACCAGTCGCTGTTCAACCTGGACGGGACCAATGCCTTCTTCGACGAGAAAGGCCCCCTGCAACTCAGCGAAATCGCCTACAAATATATTGCCGGGATCATGAAGAATGCCCGTGGTTTTGCGGCTATCACCAACCCGCTGATTAACTCCTACAAACGTTTGGTGGCCGGATACGAAGCACCGGTGTATATCGCCTGGTCCGCATCCAACCGATCCGCCCTGGTTCGGATCCCGGCCTCCCGCGGTATGGGCACCCGGACTGAAGTGCGCTGCCCCGATCCCACCTGCAATCCGTACTTGGCGTTTGCGATGATGCTCTGCTCCGGTTTGGACGGGGTCAAAAACAACCTCCCCACCCCGCCTGCAACCAACGTCGATATCTTCGAGATGAGCGCTGCCGAGAAGGTTGAGGCAGGTATCGCCAGCCTCCCGGCCAATCTGTACGAGGCACTCCATGAGCTCAAGACCAACCCGATCGCCAAGGAGGCCCTGGGTGAGCATATTCTTGAGAAGTATCTCGAGGGCAAAGAGAAAGAGTGGGATTCTTTCCGTACCGCCGTCACCGATTGGGAGCTTGATAACTACCTGAGTAAATATTGATGGACTCGTAAAAAGTCCATCACCCTCTAAAAGATGGGTCAGTAAAAAACAGAGAGCCAAATCGGAGCTTTTTTCACGGCACAAAGGCAGATAGGAAGTCTGTCGAGTGCCGGGAAAAATACGACGAAGCGGGAGATCGAAGTGTTTACGACGTCATCGAAATAACGACCTATACTCATTAGGAACGTGTCGTTTTGTCGTCCAAGGGGGTGTCTTTCCACAGGCACCCCCTTTTTTCTTCGCCAGAGATGCTTTCTGGAATTGTTTTCGGCATGGCAATTGCTTGGTAACTGACGTATAATAATAGTGATTCATCCGACTCCTCAACCCGAATCAATCCTGTAGACAGAGCAAGGTTCCTTGGTACCCGGCCTATGAACAACAGTGGCAGCGTTGATATCAACGGTGATAAAATCCGCATGGTCAGAGAACAGAAAGGGCTTACCCAGCTCTATCTGGCCACCGTGGTCGGGGTGACCACGGATACGATTTCCCGTTGGGAAAATCGCCGCTACCCATCCATCAAAGTTGAGAATGCCCAAAAACTGGCTGAAGCGCTGGAAATCCCGCTCGAGGAATTGCTGGATGCCGACAGCGACCCCTCCGCGCCTGCCCCCCTCGTCGATTCCATCGATTCATCCAAGGCAAACCGTCCCGAAAAAAAATCATTCTTCTTTTCCCTCATCGTCACCCGTACGCGACTCTGGCTACTGCTTCTCATGGTGCTTGCGCTTTTGGGGAGCGCTGTGGGCCTGTACCTATGGGTCAACCAATCAGGGCTGCAGGCAAGAAGGATCATGCCTAAACAAACTGCACCCAACCTCCCTTTTCCAGTGCTGATCGAAATCAGCGGCCCGATGGAGTCACACAGTAGCCTGCTGGTTCGCGATGAAATAGCAGGAGAAGTTGAAGCCTTTGGCGCCATGGAAGGAGGCAAACCCAAACAGTTCGGCAAGAATCCACGTTGGATCGGTCGACTGGAGAACGGCAAGGCAGCTTTTTTGTACCTGGTGACACCGGAAAAAAAAGCCAAGACGGAGGAAAGTATCACCTTTTCCGGCGATATCATCACCCGGGAAGGACAGTTGATCGGCGACAAGATCGGTGGCCGCTCGGAAATCCAACTCAGCCCCTATCACTGGGCTGATACGGATCAGGATTATG
>JAQUEZ010000350.1 GCA_028684915.1 Desulfobulbus sp.
GCGAGAATTTTTCCTCACCAATGCGGCGTACTGGATCGAGGAGTTCCACCTTGACGGCCTCCGGCTGGACGCCACCCAGCAGATGTTCGACGCCTCGCCGGAAAACATTATGACAGCCATCGGAAAGCGAGTGCGGGAAGCAGCACGCGGGAGGCAAACGATCATCGTGGCGGAGAACGAGCCGCAGCTCACCAAGCTGGTGCGTCCGATCGAGAGCGGCGGATACGGGTTGGACGGGCTGTGGAATGACGACTTTCATCACAGCGCCATGGTTGCGATGACCGGACGCAACGAAGCCTACTACACCGACTACCTGGGCAAGCCGCAGGAGTTTATCTCAATGGTGAAGTACGGCTACCTCTATCAGGGACAGCATTACAAGTGGCAGAAGCAGCGTCGCGGCACGCCCGGCCTCAAGCTGGCGCCCGCGAAATTCGTCACCTATATTCAGAATCATGATCAGATCGCCAATTCCGGCCGTGGCGAACGGGTGCAGTTCCTGACCAGCCCTGGGCGGTTGCGGGCAATGACCGCGCTTCTCTTGCTCGCTCCGGGAACCCCCATGCTCTTTCAAGGACAGGAGTTCGGCTCATCAAGCCCGTTCTATTTCTTTGCGGACCACAAGCCTGAACTGGCCCTTCTGGTGCGCCAAGGCCGAGCGCAGTTTCTGGCCCAGTTTCCGAGCCTGGCGACGAGCGAGATGCTGCCCTGCCTGATTGATCCGGCAAATCCTTCAACTTTTGCGCGGTGCAAGCTTGATTTCAGCGAACGGGAACGCAACCGGCCCACCTATGATCTGCATAAAGACCTGCTGCGTTTGCGCCGCGAAGATCCTGTCTTCAGTGCGCAAATTCCGCAGGGTGTGGATGGAGCCGTGCTCGCGCAAGAGTGCTTGCTGCTGCGTTTTTTCAGCGAGACCGGGGACGACGACCGCCTGTTGCTGGTGAATTTCGGCATGGATTTGCACCTGGACCCCGCCCCGGAGCCGTTGCTGGCGCCGCCGGAAGCAATGATCTGGCAGACACTATGGTCGAGCGAAGATCCCCGCTACGGCGGCTCCGGGACGCCCCGGCTCGATTCTAGAGACAACTGGCGCATCCCGGGGAATGCCGCGATCGCTTTGCGGCCAATTTTAACGGAGCAAGAACGGCATGGCTGACCTGTTTCGAGTGCTGTGCACCGGCGATTTATGCAGCAAGCTGGAAGCAGACCCGCACATGATGGAAGAGTGGCTGGTCACCAATGGGATCGGCGGATACGCGTCGGGAACCGTGACCGGCGCCATCACCCGCCGCTATCACGGATTATTGATCGCCGCTTTGCCCAATCCGCTGGGCCGGATGATGATGTTGAGCGGGCTTTCTGAGCGTTTGCGCCTGCCGGACCGGCGGGTCCTGTTCACAGGCGCGGAGGAGTTGGCGGGCATCTCGCCGGAGTCGACCTTGCCCATCAGTGAATTTCGGCTGGAAGCCGGGCTGCCGGTGTGGCGCTATGAGGTGGACGGGTTTGTCCTTGAAAAACGTCTTATTCTTCCCTACCGGCAGAACACCGTCCATGTGACCTATCTTCTGCTCGCCGGCAAAGGCAAGCTGCGATTAGGGCTTCGACCGGCGATGCAGTTTCGTTCGCACGATGCGATGGTCAGCCAGGTACGCCCGGCACACTACAAATTGACCGTGTCTGAGGACCAGTTCGAAGTCACCGGCGCTGACGGTTTGCCCGTACTGCGGCTCATCGTGCACGGGTTATCGGTGGCCTTTACGTTTGATCGCAAGGAAACTTCCTTGATTCCTTACTATACTGAGCGCAACCGCGGCTATGAGTGGCAGGGGGCATTGTGGAGTCCCGGGTATTTCCGTGTTGATTTGGTCGAGGGCGACCGGGCGACGTTCGTGGCGTCAACTGAGGAATGGGACACTATCCGGGCGCTGTCACCGGATGCGGCATATCGGGCAGAGCTGGATCGCCGCAAGCGGCTTTTGGTTGCCGCTCCGCCGCAAGCACAGCGGGGCCCAGCCGCAGAACTGGTGCTCGCCGCCGATCAGTTTCTCATCACCCCCGTTGGCCGGGCGGAGGACGTCGCCCGCATGCGAGCCTCAGGCGATGAAATTCGGACTGTTGTCGCGGGGTACCACTGGTTCACGGACTGGGGTCGCGATACCATGATCAGCCTGGAAGGACTCACGCTGATGACCGGCCGTCACAAAGAGGCGGGATGGATACTGCGGACCTTCGCCCATTACGTGCGCGATGGCTTGATCCCCAATATGTTCCCCGAGGGCGAGAGGGACGGTCTGTATCATACCGCCGACGCCACCTTGTGGTTTTTCCACGCCATGCACCGCTATCTACGGATAACCAACGACCGCATGACCTTGCAACTGCTGCTGCCCAAGCTGCTTGAAATCATTGAGTATCATAGGGACGGCACGCGGTTCGGTATCGGCATGGACCCGGAGGACGGGTTGCTGCGGCAGGGGCAAGAGGGGTATCAGCTCACCTGGATGGATGCCAAGGTGGGGGAATGGGTGGTGACGCCCCGGCGGGGCAAAGCCGTGGAGATCAACGCGCTCTGGTACAACGCGCTGCGGTTGATGGCGGGGTGGCTGCAGGAAGAGGGTCAGGAGGCCGACATGCACCGCATGAATGCAACCGCCGGCCAGGTGCGGGAGTCGTTCAGCCGGCGATTTTGGTATGAACAGGGCGGCTATCTCTTTGATGTGGTCGACGCGGAAAACGGCGGCAACGACGATGCCTGCCGTCCGAACCAGGTTTTCGCGATTTCGCTCGATCACCCGGTCCTCGACGAAACCAGATGGGAACCGGTGATGAAGGTGGTGACGGATCGCCTGCTCACCCCTGTTGGCTTGCGTTCTCTTGCGCCTGGCCATCCGGAGTACAAGGCAAAATACTATGGCGACCTGCGCGCCCGCGATGCCGCCTACCATCAGGGCACAGTGTGGGCATGGCTCATCGGCCCCTATGTCGATGCGTGGCTCAAGCTCAATCCGGGCAAGGAGGCGGAGGGGAGGAAATTTTTAGCTGGCTTTGTGGCCCATCTTGATGAAGCTTGCGTCGGCTCGATCAGCGAGGTTTTCGATGCCGAAGCGCCCTATACGCCGCGGGGTTGCGTGGCGCAGGCCTGGAGTGTGGCCGAGGTGCTGCGCTGCTGGGTGAATACGGCATGAGAGGAGGGGAGGGGATCAACAAGGACGGGCGCCGCGAAGTGCTGGGGCAATCCTCATGGGCGTGGCGATGGCAGCCAGCGCCAGCGGATTTTTAATGGTGTCCTGTTTCTTGATGAACTCGTAAAAAGGGAAAACACTCGGTTGTGTCATTTCGAGCGTAGCGGGAAATCTCGAGAATTATTATGAGATTTCTCCTCACTGTGCTCGTCGAAATGACATGAATCGACTTTTTGCGAAACCATCTTTCTTGATTAGCTTGAACTGTTAACTGTAGGCATGAACTTCTGAAATAGCGTTTGCGTGAATTCACTCAAACAGGAGGCACATCCTCCTCTTTTCCCTCACCTATCAGTAACGCCACCGGGAAACGAAGCAAAATATCTCCGACAGGCAGAGCGTTTTCCCCAGAAAGTAGTTCCTCGTCCGTAAGCGCATTTCGCCAGGCAGCTGGCGCCCCGTGAGGGAGTATCACCTGTGTCTCTTGCCAAACTTCTTTTCCGAGGGGAAAATTGCCTTCTGAAATCAAGTGACTGAGGAATCTCGGCGCCATGACCAGGGCCCATTGGTGCTGATGCCTCCAGGCAAAGGCGATGACATGGTTGCTGAATTTTCCCGTCGACTCAAGGGGAAGGTAGGCGCCGGAACGAAAAAGCGCCCGATGCGCGCTTTTAGCCTTGAGCGCCCGATAGATGAGAAAAAGCTTGATAGCGCCATCTTCCCGTGTGGCCAGCAGCGATTGGACGAGCCGGTCAATATCATCGACCTCCTGCGCCTGAATGCTGGCCAGCAGGGCGCGCCTGCTGGCAAAATCCACCGGCCGGCGATTGTCAGGGTCCACCAGGCTGAGGTCCCAGAGTTCCGACCCCTGATAGAAATCAGGCACGCCGGGCGAGGTGATCTTGATCAGGGTCTGCGAGAGGGAGTTGAGCAGGCCGAAGTGCGCGACTCGCCGGCAAAACGGGATAAATTCCTTGAGAAATTCGTTGTTCTCCGAGGGGATGAGGATTTTTTCCACAAAAGAGATGTACGCATCTTCGTAGGCCGTATCGGGCTGTAACCAAGCTGTGTGAATTTTTGCTTCCCGTACAGCTTTGACAATGTAGCTCTTCATCCTTTCAATGAACTCAGGATACTCCGCATCGGCGAAGGGAAACAACTCAGGATACTCCGCATCGGCGAAGGGAAACGCTCCGATCAAGGTTTGGTAGAGGAAATACTCGTCGTTCCTATCCGGAACAGCCACGCCGGCGATCCGCATTTTTTTCCCCCGGTTGACCCTGATCCAGGTTCGGAGTTTTTTTTGCCACTCAGTCGGCATCTCGGAGAGGACATTGATTCTGGCGCGGGCGTCTTCTCCTCTTTTGGTGTCGTGCGTCGCGGTGGCGCTGAGAGTATCCGGCCATAACTCTTTCCTCTTGGCGTTGAAGGCGTGAAATTCCGCGAGCGAGCAGCCGAATCGATCCGGCCGCCCCCCCACCTCGTTGAGTGACAAGAGCCGGTTGTAGACATAATGGGTGGTATCCTCGACACCCTTGGCCATGACTGGACCGGAAAATTGCTGGAAGCGCATGGCGAAGTGCAGCCACTCCCGCTTCTCTTCTTTCTGCACATAGTCGGGAAAATCGAGGAGCAGAAATCTGCGGACGAAAGTGAACCCATGCAGCAGGGCGGGAAAGTTAGCCCTGGCCTTGTTCAACGCATCGACAATGGTTTTCCGGTCGGTCTCCGAGACCACAACGTCGCTGATGTAGGTTCTGTAGATGGGAAACACGGCAAGGACCTCGGTCAACGCTCTTTGCAGCGCGTTTAAGGTGATGTCGCTGCCATGACGGTCCCGGCTGGAGATCTTCTTCAACAGCAGGGCGAGGTTGTGGACATCGCTCGCCATATCCTCCTGGATGATGATCTTTTTGTTGGCGTGCACCACCTGTGCATACGTGTCCTTCAAACCCGTTATGCTGGAATAGATTTTGCTGAATGCTTGCTCGTTTTTCTGCTCGCAAAACAGCCCATTCACGGAGTTGATACAATCATAGCCCGTTGTGCCCTGCAGCGGCCAGGATCGGGGGAGGTCTTCGGCGGGGTCGAGAATTTTTTCGACGATGATGTAGGTGTGGGGTGCTCTTTTTCGTATCCTTTGCAGGTAGCTCGCCGGATCGTACAGCCCATCAACATGATCGATTCGCAGGCCGGTGACAAGACCTCTGC
>JAQUEZ010000351.1 GCA_028684915.1 Desulfobulbus sp.
ACAGGCTTATCGCCGGTTGCCGTGTAATCTTCAAAGACAATGCCCTGTCGGCCAAAGATCCACCAAGGGTCTGGATCACCGGATCGTTCTGTGTTGCCTGTTTCAAAACCCAGGAGACAACCAAGTTTCACCTGTGCTTCCTCGAATGGTTTCGATTCTGGGCTTGAAAGTCCCTGCCGGATAGCCTGGAAATATTTTTCAATTTTTACGCTTCCGGATTTGCCAAACCGTTCAAAGATTCCTTCAATACGTTCAATTCGTTCTCCGTAAATGATCTCGATAGGTGCTTCCGGTTCCTGGCTGGAGATCAGTAGTTGAATCTGTTTCAGCCATGGCAACGTACTGGCGCATAAAAATGCTGCCGAGAAATGTTCTTGAGCTACTTGTGCTTGATTTGCTTGGTAGGCAGCTGAGCCGGCAAGGTAATTCCAAAGAGCGGAGTACCCTTTCAGGTCATGCCCTCCAGCAAGGCTGGCAAGCACATTTTTTGCTGACGAGAGAGCACTGTCAAAATCGCCAGACCAAAGGGCATCGTGAAATTTCACTTCATGAACAACCGAGTTCCCGAGCGGAGTAGCTGAAGGTATGGGCGATTGAACCAGTTCATCTCTGGTTTCCAATATATGGTTATCCGCCGATTTCCATTCTGGCCCATGAGCAACAAATATGTCGATGTTATCCCCCAATTCAGATGGATTCTCAACTCTTGATTGCTCGACACCAAAATTGACTTCTGCTTGAAGTTCTGGGTGTAGAGTCTCTCTTTTTTCCGGCAAATGGAAATACTGATGCACTTTTTCGCCGATAATAACCACAAGTGCATAGTCGGTTGCTGAACGCGTGCATCTTCCTACCGCCTGGGTAATTCTGGTGCGGATACGAACCTGGAATAGAACAGACGCGCCTAATCGACTGATGATGAAACGCTCCTGGAGGTTGGTTGATTCCGGAAGACCATAGATTATCAAGTATCGGCATTCATCTCCGATTAGATCGATCCCGTCATACCTGTTCGCCAGAACCGCAATGGCAGAACTGGCCCCAGTGAAAGATTTCTTCGACGCCTCCAACTGTGCGGCGTCAAAGAGGGTGTGGCCCTGTGTCACCGTGAGTGCCCTGATGGCTTCTTTTACTTTGTCGGCGTCGCGGTTGCTTGGGGTGAGGACGAGTGCTCTGTCAAATTTCGTAATCCAGGAAATCGCGAGATTCAATGACGTCTCTTCATCCCACTTCCGCATAGGAAACACGAAAAAGCGTCGGCCAATTCCCTGCTTGTCCCAGCCCTCTGGGGCAGGAATTCGTTCGATTGTTTTACGGCCGAAAATTCTTTCCAGGTCTCCACCTTCACCGAGAGTTGCCGACATGTAAATACGCTGTCGCGCATTCTGAAACGGCGGAAAGCTCTTGGTAGGGGCTATAAGAGGACGAATGAGAATTGAATTGCTGGTGTAATAGAGATGGCAGGCGTGAAGGTGGTCTCTGATCATACGCCATCGATAACCGTATTCATCATTACCTCTGGAAGCATTATCCATTGCAACCGTCAGCGCAGTGCTGCATTTGAGTAAATAAGGCGTTGGGACCTTATTGACGAACGATGTATCAAGTGATCCGTCATTGCCCTGGTCATAACGGAGCTGGTCATTTTCTGTGGTGAGAGGTGCGATTATCTGCCAAATTGCCTCGAAGGTTGTTTCGTCCTGATAGCGCCTGATTTCCAATGACCAGAAACTTGACACATAATTCTCAGCGGCATGCGCATCGTCAAAAATGAGTGTATGCACGTCACTGAAAAATGGGTTCGTGTTGAATAGAGCGCTATAGGTGGCAACACCTATTGATTCGCAATTATTAAAAGCGGTTTTATCAGCCTCCGGGTATTGGTGTTTGGACCCTGAAAAATCAAGGGCGTTGATCCCATATTTTTCTTTGGCTTGTTCGACGACCTGATGGACAAGTTGCTTGGTTGGGCAAAGCAGCACACATCGCTCCCGTTTTGTTCTTCTGCGCCATTCTGCGATCAGAAGACCGACTAGGGTTTTACCGCTGCCAGTGGGTAACTCAAGCGCTATGTCACCTTTATCAACGTGATCCATGTAACCACGAAGCATGTCTGCCTGCTGCGCGAGAAGCCCTTCAACGGTACGATCTCTCAGGTCACGAAACAGCGATTCAGGATCTTTGATGGATACCGATGATTTTTGAGGAATTTTAAATGCCATGGAGTCAGTCTCCTTGAGTTCTGATACATGCACCGCCGTAGCACACAAGCATTTCGGCAACCATTTCCAGAGTCACGCCGACGCAGAGTGTGTCGGCCGAATGTTCGACCGTGTTTTCTTCGTTAGGCATTAGCGGATTCCTTTATTGCATCATTCGAGATTTGCCGTTGAAGCCGAAGAAGAGCTTCGATGTGTTCGGATAACTCTTTTTCACGAACGCCGATGACTGATAACTGATTTACGATTTTTCTCTGCACATCAAGGTTAGGGACAAGCAACTTGTGTTGGCGCAGATCCTTCCCGTTGATTTTCCATATTCCATTGGTAGATTTGGCAAATGCGAGGAGCCTATTATGGGGCAACTGATCATTCCATTGCTCGACCGCAAATGCAGGAAGAATCTTTTTCTCATCGAAAGCTATTCGGATGAGAAGATCAGGATAAAAGCAATCCTCTGGAACTTCTGATACAAGACCAGCTTTTCCACACAAAGTTTTGTTGCCGTTACCTCTGACAACCAAAATATCACCCGAAGTTAAACGAAACCTCTCAAGGTCAGATGGCGATATTTCGGCGTATTTTGTATTTCCATTCGGATCAACTTTTCCATCTCTAACTGCGCCAATACTCAATGTGGGGTATCCTACTTCAGATGCGTTGGTCTTAGGGGAAAATCCGTTCCGAGGCGCAGTTTTGTAGAGTTCACCACATGACACCTCAATTGTTGACTCATGCTGCAATGATGCTCTGAGCATTTGACTCTTATAGGTTTTAAGTACGTTCAGAGATTCTTTGTATTTTCGTACTGCCTCATCCGCTGCCCACAGGATCTCAGCAATCCGCTTCTGTTCATTAAACGGTGGTAGCGGGAACTCAAAGTCCTGCAACGCCGTCCAACTGGTTCTCGGTGACAACGAACCAGCCGAGGTATCAAGCGCGTGATCGAAGAAGGCATCGCTTTGGCAGATAAACGGCAGAAGATCCGGGCGCAGTACCTTGCTGTTTTTCGGCTCGAACGTCAGGATGTCCCCGGAGCAAATGCCTGCAAATTCGGCGTAGGCGACCTTGCGTTGATAGGCCCGGCGCTTGCCGAAAAGAGTCTGCCCCGGCAGGAATTTGCGGGTAAACGATGTGCCATCCGTAACGGAGCTCCAACGACGAATATGCAGATTTTCTGGGTCGATGTGTTCAAGCCCGACGATTCTTTCAATGCCATTGGCCTGGGGATCACGCTCCACAAGATTGGCGTTCTTCACCACCTCGCCAAACTTGACAATCTTCCATCCGGCTTTCAGTTCAGTCATGCCTCGCCTCCATGCCGATATACCGGATTGGGAACTTTGACGCATTGATCCAGCTTTCTGTGCAGCATTGAAATCAGGGTGAGGTAATCAGCGGCGTCGATTTCCCCCTGCCACAGTATTTTGGGGCCGTGCGCCAGCGGGTTACGGATTGCCGCTGCACAACCTTTCAGAAGCTGCGCGAATCCTTTATGTTCTGATTTTTCTGTTTCAGTCTGAAGGGTGTTAAATGCGAGGTATGGCTTTTCAACCGAGAAAACTCTGTCAATCAAATTGGTGCCATCGGCTTCAAGACCGGAAAGATCACGAATCCTTTGAAACAATCCTTTGCTGGCTTCAAACACTGCGTGGAAGTAGTTATCCTGCATCAGTTCAGGCTGGCAGTATTTATAGACTTCAGGATGCGTGTTACGGGGGGCTAACTTGTTACGAACGCCTTGGGCTCGCATCTCTGCTTCATCCAATGTTTTGGCTTGAGTTGTGATGTGGAATTGACCGTCTTTGCCATACTCAAGCCCATGTAGGATCAAGATCGCGTTGAGTTCACCACGATGACATTCGAACTCATCTCGTTTTCCAACAAAGCGGGTTGGAATAAGGTAAGATTTAACAAAAGCTAGAATTTGATTAGCGCTTTTTGTCATGGCTTGGCTTTTCAGGAATACCAAATTGAGCCGTCGCCATTTGGTGGACTCGCCAGAGTCATCAACCAATCCGTTCATTTGAAGATATCGACTTATATCAGTCCCTGATCCTGCCTCACCAAGTACTTTGGCCATGGCTTCGACAGTACCTGGATCAAATGGAGGGTGTACGCTCATTTTTCAATTCCCTCCAGCAAGGCCGCAATCTCTTCCGGCTGGGGCAGTTGTCCCCTCAATTCCTTGGGCAGGGTTTTGGTGATCTCATAGGTAGCCACGCCGATGGGTTTGCGGGCGTCATGCAAGGCATACTCGACGATGGTGCGGCGCTTTTCCTTGCAAAGGATGATACCGATGGAAGGATTTTCGTTCTCTTGCCGGATCTGCCGGTCCAGCGCGGTCAGGTAAAACTGCATTTTGCCGACAAACTCCGGTTGAAACTCTCCGACCTTCAGTTCGATGGCCACCAGACAGCGCAGTCGTCGATGAAACAGCAACAGATCGATGAAAAACTCTTTGCCGTCCACCTCCAACCTGTACTGGCTACCCATAAAGGCGAACATGCCACCCATGGCCCGCAGAAAATCCTCGATCCGGGCGATGAGCGCCCGTTCCAACTCACGCTCGCTGTGCTCCTCGCCTAACTCCAGAAAGTCGAAGGTGTATTCGTCCTTCACCGCCAGCTTGGCCTGCGCGCGAAGCTCGGGCGTTAGTACCTGATCGAAATTGGTCTGGCCGAGCAGGGATTTTTCATAGCTCTGGTTGTCGATCTGATGGATGAGGACATTTTTCGACCAACCAAATTTACGGGTCATGCGGATGTAGAATTCTCGTTCCAGTGATTCCTTGCACTTGCTCATTATGACCAGATTGTGAGCCCAGGCAATTTCTCCAACTAGTGGTTGGAGTTTTTCATGGCCGCTATATTCCAGATAAAACTGGCGCATGTACCAGAGGTTCTGCACAGAAAAACCGGCGACTCCGGGAAACTCCCGCCGCAAGTCCCCAGACAGGTTTTCCACGACCGACCTGCCCCATCCGGACTTTTCCTGACGTTCGGCGATCATCCGCCCGATATCCCAGTATAACCCAACCAGCTCGGTATTGACCGCTTTCAGCGCTGCGTACTGCGCCGAACGGACACGTTCTTTCACTTCGGCCAAGAGGTGCGCGTAGTCCGTGCCGGGATTGTTTTTGCTCAGCTCGCTCATTCTTTT
>JAQUEZ010000352.1 GCA_028684915.1 Desulfobulbus sp.
GGCAGGGTGGTGTTCATTGTAACCTCCTTGGTCATGGTTGATGCGGCCGACCTTGCCTTGGTCCAGCCGCTTTCTACCTATTACCGTATGTCTGAGATCACAACATGTTCATTATGAGCAATCAGGGTCGCTCGGGGCTTGTCTGCCGCGCAGCGGCTTCGTCCAACCAAGAGCTCCACCTGATCAAAAACTACGATGTGGTTTTCGTTCGAGTGAGCTTGGTCGTTAGGATAAAGGACAAGTTCAGTCTTTAATAAAAGGTTACCGTAATGAATATCAAAGAAGAAACAGTGATCATAGTAGCCCGAACTGGTGTAGACCTCGACAAACTATCCGCGTCTACGGGGCCAATGTCTGCACCTTGTGGCCCTATTGGACCTTCAATTGCTCGTGCAGTTAAAGAGGGGGGTGGGAAGGCTAACTTCTCGCTGTTGAATTTAAAGATCGCTATGGATAGTCAGTCTGGAGTTGAAATGATTTTTGATAATTTTGAATTGATCGATTCAAAATCGTTGACGCCACTTGTATTTTCGCTCATCGCAGAACATTTGAATCGCTCCGAATGAATTCTAGCCTAATAAAAACAGTCAAGGTGACGCAAAAAAAAACGGCGCGCTTGCGGTCGGCGTTAAAGGTCAAGATATCTCCTGTCTATCGAGACTTTCGGCAGGGGTGAAAAATGAATCAAAATATCCGAAAGCGTCAGCAATATAATTCCGCTGGATACCCAGAGGTAGCTTGATTATTAATCATTGGGCCACAATAGGGGCACAAAATGAAAAAAGCCACTTGGCCGACACTGCGCTAAGTGGCTGATATGAATGGTGAACGAGGCGGGATTCGAACCCGCGACCTTTGGCTTCGGAGGCCAACACTCTATCCAGCTGAGCTACCCGTCCGCGTTGTTACATGGTGATGATCCAGGAAACGACAACTCATGGATTGTTTCGTGGAAAGAGAGCAATCTTGTACCAAAGAATGTCCGCAATTTCCAGCCTAATCTCGCCTGCCCGACGCTTTTCCCTGAAAAGAGCCCTTTATCGACCTCGCAGTTTAAACCAAATCACAGTGCTTTTTTATCAAATGCGGTAGTAGTTGCGGTACCAGTCAACAAAACGGCACACCCCGGTTTCGATTGAAGTGGCTGGCTTAAAGCCAACTGCAGCGACCAGATCAGAAACATCGGCATAGGTGGCCGGGACATCCCCTTGCTGCATCGGCAGAAAATTTTTCTCTGCTTTTTTCCCTAGGCACTCTTCGAGCACCTCGATGTAACGCATCAGTTTTTCCTTATTATTGTTCCCGATATTGTACACCCGCCAAGGACAGTAACTGGTGGCCGAGTCCGGGGCATCACCGCTCCATGCGGGGTTGGGCTCGGCAACGTGATCAATCACCCGTACAACCCCCTCGACAATATCATCGATATAGGTGAAGTCCCGCTCCATGGCGCCATTGTTAAAAACATCGATCGGTCTGTTTTCGAGAATAGCCTTGGTGAACAAAAACAGGGCCATATCCGGCCTGCCCCAAGGGCCATACACGGTGAAAAAACGCAGTCCCGTGGTCGGCAGATTGAATAGGTGGCTGTATGTATGAGCCATTAACTCATTGGCTTTTTTTGAAGCGGCATAAAGCGACACCGGATGATCGACATTATGGTGAATCGAAAACGGCATTTTAGTGTTTGCACCATAGACTGAACTCGAGGATGCATAAACAAAATGCTTGACCCCCGTATGGCGGCATCCTTCGAGGATGTTAACAAACCCAACTAGGTTGGTGTCCACATAGGAGTGGGGGTTGATCAGGGAATACCGGACCCCTGCCTGGGCGGCCAAGTTGACCACTGTATCAAACTGTTCTTGGGCAAATAAATCGGCCGTCTGTTGCCGGTCGGCCATGTCAAATTCGGCATGACGAAAATTGTCGTATTTTTGCAGATTGGCCAGACGATCACGTTTTAGCTGGACATCATAATAGTCGTTGAGATTATCCAACCCCACCACACTCCACCCCTCTTCAAGCAGACGCAGAGCTAGGCCATGGCCGATAAAACCGGCAGCACCGGTGATGAGAACTTTGTTCAACGCCATTCCAAGAGCCTCTTGGTAACCCGCTATTTTTTGCGGTTTAATCGTCAAAATCGCCTTGAGGCCCTTTGTCGGTGCTGATGGTCGCCGCGCGTTCACGAATCTTGGCAACACTGTACTCTTCAGGAGATTCTATCCGACCGGTTTTGGGGCCGATGTCAAAGGAGCCTGCTTCAAGAATCGCCTCGACTCCAAAACGGGCGGAATCGGCAGCATTGAACACCTCGACCAACATGGTGTAGATAAAATTTTCCACCCTTCTGGCCATCCGCTCACGGATCGCTTTTGGCTGGCCGAGGATCTTATTTTCAAAAGGCAGGTTGATATTTTTATAATCGCCTTTTTTCCATCCCTTCCCGTCGGCATAACTCCGCATTGCCTGCCAGAGCTCTTCCGTAACCCCCTCACCGGCCACCTTGATGAAATCGCCATTGGCATCTAGGACGGCATTGCCATAATCATTCACCTCCAGCCCCCAGGAGACCATCTGCAAGGCGGTGGCCACATTGGCTTTGGTGGTGTAAGTCTGGGAGGCAATCGCCCGCAGCCGATCGGAATTATTGCCAGAGGTACCATGCTGAGCACCGGAAAGGGCATATCCGGCCAAGGCTTTGTGGATTTCGGCAGTCAACTCAACCTGAATGCCTTGGGCAGAAGCCTCGATCCCATGGGTGGTGCCATTATTAAGCGCGATCCAGTCAGGAAAGATATCGTGGGCATTGAGACCCTGAATGATGAACAAGGCCTCTTCCTTAGTGGAAAGGCCGTGCTTGCCTTTAATTTCCCCCACCTCTGTTTCCAGCCCTGCCCAGGAAGGCACGTAACGGGCCAACTCGATACTGGCCAGGAGATTATCGGCATCGGGCATGTGGGAAGCATCAATGGCAATCGAGGTGATCCCTGCCTCAAAGATGGTCGGAATCTCGATTGCAGCAACCGGCACATCCTCTGATTTCTTGATCCCGTAGTGATCGGCATGGATTGCCACCGGCACGGTAATCGCTAGTTCGTTACACAGGGCATCCACTTGGCGGGCGATGTTCCAGTAGTTTACAGGGCAGTAGGCATTGGCGCCGCCCTCTGATCGGGCAATTTCGATGATGATGGCGGCATGAGCCCGTTGAGCGGCCTGCAGCGCACCACGGATAATTAGGTGATTTCTGCCGTTGGCAGCAATAGTCATAGCCCCGCCCTTGGCAAGCATGGCACGATCGATCACCTTGCCGCTAACCAGAAGCGCACGGGAATGAGGAAACAGGGATCGAATATTGGGTGGCCGGCCAATCTCCAGGGCTTTTTCAAAATCACAGATATAAGACATCATCTTCCTCCAGTGGGCAATGGGCGTAACGGTTGGGAAAAAATAAAGAATCGATGCGATCAACGGAGAATAGTTTACCCGCAACTCTTTAAAATAAACAAGGAAGTTTCGCGCTCGGCAAGGAGAAAATCACTGCCTCAAAACAATCCCTCGTCCCAAAACTCTCCTGCCCGCGACTCTGATTACTGTTCTTCCTTTGGATCTGTAGTTGTCTCAGTTTCAGTTTTCGGCGCAAAACCCGTCAGTGTTTTTCGACCCAAAAGCGCCACAGCCACAATACTCACTTCATAAAGCACGATCAAAGGTCCGGCCATCAACAGTTGATTGACCACATCGGGTGTCGGCGTGAGAATGGCAGCGACAATAAAGGAGATGAGCAGGGCATATTTGCGGTTTTTCTTGAGAAATGCTGCACTCACCACCCCGATCTTGGCCAGGAAAACCATGAACACTGGCAACTCGAAAATAATGCCAAAGGCAAAAAAAAGTCGTAGCGCCAGAGAAAAATATTCGTCGACCGAGGGCATCGGTTCGAGAAAGCTGGAGGAATAACCAAGAAGAAACTGGAAGGCCGGTGGGAAAACAACAAAATAGCCAAAAGCGGTCCCCCCGACGAAACAAAGTGTCGATATAACGGTAAAGGGGATTAGAATCTGCTTTTCATGCCGGTAGAGGCCGGGGGCGATAAACCGCCAAATTTGAGAAAAGATGACCGGACTGGCCAGGACAACCCCGCAGACCAGGGCGAGTTTTAGGTAAAAAAAAACCCTTCTTGGTAAGAGGTAAAAATTAGCGGCTTACCCACTGGCATTACCTTAACCAGAGGCCGTAAAAACCAGTCGGCCAGGGGACGAACCACACTGTAGGCAGCCGCAAAACCGGCGGCCACCCCACCAAGTGAAATCAGCAGGCAAGAGCGCAATTCCGCCAGATGTGCAGTGAGGGCCTGTTGTTGTAATTGTTCCTCAGTTTCCACGTGATGAGCATCCAAGTTGGAGTTAAAGAGTGATGAGTCTGCTTTCTAACCCATCACCGGCTGAATGTAAACCGGATATGGATAATGTGTAACCGATCACCAGGGCCCCCCAAGGCACCGTTTATCAACGGACCTGAAAGCGATTGCAGGGTGCCGGAGGTGCCAGGCATCGGCCTGAGCAGCGTACACCTGTACGTAAACAGGCCGATAACACCGCAGATTCGGTGCCCCGTGATCGCTTACGATAATGTTTGACTTAGGCTTTACCTTGGGGCTACACTGGCTAATATTTCCAATGGTTTGATTTACAAGGATTTTTACAAGGTACAACATGTCTTCGATTCTCGTTGTCGATGACGAGCTGAGCATGCGCGAGTTTCTGCGTATTCTTCTTCGAAAAGAAGGGTATGAGGTCACTTTGGCTGCCGAGGGTAAGAGCGCCCTTCAGCTTGCGCAACAATACTCCTATGATTTGATGATTTCAGATATTCGCATGCCCGGCATGAGCGGGCTCGAATTACTGGCGCAACTCAAAGAAGTTCAGCCTGACATCGGCGTTATCATGATCACCGCCTTCGCCTCGCCTGACGATGCGGTTACCGCAATGAAAAACGGCGCCTTTGATTACATCACCAAACCCTTTAATGTTGATGAGATCAAAAGGGTGGTCCGGGCAGTATTAAAAAAACGGCCACAGGTGGAAAACGGCTCCGGGGCAGGATTTCCCGAGATTATCGGCCGCAGTCCAGAAATGATGAAAATCTTCGACCTGATCACCAAAATTGCGCCCACTCCTGCCAATGTCCTCATTTATGGAGAATCTGGCACAGGAAAAGAATTGGTGGCCAAGGCCATTCATAACCGTTCTCGGATGACAGGAAAGCCCTTTGTCCCCATTACCTGCAGCGCCATTCCCGAGAGTTTGCTCGAAAGCGAGCTGTTTGGCCACGTCAAAGGCTCTTTTACCGGGGCTATTGCCGAC
>JAQUEZ010000353.1 GCA_028684915.1 Desulfobulbus sp.
ACGTCCATGATCCGGAACGCTACGGCGTGGCCGAGTTTGACGCCGGCGGCACGGTGATCTCCCTGGAGGAAAAGCCGCTGCAGCCCAAATCGAGCTACGCGGTCACCGGGCTTTATTTTTACGACAGCCAGGCGGCTGATATGGCGCAATCGTTGAAGCCTTCCCCGCGCGGCGAATTGGAAATCACCGACCTCAATCGTCTTTATCTGGAGCAGGGGCGATTGCAGGTGGAAATCATGGGGCGCGGCTATGCCTGGCTGGATACCGGCACCCACGAATCGTTGTTGGAGGCCGGACAGTTCATCGCCACCCTGGAGCGTCGACAGGGCCTTAAGGTTGCCTGTCCAGAGGAAATCGCCTACCGGCAGCAATGGATTGACGCCGAGCAATTGGAAAAGCTGGCGCAACCGCTGGTGAAAAGCGGCTATGGCCAGTATTTGTTGCGTATTCTCAAAAAGCGAGTGTTCTGATGAACGTCACCCCCTTAGCCATCCCCGAAGTGTTGCTGTTGGAACCCAGAGTGTTTGCCGACGCCCGCGGTTCGTTTTTCGAGAGCTTCAACCAAAAGAAATTTGAAAGCGCCGTCGGCAGGAGCGTCCAGTTTGTGCAGGACAACCATTCCCATTCGGTGCGTCACGTGCTGCGCGGGCTGCATTATCAGATCCGGCAGCCGCAGGGCAAACTGGTGCGGGTGGCGCAGGGAGAGGTGTTTGACGTGGCTGTGGACCTTCGCAGGCAATCCCCGACCTTCGGGCAATGGGTGGGCGCCAAGTTGAGCGGGGAGAACAGGAACCAGCTGTGGATACCCGAGGGCTTTGCCCACGGTTTCCTGGCGCTCAGCGAAGCGGCTGATTTCCTTTATAAAACCACCGATTATTATGCCCCGGAATTTGAGCGCACGATCATCTGGAATGATCGCGACCTTGCTGTTAATTGGCCGTCAGGGGCTGAGCCGGTTTTGTCGGTCAAGGATGCGCAGGGGCTTTCCCTGCATCAGGCCGAGCTGTTTGCGTAAATCAGGGGGAAAAACGCAGGTTGAGTTTGCCAGTTGGCGCCTTGTCTCGTTTCTATGATCAACGCCGTCTTGTTCCATTTCTCAATCAAGCGAAGCATGATGCACAGCGCAAAACATCGCCGACGAAGGTTTGTCCTTTCGAACGAAGTGAGAAATCTCGCGCCATAACGAGATTTCTCCTCGCTGTCCTCGTC
Source organism: Desulfobulbus sp. (assembly GCA_028684915.1). The sequence continues at coordinate 1,210 of JAQUEZ010000353.1, forward strand.
GAAACGACGCACTCCCAAAGACGTAGCCTGGATGCAGTGCAACGGAATCCGGGAACACATCACATCAAAAAAAGCGTTTCACTTTTGAAACGGAAACGGAACAACGGTCTGCGCCGGACAAGGGGGCGAGGCTTCGGCAATGCGCAATTTTCTTCTGTAGGCTTGAAACCCTTTGCTTTTATTGTCGTTTCTGCTCTAATTCTTCCACACTCTTTTCCCTCTTTTCCTGTGGAGCATGGCTATGGAGCAGAAAACGAAATACGAGGTGACTGTCCTCCTGCCGGCGTATAACGAAGAAGGCGTAATCGGCGCCACCATTAAGAAAATCCGCGCCCTGCATCCAGATTTCGAAATTCTTGTGGTGGACGACGGTTCCACCGACAATACCCTGCACGAGGCCATGGCTGCCGGGGCTAACGTCTGGCCGCACCCCTACAACATTGGCAACGGCGCCGCCGTTAAATCCGGTCTGCGCTGCGCCCAAGGGGAATGGGTGGTGATGATGGACGCCGACGGCCAGCATCAACCGGAAGACATCGCACGGCTCCTGAAGCATCGAGACGCCTTTGACATGGTGGTGGGCGCGAGGACCAAGACCTCGGAAACCAGCGCCCACCGCGATCTGGCCAACTGGTTCTACAATCAATTTGCCTCCTACGTCACCCGGTTCAACGTCGAGGATCTGACCTCCGGTTTCCGGCTGGTGCGGCTGTCTGTGGCCAAACAGTTCATCTATCTTCTGCCCAACACTTTCTCTTACCCCTCCACCCTCACCCTGGGCTACCTGCGTAGCGGTCGCAGCGTCAAATACATTCCCATTCAAACCAAGGCGCGGAATGGCAAAAGCAAAATCAAGCTGGTGAAAGACGGAACCCGTTTTTTTCTTATTATCACCAAAATAGCAACCTTGTTTTCGCCTTTTCGGGTGTTTCTGCCGATGAGCTTCGCCTTTTTCATCACTGGAATTTGCTACTACGCCTACACCTTCTTCACCCAAGGTCGATTCACCAACATGTCAGCCCTGCTCTTCAACAGCGCGATCATAATTTTCATGATCGGACTCGTTGCCGAGCAGATCAGTCAGATGCGATATGATCGGGTCGAGTGAAATATGCGTTATGAAGTTATTTGTTATCTTTTTATCTAATTGGAAAAGATGATGGGAAATCGAGAGTATCAATTAGGCTTTTCTCGAAAAGGGAATGCCATGTTTGACCAACAAGGCAGGCAAAAAAAAGCAGTGACTATGATTTGTGTATTGTCTGATTTTATTGATACACCTCTTAGTGATTTAACCCTACTTAACGTTGGTTGTTCAACTGGAATTATAGATGAATATCTTTCAAGATTTTTTAAAAATGTCGTTTGTATTGATATAGATGATAATGCTATCAATTTTGCGAATAACAATTTTAAAAAAGATAATTTGTCGTTTGAGATATGTGACGCTATGAATTTAAAATTTGAATCATCAACTTTTGATGTAGTTGTGTGTTCTCAAGTATATGAACATGTTTCTGATGCTAATATTTTGATGGATGAGATTTATCGTGTATTAAAACCTGAAGGTTTGGTGTATTTTTCAGCTGGTAATAAGTTAATGTATGTTGAACCGCATTATAATTTACCTTTATTGTCTGTATTGCCTCTGTCTGTGGCAAATTTGTATTTAAAATCAACTGGGAAAGGTGAATTTTATTATGAACACCATCTGACATACTGGGGTCTTAAAAAATTAGTTAGCAAATTTGAAATTTTTGATTATACTATTAAGATTTTGAAAAATCCTGATAAATACAGAGCAACCTATATGATAAAAAAAGGATCATTGAAGCATAGCTTGGCGAAGTTATTGGCAAGATATATGATTTGGTTAATTCCCGGCTATGTATGGTTATTGCAAAAACATTGACATAATTATTGTTTGTTTTTATGCGTTTGTCTCCAGAAGTGTAGTCATTATGCCTCGTTAATTCATGAAGCCCAAACTCCTAGTCGTCACCTCCACCTTCCCTCGGTGGTCAAACGACACCGATCCACCGTTTGTCTACGAACTCTCCAGAAGGTTAACTGATTCTTTTGATGTCACGGTGCATACACCGCACTACCCTGGTTCAAGGACAAGTGAACAGATGGGCGGAATGCACATTCACCGTTTTCGCTACTTCTTTGCTCCCTACGAACGACTGGCCGGGGGGCAGGGGATTGTTTCCAAGATGCGAAGGAACAAGCTGTATTCCCTGCTTCTTCCTTTTTTCCTTTTTTCCCAATTCTTTTCCCTCATCCTCCTGGTCTCCAAACTCCATCCTGACCTGATCCATGCTCACTGGCTGATTCCGCAAGGTTTTTGGGCGGTAGTGGCAAAGAAGTTGTTCAAGATTCCAGTAATCATTACAGCACACGGGGCCGATGTGTTCAGTCTGCGGACACCGGCTGTCATAAGGGCCAAGCAATGGATTGTGAAAAACGCAGATCGGATCGTCACGGTCAGTTCGGCGCTGGCCGATGTATTGCGTGCCGATACCCAGTGTCCCCTGCGACCGGATATCATCCCCATGGGTGTTGACGCCTCCTTATTTTGCTCCGAAAAAATGAGCAGATCCATCAGGGGGCAGTACGGTATCAATGGCCCGTTTTTGCTCTTTGTCGGTCGCTTGACCGAGAAAAAAGGGGTGGGCTACCTCATCGATGCCATGTCCATGGTTATCAAGGATTTCCCAAGTGCCAAACTCCTTATAATTGGTCATGGGGAATTGGAGCAGGAATTGCTCGAGCAGGTAAAGCTTCGTGATCTTGAAGATATTGTCCTCTTCGCTGGAGGCATTGCGAATGCACAACTGCCCTCCTACTACGCTACCGCCGATTTGTTTATCGGTCCTTCTGTGCAGGTAAAATTTGGAGACAGCGAAGGCTTTGGGGTGACTTTTGTTGAAGCGGCGATGAGTAGTTTTTTGGTCATCGGAACTACGGTGGGAGGTATTGAAGATATTATTAAAGATGGCGTAACGGGGTATTTAGTGCCTCCCGGTGATTCAAATGCCTTGGCCGCAAAGATTGTTGAAGTCCTTGCCGATCTAAATAATCATGAAAATATGGAGAAAGAAGCGAGAAACGAGGCTACTGTTAAATTTGACTGGAGCCTTATAGCTGCAAGGTATAGAGATGCGTATCTATCTCATTTGTAAAAGATACTACACCAACAAGGATTTAATAAAGGACCGGTTTGGGCGTCTTTATCATTTGCCGGAGCAATTGGTGAAAAATGGCGCTGAAGTTTGGGTGGATGCCATTGATTATCGCAATAAAGGCTGCGATGCTCTGACAGCAGAAGGTGTTCACTTTCGAACTACTCCGGCATCACTGCCTAATATATTGGCACTGCCGTATACGCTTTACCGTCATTGCCTTGCGGCAAAACCAGACATTATTCTTGCCAGCGGTGACAGCCATATCGGATTCATGGCGTTGCTTGTCGCCAAAAAATTACGCGTCCCTTTTGCCTTCGATGTTTACGATTATTACCCGGCATTTAAAGGCAATAGAATCCCAGGCATGAAAACCATGTTTCGATACGCGGTTCAAAAGGCGGATCTAGTCCTCTGTGCCAGTGAATCTCTGCTGGATAAGCTTGCTCCTCTGAATGTAAGCCGGCTGTTGGTGGAGAATGGCGTGGACTCATCTCTTTTTACTCCCGCAGATATGGTGCAATCCAGAAAAGCATTGGGCCTGCAACAAGATGCCATTTTTGTGGGCTATTTTGGCTCCATCAATTCTGCGCGTGGCCCTTTGTTGATTGAAGCATGCCGGATAGTACGAAAAGACTTCCCTGCCCTGCACTTGCTTCTGGCTGGCAAGGTCGATGGCGTGGATGTGAATGAATCGTGGATAAGGTATTTAGGTGACCTGCCGCAAAGGGATATCCCAACCTTAATCAACGCCTGTAATGTGGTCACAATACCGTATGCCGATACTCCTTTTAACCGAATGTGTGGGGCCCGCAAAATTGCCGAATACCTGGCTTGTGGCAAACCGGTTGTGGCAACTCGTGTTTCAAGTCAAGGGTCGGTATTTTACGGAACGGCGGCATCGGTTTGTGATGCAACCTCCCATGGGGTAGCAGATG
>JAQUEZ010000091.1 GCA_028684915.1 Desulfobulbus sp.
AACGCCATCTCGATCTGAATGCGGAGATCACGCTCGTTGAATGGTTTAAGGATGTATCCGAAAGCCTCTGCCTGCCGAGCCCGCGTAATCGTGTCTGCGTCGGAGTGGGCGGTCAGGAACAATACCGGAACCTTACACTCCATATGGATTGCCTTGGCCGCCGCGATCCCGTCCATCGCCCCGGCCAGCCGAATGTCCATCAGCACCAGCGACGGCCGCAGCTGGCGGACGAGTTCCACAGCTTCCTCGCCGGTCATAGTCGTGCCGGCAACAGCATAGCCCAGTTGCCTGACCTTGTTGGCGAGGTCTTCGGCGACAATGGCTTGGTCTTCAACGATCAATAGAGAGGGAGTGCTCATGATTGTACTCCGTTCAGGCGGAAGGTGACTCTGAATTCGGCGCCGGGGCCGGTTCCGGTTTCCAGTGTGCCCCGCAACTGGCCAGCCAGTATGTGGACGAGACGCAGACCGAGCGAGCCGGATTGCCGCCAGCCCCCCCCAACCGGCAGGCCGACGCCGTTGTCGCTCACCCGCAAACAGGCCGTTCCGGCAGCTGGATCACATTCCAGCGCCACCGTCACTTCCCCACTCCTGCCGTTGGGAAAGCCGTGCTTCAGGGCATTGCCGGCCAGTTCGTTGAGGATCAACCCGCAGGACACCGCCGTCTCAATCGACAGTACAATGGGTGCAATCAATACATGAAGCTGCACCTTCTCGGCCAGGACGCCATGGGCGAGCCAAAGATATTGCAGCAGGCTGGCGGCGTATTCGGCAAAGTTCAATTGGGCCAGGTTACCCGTTTGGTACAATCTTTCGTGGACCAGGGCCATCGCATGGACCCGGTCGCGCACGTCGCTGAACACCGCCAGCAGCCGTTCGTCGGTCAGACTGTCGGCCTGCAAGCTGATCAGACTGGAAATGATCTGGAGGTTGTTTTTCACCCGGTGATGGACTTCCCGCAGCAACACCTCTTTTTCCGCCAGCGACGCTCGTATCTGCTCCTCGGCCTGGTTGCGCTCAGTGATGTCGAGACCCGCGCTGATGGCATACGCCATCATGCCGTCCTCGACGATAGCCGTGTTGGTCCAGCTGATCAGACGGCGCGCGCCGTCTTTGCTGACCCAGTGATTCTCGTGACTGTTGGGGAAATCTCCGGCACGCAACTGTTCCCAGGCCAGACGGACTCCCTCCAGGTCCTCTTCGGGAACAAATAATTCCCAGAAGACAAGCCCCTGCACCTCGGCGGCGGTATACCCCGTTGCCGCCACGCAGGCCTGATTGAAGCCTTGGATGCGACCCTCCCGATCAAGAACCACCACCAGGGCGCCGGCTGCATCCAGCACAATCTTATTGAACTGCTCGCTGGCCCGTAACGCCGCTTCGACCTGTTTGTGCTTGACTATCTCACGATTCAATTCTGCATTGATCTTTTCCGCAGTCGTGCGGGCGTCAACCGCATCCTGCATCAGGTTGAGCGCCGCCGTGCGGGAGATATTCAGGGCGGTATTGGCCGCCTGGAGTTCGTTGGCGAAGTTTTGCAGCTTTTTCTCGGCCTCCCTGCGTGCGGTTACGTCACGGGAAATACCCTGAAGCCCAATAATGGCATCGGCTGCTCGAATAGGGGCCATATTGATCTCCGCGAAATAGGGGCTGCCGTCCGCCATGAGCAGACGCAGTTCCAGCGCATGAAGATGTTCCCCCGCAATCGCCCGCCTAAAGGAAGAGAACGCAATATCCAGGTCCTCCGGGACGACAAAGGCGCTGAATTTCTTGCCGATGACCTCTGCGACAGAGTAGCCGTACTGAGCGACCGCAGGAGAGCAAAACACCACCTTTCCGGTGACACCCAATTGAAAAATCAGATCAACGCTGTTCTCCGCGATAAGCCTGAGGCGCTCTTCGCTCTGTTCCAGGTTCCGAAAGATGATCGCCATGGGTTCATTCACCCCGGTGACGACGATCGCCCTGTAAATCAAAGCGGCGGAGAGAAAGAGAAAAAAATGGCCGACAAGATTGGCTTGCCCGTAGACGCTGAGGTATCGGGTAAAGGCGGCATCCGCTGCTATGGCGCTGAAAATTGAACATGCCAGCATTCTGAGAACTCTGGCGTCGAACAGGGTCTGCTTTCTGAGAAGCAAACCGAGGGCCGCCAGCAGAATGAAAATAATAATGAATTCGCTGTAGATCTTGAAAGGGGTTAATCCTTTGCCTTCGATGAAGCAATCCGGAAACACACCGGAAAAGATTGCCTCGAACAGGAGGGCGGTGATGACGACGTGGACGGTGAGCGCGGCGACTGCATTCAGCCGCCGGGTGATAAAAAATGGGGCGATCAGCAGAGACATGCTGAACATATAGCGGAAAGCGATCCACAGTTGGGCGGGAAGATTGCTGTCATACCCCGAGAAGACGCCAAACCCTTTATAGGCAAACAAATGCACCAGTTCAAAGGATGCCGAGGAAAGAAAGGATATGCCGAGGAAAAGGATATAATGGTTGTCGAGAAGCTCTCGTGCGTTCCAGGCCAGGACAAAAATGGTCAGGAGGACAATCACGCAGACAACTTCAATGAGACTGTGGAAAAGAATAAAGGAATACAAGCTGCTCGCGTAAAGACCTGAAGCTGCGAGGACAAACAGATACGCGGGAAGAAACAGCCGGGCTACTGCACGAATTTTGGCGTTACTGATCATTTGTTGCAAAGCACTCCTCCAGGAAATCGAGCGCATACCGCGGCGGTTGTCCGGCCTGGGCGCAGAGGGCGTTGATTTCCTTTTTCAGCTCGATCATGCGCAGTTCACGGCCCACCGAAACACTGTTGAACTGGGTCAGTTCCTTGATCTGCCGCTGGATAACCTCTTCAGCCTCCTTGCGTTTGCTGATATCCGTACCGATGCCGATGATGGCGACGAGGTGTCCTTGTTCATTCAACAGCGGCGCGTTCGTCGTGGCCAGGGGCATCATTCGTTTGTCCCGGCACTGGACGACAAATTCCCCGGACCAGGTTGCCCCTTGAGCCAGGGTCGCCATGATTTCGGGCAGCAGCGCCGGACTTGATTGAGGAGGAAGGATGTCTTCAATCTTTCGCCCGAGAACTTCTTCCCTTGACCAGCCAAACATGGCGACAGCTGTTTTGTTCCAGAAGAGTATGGTTTGATTCGGATCGGTGGCGATGACGGCCTGCCCGACGGAATCCAGCATTCGTGCCTGCAAAGACAGGTTTTCCTCGGTTCGCTTGCGCGCTGTGATGTCGCGGACCGCAGTGAAGCGAATGGCGCTGCCCTGGGGTTCGGGCCGGCCGTGGGCTTCAACAATGATGGGGACGCCGTCTTTGCGCACCATGGCGTGCTCGATTGCCAATTCCTGCCGCTGCTGAATAATCGTCGTGACCCGGTCGATATCCTCGGGGGCTATGCAATTGGCAAGCTCCATGCCTTTGAGTTCAGCAACCGTATAGCCCAACATCCTGGCGAATGGTTCATTGCAGTCCACAATCCGCCCCCCCTCACTTTCGACAATGCCTTCAAAGGTGGCTTCCGCGAACATTGCCAGCCGTGCTTTGGTGTCATGTAACGCCACCTCGCGGTCGTATGCGGCGGCCTTTTCCCGGTTGCGCTGGTAGAATGCGGCGAACAGGCACATGCACAAACCCATGCAGATAAAAATCGCCAGCCCCATGCGGTCAATAGGCGCGACGACGACGAACTGACCGACCGGCGGCAATATCCAGAAGTTCACCGTCAAACCCGTTAAAACCGTAGCCGCCATGCCCGGTCCCAAACCACCGAGCAACGCTGCCGCCATCACCGCCGGATAGAAGGTGATGTAGGTGGGCAGACCATGGCCGACCATGGTCTCCAGCGCCAGGCGCAGCCCCATTGCCGCTGCTGTGAATGCGACCGCCAAGCCGTAGCGCAACAGCAATCCAAACGGCTGCCGCGATTGCCTCGCAAGGAGGCTCTGCTCATGCCAGGCTTTCCCTAGCTCCGCCAGGGAAATTTTCCGGGCGTTCTTTTCACGAGCCGCCATCATGGCCGCGATGAACAGATAGACCCCGCCGAGATACTGCGTCCCCCTCCCTACCCAATTCAGAGGACTGCCGTGAGACGACTGCACCATGACACCGGCCAGGCCCAAGGACAACAAGGCCAGTCCGAGGCCATACCAATAGAAAAATTGCGATGGATGCCGCCGATGGAAGGACAGCATCTGATACGCGACCAGGATGAACAGGGTAATCGACAAAAAGAGCACAATCTGTCGGACCAGAGTGCCTCCAACGCCTTGCACAAAAAAGATCGGGGTCCATCCCGACGTCGCGGCCCCAACCAGCAGCGCCACTGCCGCCAGCACAAGTGCATAACTCGCCGCCAGCCACCTCCCTGGTGGCGCCAGCCGTTTGCGCCACAGCAACCCGCCCGTATGGCATAACGCCGCCCCCAAAACGCCCAGGTTGTGCACGGTGATGGTCAGGTTTGCGCTGGCGTCAATCAGTCTTGAGGCCGCCAGGGAGGTGAAGCCCCACAGCAACGATCCGCAGCCAAGCATGAGTAAGCCTGACTGGCCGTTTTCCAAAAAACGGCGGGCTGTCAAATAGCCGATGCTTAAAGAGACCAGCCAGGTGAAAACAAAATTCAAAGATAGCCGTAGGATCGGCAATTCGTAAGTGGCCTGGGGGTTTGCCACCCAAAGTCCCGCTATGGTCAGCAACAGGAGCGGCAATGGCATCCAGGCATAACGGCTCAAATGACCAGGTTCCGGGAGATGTTCCTCGGCTGGCGTCACGGAACGCATGTCGTAACCTCTTGGACATTGGTCGGATATTGAGAACAGACCAGCGCGGCCTCGGCCTCTTCCATGGTTTTCTGGCTCCTCGTCATTTGGTCTTTCCCACAATCGGCTTGAAGTCCAATGAAACTTTTTACCGGACGATGCACCCGGACGGGCGCTGAAACATGTTGCCCCTACCCGCTGGCATTTTGGGTCTGTTGTCAGATGCTCTGGCGTTGGAAACAGAAAAGCCCATCTTCATACCTCTTGCTGTGGACAACAAGAGTGGATAAAGATGGGCCGTCAGTTCGGAGATTTTATTCTTCTCCAATAATATCAATAAATTGGTGGAGGCGCCGTCATCTAGATTGCAAGAATAACTATATAATATTGTTTATTTTAAAGATAATGAATCTTCAAAAATACCAACACAAATACCAACAAATATTTTTCACGTTATTTGAACACTCTTTGAAAAAAGTTGAGAAATTTTTTTAGAGCCTTGCAAGTTCAGGAATATTACCGATGCCTGATCTGAAATCTACAAGATCGCTTTTGATTGAAATAACATTGGTTTGCGAAGAGACAGATTTAACTCTGGCCGAGAGTGCCCCTGCAAGGGCTTTTAGGTAATCAATGGTTATAGAAGTTTCTGCTTCTCTGCTTCTAGCTCTGATCCTTTCAAGTAGTAAATCCTCAGGGCATGTGAGGTATATGATAGCTTGAGGGTGCCCAATTTCCTTTTGAATTTCGTGGACTACCTCGAAGAAGATATGGTGTCGATTCCCGGTTAGGTTAACATCAGCGTAAGCCATATCTTGTAACATTGAATAGTCACATACAAGACGTTCGACCTGAGAGCGTATTTTTATCGCATGGTAGTGCTGAAGCAGAAACGTGAGTTCCGTTTCAAAAGAGTATGCCTGAGGGTTTTGATAAAACGCTTCATAAAATGGGTTCGTTTTGAAATCTTCGAAAGTTACTGGGAAATTTTTGTGGTGAAAACATTGGCATAGGGTCGTTTTCCCTGAGGCAATATTTCCACAAATCTCAATTCTGTTCATTTTCTTTTGTAGATTTTTGCTTTTCCTGAACTGACAGAATAAGCTTTTCCAGATTTGACAATTTCAACTTTAGCTCATTAATATCATTTTTCAATAATTTATAATCTGTATTATTTTTGTCTTCTCCTAAAGATTTCATTGATTTTTCGATTATACGCACCTCATTCTTTAACACATCAAACTCTTCTTTTCCAGCTATACTTCTAACATCTGCACTGCCGCTTGTCTTATAAATCATAGTTGCATCTGCGACATATTTATTTGCATTTGCAACATAGCTCTTCAAATCTATATATAATGCTATCGTTGATATTGCAATAGGAATAATTGCTAACAATGACCATTTTTTGATTCCTGCAATAAACTTTTGATTTTCCTCAAGGAGCATTTTTGTTTTAGATAGGGTTCCAGCAAGCGAGCTCATTACCCTCCCGATCCCTATAGGCAATTCATTTTTAAGGAGTTCTTCAAATGATTTTTTACTATTTTTTTTTGAATTTTTTACAAAAGCGCCGTGCCTTTCATTGACATTCAGTTTCCTTTCTAACTCATTTTTAGGCAAAAAAATAGAATTTTTGCTTACCTTCGTAAATTCGACGCTTATTAAATCTTCTCCTTCATTTATAATGTATTCGTTGTCTGTTAAGTTATGAATAGGGATCATCAATTTCCCTTGAAATCCCGGGTCCACAAGAGGTCCTGTGCCCAAGAGCAATCCTCGATGGACATGCCTTACTCTTAAATTAAAACGAACGGCTATATAATGGGGCAGTCTAAAGGTTTCACGGACGGATACGTAGGTTATAGAATTTTTCCCTAATATCAGCGGTGCGTTATTTTGAAGTATACTATCTCCACACTTCTTTTCTTTATCATCCCAATACAAAGTTTCGCCACCTAAAACCATTTCGTAGGATGCTGGGCCTAAGCTTTTCAAATCAAAAGGAAAAATCATCCCTGTTTTGGCAACATAATCAGCAATATCCGCTGCATTCAGAAGAGCTGAATCGATATCAGGGAATGGATCGAGATCCCTATATGTTAGGTATGCCGCTTCAGCCTCATCCTCATTTTTGGGGAAATTGAGTAGCTGGTTGCATTTACTTGGCATTATAACATCTCCGAGGCGTGTAAAATACTACTTGGACTATCGCCCAGTAGCGTTATTTCTCTATCAATTTGCCTCTCAATCAATTTAATTGACTCAATAATAAATTTTTTATGGCTGGTTAAATCAGCTTTAATGTAATCAATATGATTTAGAGCTATTCGAGTTGGTTGATTAATCATAATCGCAGCTTTGACGACTTCTGGCGTGAACCTTGCCACTCTTCTTATCTTTTTTGAAACACTTGTTTTTTCCTCAAGAGGCTTCGCGTGACCGCTCTCTTTTCTTAATGTTTGCCAGTCAATCTCTTGAGGAAGCGGCCCAGAAAATCCAGATACGCGGATTGGAAAGGTACGAATTGTTAGGACCACATCATCAACATCAAAAGGGCTTAAACCAACTTCCGATAAAAATGCGGCCGCTGTTGTATCACGGCTTGTAGTAAACGGATAATATCTCGAGTGCAATGGGGATAATCCAAACCCCTGAGTGCCCTCGATAATTATTCGTTTTTTATTACCTAGACACTCTCTTAAGATATCAGGCACATTCTGAATAAACGGCCGAAGCGCTTCGGTATCATGGGCAAACAGAGTTGAATTTTCCCTATTAATACGGGCCACCACAGCTGCCCCAGTGCCACTACCAGTTGAACCTATTCGGCCAATTAAGCCGCTCTGCACTTCTCGTTGTTTTATTTCTTCAGTTATTATTACCGCACCAGGGTCGATGATCAGACGATCTGGGCCAACACCTGTCTCCTGAATTTCCCCAAGCAAAATATCCAAATCTATGTAGCTTCCAGCACAAATGGCTAACTTTACATCAGGAAGGATTGCAGCGGTTGGCAACTGTTGAAAAATTCGAGCTTTCCCCGATGGATCTATAACTGTATGGCCTGAGTTAGGGCCTCCACAACGGACAGCAAAGCTTGCCTCCATTTTTTGAGCGAGGTAATGAGCAACCTTGCCCTTTCCTTCAGAGCCAAACTGGCCGCCTACAACGATGCTTATTGGCATTTTTTCCTCAATAACCTTTGCAACACCTGATGACGATGTAACTCGTCAAGCGTGCCATCGTTAACTATCGTATGTTCGGAAAAATATTCTAACTTGTCAACTTCCTGCTCTACTCGGTTTAAGATTGCAGCATCAATTGCCACATCTTCCCTCCCTCTTGATTCTACCCTTTTTTTTCGTTCCGTTAGAGAAGACGTTATATGCAGATGTAAAAAGGAGGGACCGAAGGTTTCAACCATGAGTGCATGGTCTTCGGGAAAACGCATTCCATCGATCACGCCACATTTTGCATCTCCGAGAATTTCACAAACCTTCTTTCCAAGCCAACGTTGCCCTTGTGCCCCTCGTTCTTCATTGACCTGTAGGCCAATCTTTTGAAGTGCCGAACGAGTAGGCTCTATGCCATCTTTTTGGAGCAAATTTCTTAATACCTGGCTGTACCTGCTATACACGTACCCATTTTCCTGCAAAAATTTCGAAACGGTGGTTTTGCCAGCGGCAATCTGACCACTTATTCCGACGACTTTACGAGACAGCCATGTTTTATAGTCTGCATTGAGATCCGGAATAATAAGGTACTCTTCATCTGTATTCCCAAGACCTTCATACATGCCCACCCAAAAGAAATGGCCGACGATTGCGGAGGTTATGGCATCTAACTCATCATGACTTACTGCTGTGTGAACAAAGTCCCCTTTTAAACCGAACTCCTTCAATCCTTCAACGAGATAGTCCAACCCTGCTTGTTTTCGAGGAATGGAAATAATGTCTTGAGCGGCACCTGGATAGCTTTCAATAACAGGAATCCCGGCTTTTCTAAATTTTGTAGCTAGCAGCATGCCCCTTTGGGTTAACTTCTGCATACTGGGTATAAGGCACGGGTAGCTTGAAATTCCTCGCCGTTTAAGAACTCGTTCACATTCGCGGGTTATGCCAAATTCATCTCTCTTTGGATCGTCATCAAAAAAGGAAGTCCTGCCTTTCGGTATACTGAGAGGAGAATCTATGGAGACAAGGTCAGCGCCAGCCTCAATTGCCAAGCGAATCATCTCATCGTCAGTTTTTACCCGGCAGGTGGTTGCTAGATTACCTTTTAGAACACAGAAACCTGTTTCTCTATTTTCCGATGAAACAAGGTCGATCCCAACACTGCAGAAATTGTCCAGTGGATGGATTTCGTTGAGTTCTTGGTACGTAACCAAAGGCTTGTTAGAGCCGGTAAAAGGAGGAATGCTTATACAAGCTGGATCTTCAGTTGTTGATTTTCGCTTAACTATCTTAATTTTGCTTTTAAGCTTCCTGAAAGAAGGCTGAACACAAATGCTTTCCGGATATTTTTCTTTCTTGCAACGAAGTTGAATGGCTTTGTCAAGAATGAACTTCATTCCTTCAATATCAGCATGATTGTATTCAATCAATCTCTTCATTGCATCCTGATCGCCACGCCTATACTTATGCCAAAGAATTGGCGCTGCTTCGCCAAGCATTCCCTTGATATTTGTTTTCCGCGAGAAACCAATCTCTTGCTCAATGCTTTTTTGGCCTCCAGAAAGCCCAACTCGCTTTGTAAAAAAGCGGAGATCAAGGTGAAGTTCTGGAATTTTTGGCGAATCAAAATGTTTATTAATGAACTTCAAATCGAACATGATGCCATTAAAGGTCACAATTGCCTTTGCCTGGGAGAGTACTTTTCGAAGAGGTTCTTGATCTCCTCCGTTAATATAAACACCATATTCTTTCCCTATCGACCAACCCACAATGGTTATTATGTCATAATAAACACTTAGCCCTGTCGTTTCGATATCTAGAAAGAGAACCTCCTCTGGAAAATCGAGCAAAACTCTAAAATATTCAGCTGTAGGCAGGGATTTGGCAAAATAAGCCATGTCCTCTTCCTTGTAGGCCTTAATGGAATCGCTCAGTATGTTCTTCTGCTCGGGGATTTCCTGGAAAAGAGATCGTTGCCGAGGCATGGTTTCTAAGTATAAATCCCAACTCGTGATACCTCTCTCCCAGAGGTTTCTTTCTGTTTTTTTCCCAAACCCTTGAAGATGCAGGAAGGTAGATTTTAACATTATTTGATATTTAAAATTCGTATGATTCAGGCGAGTTCGCAAGTGATCGAAAGGCAGTCATTTTATCTATCACAGTCTGATTCAAAATGGTACTTGAGTATCATAAAAGCGTTTGCACAGGAAAGACCTATCCATACTCTTTATCTGCCAGATCATCCTTGCACCGTCTATCGAATGCGAAAAGCAGGTGAAACTGCTCATTGTCAATACTTCCAACACTCATGGGCCACCGGCAGCCGGTTGAGGATTTCCCGGTATACCTGCCAATTGGGCATGAACTGATCCATCAAGGCTATGAAATGTTGGTTATGGGTGGGTTCCATGAGATGCACCATCTCATGGACCACCAGGTATTCCAGGCATTCGCGTGGTTTCTTCGCCAGCTCGCTGTTGAGCCTGATGCTGCTGTTGGTGGGATTGCAGCTGCCCCACCGGGTTTTCATCCGTTGCACGTACACCTTACCCACCTTAACGCCCATGACCGGTTCCCAGTGGACTATCAGCGGCGGCACCGCCTGCCGGAGCTGATCCCGATACCAGGACTCAACAATCTCCTGCTTCTTTTCCTCGCCGGTTCCGGGCCGGACCTGGAGTAAAATCGTTCGGTGTTGAATTTGTACCTGCGGTGGCTGATCGAGTTCGGCCACTGTCAGTAGGTAACGCTGCCCCCAGAGATAATGGCTTTCTCGGTCAAGGTACTCACGGGGTGTCTCCCGCATTTGTTCCCTGAGCTTTTTCTGTTGGCTCTTGATCCAACCGAGCTTGGTAATGGCGAAGATGCGGATGGTGTCAAGCTCCATGCGCAGCGGCGCGGCAATACGCACGTGGCCGGTTGGCGGATAGACGCTCAGGTGCAGGTTCTTGATATCCTTGTGCTCGACCTCCACAGTGATCTCTCCAAGCTGGATCTGGGTGGTCACTAATATTCCTTCTGCTGCTCAATGATGAGGAAGATGCGTTCCACCTCGGCCACGTCCTGCAAAATCCCGTACAAGGCAGCCTTGATGACATTCTCCTTGGCCTGCACACCACGCCAGCCGTCGGGCCGAGTATGCTTGACGGTCTCGTCGATCCGGATCGCCAGGGCAAGGGCCTCTTCCTGGGCTGCCTCACCCTCATTTCCGTAAACAGACGCCGGCTCTGCCGTGCCGCACCGGCTGGCTGCACCCGGCCTTGGCTGCAGATTATTATAGAGCGCCCGCCGCCCCGGCGTATGCAACTGTGCGGGCGTATCCTCCGCCTGCCCGGCCTGCACCCGTTTGGCCAGTTCGGCAATTCGCTTGAGATAGGCCTCGTAGTTGTCCGCCTGCTCCTTGCGGAATTTGATGATCTCATCGAGGATCGCCGACATCTTTTCGTAATAGGCCGGGTCGTTGAGGTGTTCCTTGATGATCTTGCTGCGGACGTTGTTTTCGATGGTCTCGGCCACCGCGTTTTTGTTGCCTTTGAGCCCCTCGGGCAGGTTGTTGATGGCCTCGGCGATACCGGTTTTGACGATCAACTCCAGCAGTGGCAGGGTATCAAAGGGCGAAATCTTGCGGGGGGCATCGGCCTCGATATAAGTATCGATGAGGTGCCGCATGTCGGCCTCATAGGCCTTGAGGTCCAAATTCTCCCCGGCGGCATTGCGGATGATCTCACGTAGCTTGAGGGCCCGGTCCACCTCCCTTTTGACCCGCGCAATCTCAACTTCGCTGTATCCGGCCTGTCCCAGTTCGTCGCCAATATTAGCATAGGCCCGCACCAGCGCCACCGTGGCCTTATAGAGCGCGGCGCGCTGGGCTTCGTGGGCCTTCAGGTCGCCGGCAATCTCGGTGTTGCCGCAGAAATAGCGGATGTGTTCCAGCTCGCCCTTGGGCGGGGCCACCGGCTCGCAGAGCATGGCGATGGCTTCCAGCGCCCATTCCAGCCGTTCCCACCCCTTGGCCAAACGGTCTTGCAGCAGCACCTCGGGATTGACGCCGCCGGCGCTGTGGTCCAGTTCGGAACTGTACACCGCGACCGCTTTCTCCACCTTTTTGAAGAGGTCCTTGTAGTCGACGATATAGCCGAAGTCCTTGTCCTCTCCATCCAGGCGATTGACGCGGCAGATGGCCTGGAACAGGCCGTGATCCTGCATTTTCTTGTCGATGTAGAGATAGGTGCAGCTCGGGGCGTCGAAACCGGTCAGCAGTTTGTCCACCACCACCAGTAGCTTCATGGTGGCGGGCTGTTCCTTGAACACCTGCTTGGCCTGGTCCTCGTAGGTTTCGGTCTTGGATTTGCCCGGTTGCGGTTGCACATCGCGCAGCAGGGCGGTGTAGGTGTTGTAGATGAACTCCTTGTCCGTTTCGGTGTTGGCGCCGGTATCCTCCAGGGTGATGTCTCTGGTCTGGGGATTGTAGGAGGTGACGACTGCACACTTACCCTTGAACGGTGTCTTCTGAAAGAGCTCGAAATACTTGCAGGCCTCATAGATGCTGGAGGCCACCAGGATGGCGTTGCCGCGTTGGTTGGAGAGACGCGGCTTGACGCTGAAATCGAAGATGATGTCTGCCACCACCCGCTCCATGCGTGAGCGTGAACTGAGCACCTTCTGCATGGTGCCCCATTGCTCGCGCAGAGCCGCCTTTTGCCAATCGTTGAGTCCCTTGGTCTTGGCCTCGAACCAGGTATCGATCTTGCCTTCCGAACCCAGGCGTTGGTCGATGTCCCGCGCCTCGTAGACCAGATCGAGCACCACCCCGTCCTCGACCCCTTCGCTGAACTTGTAGGTGTGGATGTAGCCGCCGAAGACCTCCAGGCTGGTCTGCTTGTCCTGCTTCAACAGCGGCGTGCCGGTGAAACCGATGAAC
This sequence comes from Desulfobulbus sp., assembly GCA_028684915.1. The sequence continues at coordinate 12,870 of JAQUEZ010000091.1, forward strand.
ACCGCATGGGGCAGCAGCGCCTTCATGGTCCGGTGCAGCTTGCCGCTCTGGGTGCGGTGGCATTCGTCCACAAACACAAACAGCTCGCCCATAGCCTGGCAGGGCTGGGCTTCCAGCTCGCGGATGAACCGTTCGAAATCATCCACCTTCTTGCGGCCGAACTTATGCACCAGCGAGCAGAGCAGGCGCGGGGCAGCCTGACCGAGCAGGCTCATCAGGTCGCTGCCGCTTCCAGCGCGGGTCATGGGGTGATCGGCGGCCAGGAACACCGCCTCGATCTGCTTGTCCAGTTCGTCGCGATCAGTGACGATCACCACCCGGGCCTGGGGCCGATTCTCCAGAATCCACTTGGCCAAGAGCACCATGACAATGCTCTTGCCGCTGCCCTGGGTATGCCAGATGATGCCGCCCTCGCGGCGCTGGCTATGGGCCTGGGCCGCCTTGATGCCGAAATACTGGTGCACACGCGGCAGCTTCTTGATGCCGCCGTCGAAGAGCACAAAATCGTGCATCAGCTCGATCAGCCGCTGCTTGTTGCAGATCTTGAGCAGATATTTATCGAGCTTGAAACGGCTGTTATCGGCCTCGTCTTCCTTCCAGGTGAGAAAATACTTTTCTTCAGTCTTGATGGTCCCATAGCGCAGTCCTTCGGAATCATTGCCGGCAAAGACGAACTGCACGGTGCTGAAAAACCACTCGTTGAACTGGGGCTGCTGGTTGGAGATGTTCTGGCGGATACCGTCGCCGATGGAGATGCGGCTGTTCTTGAGTTCCAGCACCCCGACGGCTATACCGTTGACATACAGCACCAAGTCGGGCCGCCGCTCATGGTTACCGCGCAGAGTGACTTCCTCGGCCAGGGCGAAATCGTTGTTGGCCGGTTCCTGCCAATCGATGAGATGCACCGTCTCGGTCACCTGCCCGGCCTCGATCTTCACCGGCACGCCGTAGCGCAGCAGGCTGTAAACGGCCTTGTTATTATCGTAGAGGCTGCGGTTGGGGTTGTCCGCCTCGGTGCGCAGTTTGTGGAGAGCGCTGCTGATCTGGGCCGGAGTGTACTTTTCGCTCAAAAAGGCGGTGAGCAGTGGTTCCTCGATGTTGCTGTTGTGGGGCCGATCGGTCCAGTCGCCGAGACACCTATAACAGAGCTCGTCCCGGAACAGGGCGATGACCCGTTCCTGGGTAGCGCGTTCCGGCTGGCCGATGTCGCTCATCATGCCTTCTTTTCCGAGGAAGCAAATTTGTCCCATGTTCCCGAACCATTGGGCCCGACAAACATGCGCATGCGGACAATCGTGGGGTTCATCGTTTCACCCGTACCCGCCGCTGTCCCGGAACAACTGGCGTCGGAGCCGCCAGGGGTTTGATCACTCGGGAGGTCCCATCGGGGAAGAATTCTATGAGCTGGCCATGCACCGCCTCCACCACCGTCCAGCCGGCGGCCAGATGTTTGCAGTAGGCCTGTTTGACAGCACCTTCGGCCAACTCCGGAATGCGCGCTTCGAGATAAGTCATCGCTTTTTCATCTAGTGCCTGCATGGTGTTCTCCCTGGCTGGAGGTTCATTCTATCAATTCAATACTATTGCCGAACAAACGGATTTTGCCACTCAGAAATTTATGCGTCATGCCTTGAGTGAGCTGGCGCCGGTTTTACCCAACCTTTTACCCAACTTTTCGCCCAACCGTTCCCCCCACCCTGTAGGCTCCATTGCTGGAACTTGGGATAGGCATGGAGAGAGTCCCGCAGGGCTAGCCGCTCTCCTTCGAAATCCTTTTGCACACTGCTGATGAAGAGTCATCGCTTTTTCATAGCAGGCGAATCCTCCCGGTGAGCAGGTTGTGCATCATGCCCTGCTTGAGCTGGCGGGTCTTAGCGAGCTTGGTTTCCAGGGCCGCGATTTCGGCGTCCATGGCGGAGAGGATGGCGGCTATGGCGGTTTGTTCTTCATGCTCTGGAACGGAAAATTCAAGTCTATTTAACGCCGCAAGATTAACGACGAGCTGTGCCGAACCTGCACTTGGAGCCAGCACCATTCTCCTTCCATCGGTTGAGTTAAGAAGGCATACAAGATAGTCTGGAGAGACTTTGCCATTCAGCCGAAGAAGGCCAACAGCACGTGAAATATTAGCCCCAATAAGTTCGTTAGGAATTTTAGCTGTTGCTCCCGGATAACCAACTAACGATATTACAACATCGTCCTTCATAAGAGTTGTTCTGGTATATTCGAGGGCTTTTTCACGCGAGACCATTGGCAGGTCCAAGCTGACGCGGCCATCAACAATGTCCCCTCCCCTCAGCATTTTGGTGCCGTTTTGAACAAATGTGCCAGCCGTCACAATGCCGTAAGTCGCGTTCTGCACAAGAATATCCCTCATGCAAACTGTTGACCACTCCCCACGAAACCCCGGCAGGCGCTTTTTTCCGGTGAGCAATTCCTGCATGACGCCTTGTCTGAGGTACCGTTTCTTGGCGATGAGTTGCTCCAGGGATTCGATGAGTCCATCCGTATCGCTCAACACCTCGGCAATAGCTTCTTGTTCGGCTTTGGTGGGCGGGAGGGCTATCTTGAAGGAACGCAAAGAAGCGATAGGAATTTCCTGCAACGCGGAGCCGTTCATTGACTGCTCCAGACGATTCCTCGTAGACGATGACGAAATATATTGCCGGCAATAACGTGCGCTCCAATCCGGCCTCACTGCAATCAGTGCCACGCCTCTCGTCAGATTACAGCCCGATAACTCATCGTTAACAATCGCAATATCACCTACTTTCCCTCTGAGCGGCATAACCAGATCTTCCGCTTGTAGGATTGTTCTTTTGTATGAGTCGCTAATTGTCTTCGACGTTGTAATCATGTCTCCTGAGTTGATCTTGCCATCTTCAATATCAACGACACGCAGGCACCTAATACCATTCTGAATGTTCGGACCGGTCTGAACAATGCCGTATGAAATGGATCTTTTGGGATCGGTAATTGATTCGAGGTTTAAAATCTCCCAATCCTCCGGAATCACCCCGACCTCGGTCTGCTTGTATCCCGCCGGAATGCCCTTCATTGCCCGGCCTCGCGTAAGGTTAGCTCCAGCTCATGGCGCAACTGCTCGCGGTCGGGCAGATACAACTGATATTTCTGCACGAACAACTGGCTGTTCATTTGATAGGTGGCGTATTCCACCAGCAGCTCATCCTTGTTTTTGGTGAGGATGATGCCGATGGGCGGGTTGTCGCCTTCGATGTTTTCCTCGTTGGCAAAGTAGCCCAGATACATATTCATCTGGCCGATGTCCTGATGCTGCACCTCGTTGATCTTGAGGTCGATCAGCACAAAACAGCGCAGGATGCGGTGGTAAAAAACCAGATCAACCCTGTAGTGGGTGTTGTTGATGGTCACCCGGTATTGTCGGCCAACAAAGGTGAAGCCCTTGCCCAATTCCAGCAGGAATTGCTGGAGATGATCGCACAGCACTGTTTCCAGATGGGTTTCCGAAACGGTATACGGCTCTGAAATTTTAATGAACTCAAACACATATGGCTCGCGCAGCAGATCAGCGGGCTGCTCGACAATCTGCCCCTGCGCGGCGAGTTGGAGGATACCTGCCTTGTCTTTGCTGGCCGCCAGCCGCAGGAAAAGGGCGCTTTCCTTTTGGCGTATCAGCTCGCGCACCGTCCAGCGTTCATGTGCGCACTGCTGCTCATAGAAGCCTCGCTCCAGCTCGTCATCAATTTTCAACAGCTCGACAATGTGCGACCAGCTCAAAAGGTGCGACAGCGTCGCACCTTTTGGATAGGTCAGGTAAAACTGGCGCACGCGGATAAGATTGCTGCGGCTGAACCCCTTGCCGTGGCGCAGGCTCAGATCTTTCGCCAGGCCCGTGAGCAGCGCTTTGCCATAATCGGCTCTGATCTTGCCGTGTTGCTCAAACTCGACAATATGCCGTCCAACCTGCCAATAGGTCGCAATGAGGCGGGCGTTGACGGCCTGCATCGCACCGATTCGACCCTGGGTGTAGGTTTCGGAGATTTGCTCCAGCAGGTTCTGATAGTCATCCGTTCTGGTCAGTTCCATGAGAATCCCATCCTTTTCAAGTGGGCATTCACCTTCTCCTCCAGCTCGGCCACCCGGCTGGCCGCCTGCGGCAGCGGGGTTTCGTAGCGCTCGGCCAACTCCTTCACCCGCTGGGTAAGCGCCTGGCTGATGCGGTCCATCTCGCCATGGATGGCGGAGGCGATGACGGTGAGCCATTTGTCGTCCACCACCAGGGTCTTGATCTCGCTCTCGCTCAGCCGGGGGTACTGTCCATAGGCCAGGGCATCGAGAGCTGCCTCGGCTTCTTTGAGGCTTTTCTTGAGCAGGGCCTCCTGGTTGCAGAGCGTCAGCCAGGCGTTGAGGACCGCCGCCTCATCTTGGGCCGACCTGTCGCCCTTGATGGCTTTGAGCCGGGCGGCAACGCCCGCCTTGTTCACCTTGTCCAGTTCGGCAAAGGCCCCTTCCTCGCCGCCGTGCTCCTCCTCCAGTTCGGCCATCTGGGCGGCCAGGCTTTCCAGGGCGGCCTCTTGTTCGCGGATGGCCGCCTGCTGGGCGGGGAAATATCGATCGACAATCAGCGGCTTGGGCACCAGGTCGCAGGCCCAGCCCTTGTCCTTCTCCTTACCCTTTTTGTCCTTTTCCACAATGCGATAGGTTGCCGCCTGCCAGCCATCGGCAGCGATCAGGTAGCAATCGTCCTGCATGGTCGCGGCCCAGTAGTCCATCAGGTGCTGGTAGACATCGTATTTGTCGATCAGCGGTTTGTCGGCGTAGTGGGCCAGCAGGTCTTCGGCGAGTTCGGTAATGACGCTGCGCGGGTGGCAACCGGCCTGCAAGCTCTTGAGGGTGGCCGCGCTGCGCGCTTTCCAATCGGCAAACAACCTGTTCATGCGCTCAATGAAGGCGACAAACTCAGGATGCTCATAAATGGTGGGCTTGATCGACTGCTTGGCGACGGCCAGATCCAGGTAGCCGGGCCGGTTGGGGGTGAAAAGGGTCTGGCGCAGTTGCGGGCACACCTGCCAATACGGCTGCAAGCCGTCCACGTCAGCGCTGGGGATACCACCCTTGAGGTGGCCTTCGATGTCCTGGATATCCTCGGCCTGCTGGCTGTCGATATAGCGCGGGATATTGAGGTTGAACTCGTTCTGCTCGATCTCATCGACACCCACCAGGCGCGAGTATTTAGGGAGCTCCAGTCGCTTGGTGAACACATCGACGATCTGGTGGATATCGCAGTCGCGCAGTCGGTTCTTGTTGCCGTCCTTGAGAAAGCCTCGGCTGGCGTCGATCATGAAAATACCCTTGCGGCTGTGGGCGTTCTCCTTGTCGATGACAATGATGCAGGCCGGGATGCCGGTGCCGTAGAACAGGTTGGCCGGCAGGCCGATGATGCCCTTGATGTAGCCCCGGCGGATGAGGTTGCGGCGGATGTCGGCCTCGGCGTTGCCGCGAAAGAGGACGCCGTGCGGCAGGATGCAGGCCCCTTTGCCCGTACTTTTCAGCGAGCGGACAATGTGCAGCAGGTAGGCGTAGTCGCCTTGCTTGGCAGGCGGGGTGCCGAAATATTTGAAGCGCTCGTGTGGGTCGTTCTGCGGGTCGATACCGGTGCTCCAGCGTTTGTCGCTGAACGGCGGATTGGCGACCACATAGTCGAAGGTCTTGAGTTGGCCGTCGTCGCTGGTGAACAGTGGGTTGGCCAGGGTATTGCCCTGTTTGATCAGGGCTGTGGGGTTGTTGTGCAGGATCATGTTCATCCGCGCCAGGCCGGAGGTGGCGGCGTCCTTCTCCTGGCCGTAGAGCGTCACCTGGGCGCGGGCGGCATCGCCCACTTTGAGGAGCAACGACCCCGAACCGCAGGTCGGGTCGTAGACGGTGGTGGTGTTGGTGGTCTGCGCCTCACCGATGCCGATAATCTGGGCCATGATGCGGCTGACCTCGGCAGGGGTGTAGAACTGTCCCTTGCTCTTGCCGCTCTCGGTGGCGAAATGGCGCATCAGGTATTCATAGGCATCGCCGAGGATGTCGTCACCCTCGGCGCGGTTCTTGCTGAAATCAAGCCCCTTGTGTTCAAAAATGGCGATCAGGTTGGTGAGACGTTCCACCATCTCCGCGCCGCTGCCCAACTTGCTCGGATCGTTAAAATCCGGCATGTCGGAGAGTTTGTTGGCATTGGCCAGCGGTCCGATGATTTTTTTATTAATCTGATCGCCGATGTCGGGCTTGCCCTTGAGGGCGACCATGTCCTGGAAGCTGGCGCCGTCGGGAATGGTAATCGGCGCATAAGGCACGCCGGCGTATTTGTCGCTGACGTATTTGACGAACAGCAGCACCAGCACATAGTCCTTGTACTGGCTGGCATCCATGCCGCCGCGCAGTTCATCACAGGATTGCCAGAGCGAGGAATAAAGTTCAGATTTTTTCAGGGCCATACAGTCAGTTGCCAGTGCAAGGGCGAGGAAAGAATCTATCGTTCCCCATCAAGAGCAGGGGAAGCGAAGAGTTGGATGAGAGAGGGATGCCTATTCTTTCCGGTCAGTTATCAAATTTCGCCATGGTATACCAAACAGGCGATATTGTACAGAGTTAACACCTGATGATTGCCTGCCCGTTGCAGCAAAAAAGAAGACGCGACGATTCGCCAGATTCTATTAAAAAGTTCAGCCTTTCAGCCTGAGCCCCGCCGGAGGCAGAGCGCGTCTCCGCCTTCGCCACCTGGAGGTGGAGCGTGGCTGGGGGAAAGGGGCAAGGCTGCGAGTGAGCGAGCACCCGCAGGGCATGGCCTTGCGGCTTTGCCACAGCCATGCTACCTGGGCAAGCTCGCCTTTTAATGCGCTACAAACACAAAAGGCCTCCACTACCGGGGAGGCCTTTCACTTCTTTCTCAATGTCCGCGTCGCGTTAGATTGCCAAACGGTCAGTTGATGCCGTGGCCGATGGTTATAATCTGAACCACCGCGAGAAGTCACCTTCCCGATTCGCCCCCAAGAGTTCAGCGTGGGACTGTTCGCCGCTGCTGGCCTGTGCGCCTCTGCGCCGATCAGGTCAGTTGTGCAGATCTGCCAAATAAGAGGTCCGGCTCTACGGGCCGATCCGTGTGTCGTCAGACAAAGCGCCACGGTGCACTCCAATATCATCACTGTATTCGGGCCAGGGGGGCTGGTCAACCGGTTTTCTTCGTTGTTTTCCCATAAGCCGCTTCATCTTGGCCCTGGCGTTGAACAGCTCCCGCTGCTGGGAGTCGACCTTGCGCTCAAGTATCGCAATCTGTTTGCCGCGCTCACCGCTCTTCATCATTTGGTCAAAGGATTCTTTCCGGGCTTGTTGGAGCAATTTTCGCAGGTTCTTTATCTCAACTTCCTGTATCTGCTGATTGTTGCGCAGACTTTCAGCCAGCTCCCGGAGCTTTATCTCCTCTGGAGTCACTTCTTTTGCTGGCGGATGCTCGCCATCCAGCAGGCGATACAGCCAGTGATACTCAACCCCCAAGGAATATCCGGCCAGGACGCAGAGCAGCATCAGCGGCCACAGCTCCCATAAGGCCTGCCAGCCGATGCTATGGGAAGAGAGGGCAAAACTGCCTACCACCTTGCCCGCCCTGCGTTCCACCAGCACCATCCCGTCCTGGGGGAGAGAGAACGGGTCCGTATCCAAGCGGAAGAAACCCCAACCGGGCAACACCCAGGCCAGCCAAAGAACAACCAACAGGGGCAAGAAACCGAAAAGAAACCAAAAGCTACACCATCCTTTTTTCATCGCAGATAGGCCTCAGTGGTGTCCTTGTCAAAATGGCCGACCTCCTGGGCCACCGTTGCCTTGGCCTGGTCATACCGCATCCCTTGTTGTTGCAACTCGCCTATCCGCTCCTGGGCATAACTATGGCGCAGCCCATGAGCACCGTTGGAAAAGCCCAACTCCCGATTGCTGGCCGATGAAAAACTCTGACTCCAGGCCCGGCCGCCGCCGATGTCGTAGTGCTGGCGGTAGTGCACCCCCCGGTCGATCACCAGACGGGTTTCCTCCAACCGCCTGGCTTCCAAGGCCGTGGCCAACTCCCGGGACAGCATCACCTCGCGCACCAATCCACCTTTGCCGACAACGGTGTAGCGATCACCATCCCGGCCGCTGAACCGTTCCGCACTCCACTGACGATGGCCGGAGGCTGCCCGTTCACCGGCCGGCCGTAGGGTAAGCAGCTCATGCGCCCGCAACCCGGCATGATAGGCCAACCGGGTGGCCAGGCTGTTGGCCTCGCTCTGGGCTTGCGCAATCCGCTCCACCTGGGCAGGGGTGTAGCTGCGAGTAGCAAGGGTGCTCTCTTTGCTGCTGCAGACGATCTCCAACTTCTGACCCAGATGAATCTGGATCGCCTGGCGGTCCAGATCGAGGGTCTTCTGCCCAACCACTTGCGAGCGCTCGGCCAGATACTGCCGGGCCACCTGTTCGGTTGCGCTGTGCAGATCTCCCAGTCGATGCTGGCGAAGATAGTCGGCAAAGCCCTTGAGGGCCTGCTCATAACCCCGAGCCGTGCCCAGACTGTGAATACGGCCATCGTTCTGGTGATCATGCCTGCCGGTCCCCAGGGCAATTTTGCGGGAGACTGCATGTTCAGCCTGGGCCTTCGACGAACGAAAACTCGGCATGGTGCAACTCCGGCAAACGTTTCAGATAGCGGTCAATCGAGCTGCGGTGGATCCGGCAGCGATGGATACGCAGCCACTCGGCCAGATCCGCACAGGAAGCGCCGGCCCGCCGCATGGCCACCAGTTCGGTCCGGTAGCGGTCCAGCCGGCTTTTGCGGTAGTGTTTCCGCCTGGCCACTGCCCGGCGGCTGCGAATGCGTGCGACCTCGGCCTGCGCATCAAATGTCTCCTCAGGTGTCTCCATGTTTCGTCCTCCAAGCTTTGTCGCGCCCGGCGCGGCAAAGCGGCGCTGGGGTGCGGGTTCCGCGCTGTGTCGGCGCCAGCTGACACAGCGCGGAAATCCGGGCATCGAAATTGACAGTGGTTTGCAGCAGGTGACAAACAGTCTCCAGTTTGTCAGCGCTGCAACCACCAGGGATTTTCGCGTCTGGTGCAATGCAGCCGTGCAGGGCACGGTTGCCACACTCTCAGGAGCAGTCGCTGACCTCCCGGGCATTCCAGGCCTTGATCTTGGCCAGAATCTGGACCACACCGGCAGCCGCATTCACGCCTACCGGCAAGTCAGCCAGGGCCAGTGAGCGAAAGTGCTCCCGCTCTTCCTCGGCAAGTCCGTTCCACAGAGCATCTCGCTCGGCACTCGCCGCCTCTTCCTGGGCCTTGATTGTTTTTTGCTGCGAAGCAATGGCCTCTTTCTGCTGGTACAAGGCCTTGGCTCGTTTCTGCCGTTCTGCAAAGGGCACGTACCATTCCGGCACCACCAGGGAGGTGCACAGAGCCTGGAGGTAGCCGCCAGGATTCCGTGGATCCTCCCGCTTGCGTCGCCAGGTCTCAGCGGCCACATCCGCTG
>JAQUEZ010000354.1 GCA_028684915.1 Desulfobulbus sp.
ACCCCACCGCCTGATTCAATCCCTCGGCACCAAAAAGCTCTTTTCTATAGAGGCCCACCGGGCTTGTCCAACAAACGGTTCAGATTTTGGTTCGCTGCGCTCTCAAAATCTAACCTTATTCGTTAGGCCAATTTTTACGTAAGATATTCAACTGTCGTGCATGTTAAATATTTATGTAATTTCGGTGTATTAAAACAATGCCCGTGGTTAGATTCATGAATAAGACAAAGTTGAAAAACAAAGATCAAAAGCGATAGGACAATCAAGATCGAAAATGCTGTTTTGTTTTTTAAACCGGTCAAGATAGTTCCAATTTATTGAAACCGGGAGTTAAACCCGCTGCCACCCTATCAGCTCAAGGCCTTCCGGGTATACCGGGATACAAGCGGGATACCGTCAAAATAAAACGTGGTCTGCCCCCTGTTATTTGCCGTTGCTCCATCAGATTTAATAGCTTAGAAATCCCCTTATTATCCTTTCTAATTATTTTCGAGGGTGGTTGGAGTAGACCGTCTGTCCGTTTTCGTTAAGCCAAGTGTAAATTTTTTCTTCGTTTTCCTGGCTGATTTCCTGTTTTTTGGGTTCTTGAACCCTGTCCATCATTGATTTATGCACCCCGCCACTTTGAGCAACGATTGTTCCAAAGAGAATAGCCACAAATCCTATGTAAAAAAGAAGTTCTTTGTATTCCTTCGTTCTTCTGAATTTTCTTACAACCCCTCCGAATCCTGCAAGAATGAACGCAAAAGGCATAACGAATTGTCCGAATAATGCTATGGCCGGTAACATTTTACTGACTGCGTATTCTCCCATTTTTCCAACATCTAGGGCTTGCGGTGCAGGGTCATAGAAATGCATGGCTACTTTGTGAATTATTGCATACGAGATAAAAGCTAAAATGATATTTAACCACCATGGCAATCTTGACATGATATCGGTAAAATCTTCTAAAGGACTCTGGTTTCTTCTCATTTTAAGACCTCATTTTTTCATACCACCTTGTAACACTTTGAAATAATTACTCTTTTAATAATTATTACTTCACGCTACTTTACGATCCGAAGTATAGGCTTTTCCTGTTTTTTCTTCTTCCTTTTCTTCCTTCCATTTTTTAAATCCATCAAAATGTTCTTCGAATTCAACTTCGAACCATGCTTCTTTTTTAGGATTCTTTTTAATTTCCTCATTTAACCATTCCTCGGCCTGGGTGAAAATTTCAAATTTTCTATATTTAGCTGCATCTTTAATTCGTTTTGGCCCTTTCCCGGTCATTATCCATTCAGTTAGCAACTCAAATCTTATTCCTATTCGATAAGCCCATCCTGGTGGAAATTCCCCTTTTGCCTTTGCTGCTGATATTGTCGGCTGAGTTTTGTCAATAATAACAGCTAATTGCCTTAAGCTTTTAGTTCCTGTTTCTTTGCTAACTCTCTGCCAAACATCTTCAAAATTATTTTCGATAGAAATTTCTTTCATTATTTTCTTGACTGATAGATTATTCTATCGTAAACAGTATTTATCGATAGAAATTTTGATTGATTTATTACATTTTACCACACAGCTACTAAAACACGAAAACCACCCAAAGAGCCAACCATGAAGAGCTACAGGAAATCACGAAAATACCAACAACTTCTTACCCGTGCCGCTTCTATGGAAGACGTTCTTTTCCCTCATGAAGCCATGGAATGGATAGAATCGACCTTCGGTGAAGTAGTTGAAAATATGAGTAATTCTACCCTTCACATGATGATTTTCGACCTCTGCCTTAGAAACGGCTATTACTCCGATATTGACGAGGTTAAAGAGGCAATCTCTGATTCCATCAACGCTTAAACGTCAAGGATAATTCAAAATGACATTTTCCGACTCTGTGACTCTTTTTGGTCTCTTCATCGTTTTCCTTGGCCTCGGCCTGCTTATCTACGCCAGCCTTTTCGGTCTTTATCTTCGTTTGCATATGCAACTTTTTCCAAGGCTCAACAATCAGCTTGAACAAATGCTCAAGCGCTTGGACGTTAAAGACGAATAAAAATCAACAATTACTTTAATTTCAAAGAGATAAACATGACAAGGGTGAGTCAAAATGACACTTTCCGACCCTATGACTCCTTTTAGCATCTTCATCATCTGGGTAGGCTTCGGCCTTCTCATTTGCGTCGGCTTATTACTCAAGTACCTGGATGCAAAAGACGAAAAACGGCACGAATAAAAGACGAATGAAAACCCCAACCCGCCCCAACACCTCCGAGATCATCTGCCACAAATGCGGCAGACCGCTTGAAGTGACCACCGTCGAAACCACCGACGGCCACTATCAAGACTATCTCCAGTGTTGGCACTGCTTCACCAGCACGCCGGGGCGGACAGTTATGAGAATACCGCTTCATCGCCATTTAGGCAAATTACCACCTGCTCCAATTAACTTATAAACCGCAACTCTCAAAAAAAATCCAGGAGTTAAACCATGAATGAAAAAGATACCCCTTCAACCACCGTACAAAAGGTCAATTCTCCATTCTCTTTTTTTGGTCGCGTTGAATGGTCTCAATTATCCGGCAAAGGGCAGGACGGAACGCCTTACTATCGCACAAAAATAGTTGGTCCCTCTAATGACCCTTACGGTTATCCGCCTTGGCTTGTCATTACATCACAAGGGCAGTTCGCTAAACCTGGTCAAGAAACCACGGTTACCTTCAGTATTCGCGGTAAATCAAGGAATAAAGAATATACCGACGAGAAAACGGGCGAAGTGATCACAAAGACTTTCTATTCCCACGACCTTTGGCTTGATCAGTGAAGTGCAACAACTTCACAGCAAAGCTCGGGATCTCCCCGAACCTTGGCGAGGCTGCCCGGCTTCCGGCGTCGGCCGGTGCCGGGCTGAATCGGCAAGGAGCGTGGTTTCCTGGATTTCCCCACGAAGCAGAGGGCCCCCCAGAACCTTCCCTGACGTATGAAGAAATCGGCCAGGCCCTTTGTGAATGCGTCGATGCTGGAATCATCGACCAGGAGCAGGCCCGGCAGATTGGCAACGCTCTCTTTCCAATAGTGGAGAATCCAAAATGACCTGGACTTCCTTAATTTCTTCAACTTTTTTTGATGGCGTACAGGCCGACATGCTCACCGCTGTAAGTGGCATTCTCGGCTTGTCGCTCATCATTTTTGGCCTGGTCATGCTGATGCGTACCACCGGCAGATGACCAGATTTTTCTAACCCCCATCCTCAAGGAGTAAAACCATGCAAGCACTTTTCGACGCAGTAGACATCACCGGAATCAGCACCAACGTAGGAACCCTCATGGTCGGCTTTATCGGCATCGGCCTGATGTTCCTTGGTTACGCTTACGTCCGGCGGACTATGCGTGTTGGCAAAAGCGCATAAACCTTAACCACCGGGGAGGGGCAACCCTCCCCCCATGTTGAACGCTTGAAAAGGAATCAAGATGATCAATCAATCCATCATGGACATGACAGATATTTTCCCTGAATGTGTTTCTGCTTGGTTACTCGCGCATCCTGCCGTGGCTGATCCTTTAGCAGGGTTCTGCATTGTAATGACTCCTCTTCTCGCCGTGATACTGAGACGTCAGCTCTTCAGCCTTCTTGATTGAAGGAAAATTTCAACTGAAACGCCATGCCGAAAGTAGACCCCACAACATACCTGTTAGATGCCCTGTCTATCCTCACCGGTGGACTGATCAAGGACATGCAGACCTTGATTCTCGGGCTCGTTGTCTGCGCGTTTATTCTCATGGCCTTTGATCTGCTCAAAGATTTGATCCTGCTCCCCGCGCTCCAGTCTGCGGCCTCGTTCCTTGCTGATCCTGTCGGCAACTATCGTACCTACCAGATCAACAAGAGAATTACTGCCGACAATCCCACCGATGACCCTATTTATGAATTCACTTCGCAACGCGACGGCGTGGAACTCTCCGAAGAGCGTTACGCCGACCTGGAAAGCGCCATGGATGAGGCCGTCTATAACGACCGGATGAAAAACCGGTTGTCCGATGATGAAGCCTACGACCTGGTTAATTCCCACAGTGAACGATTGAGGTAATGCCATGACCCTAAATTTGATCGCCTACGGCATGGGCCTTGGCCTGGTTCTCGTTGGCTGGATTGCCGGTTTGGTCGTCAGCTACGCCTTTTCAACCAGCCGCAACTTAGGACGTTTGGGATGAGCGCTGCAGAACTGACCACAATTCTCAATCAGATCGTTTCCCAGCTGGGCGACATCATGAGCTTTGGCCTCGGCGGATTGACCGGCATTGCCTTTGTGATCGCCTCCAAGATGGAGTGGTGATGTTATCTTACAGCCCAATATATATTTTATCCTTTTTCCTCAGTTTTTGGATGTTCATTACAGTTTCATTTCATCTTTTTTCTATAGGATTAAAAGATTTCTGTGATAATTCGCTTCTCTTTGCTGAGTATCGTGGTTTTTCTCAAGGATATTCCCTCGGATTCCTCACTCTTGCTTTGCCAATTATTCTTGTTTCTGCCTGTCACTCAATAGAATGGTTTTTTATTGATGACAATTTTTCCCGTTTTGTTCGCATGTTCCGGAGGGAAAAATGATTCAACTCCCTGATGGCTTCGACGCTGCCGCTGTTTTTTCCGAGTTGTTCCAATTGGCTGCGCCTTTTGTCGGCATCGCCTTCCTGATCGGCTGCGGTTACTTGATTCAAAATATGCTGAGGAACGCGCCCAAATGACCATTATGCCCTCGTTCCCGAAGATCCGCCGCTATGTGCTGTTGATTGCCTTTGTGGGGCTATGCTTCTTCCTTGGCCTGATGAAGAGGATTCTCCTATGAACGACATCACCAAGATTCTCCTCTACGCCACCGGCTTGTATGTGACCTTCCTTTGTTCCGGCCTCTACCTGGCCCACGGGGAAGAAGTCCCCGGCCTGCCTGCAGGACCGAACGAATCGTTTAGCGTTGCCCCCACCGGGAACGTGCCCAAGGAATACGTGGTCCCCCGGATTTCCTCAATCGATGCGCCATTGAGAAAAAGGGACTCCAAATCTTGCCGGGAATATCTCGCCATCTGTGAACGGTCCTGCAAAGAGCGCGGTCAGATGTTCAAGTTTCAGTGCATCGGTCAAGACTTCCAGCCGTTCCAGGACCATTCCCGGTGTCAGTGTGCTGATGATATGTTTCCGCAGGTGGTTAGCGGAAATCGATCTGAATCGCTTCAGGTCTCGAAAGAGAAGATTTCGGAGCCAAACAAATGAAATCATTACGTTTATTCTTATTTTTAACTATTTCGCTAATAATTACAACTAGCAATGTTTTTGCTAGTGATTGTACAG
>JAQUEZ010000355.1 GCA_028684915.1 Desulfobulbus sp.
CTACGGAAAATGGGGTTGACCCGCTACTGGTTAAAGCTGTCATCAAGGCCGAATCGAACTTCGACCCCAAAGCTGTCTCGTCCAAGGGAGCCCAAGGTTTGATGCAGTTGATGCCGGCAACGGCCAGGGAAATTCAGGTCACAGATCCTTTTGATCCCCAGGAAAACATCATTGGCGGTACCAAATATCTGCGATACCTTCTCGATAGCTATGATGGTGATATGGCGTTAAGTTTGGCTGCCTATAATGCAGGGCCGGGCAATGTCAAAGGCGCGATCCCAAAATTCCCAGAAACCAGAGCCTATGTTTCGAAGGTTATGGATAATTATCAATCTTATCGAAGAAACAAGTAAACCGCAGCATGCCCAAATCGGGGTGTTTCGGGAGCAATAAGGGTTTGTAAGCCGGAACCGCCGAAAATTCTGCCGGAAAACACTGCGGGCGCAGTTTCCGGCCATTTATACAATCCGACACTGTTTTTAGCACACATTTTACCCGGCATTGACCGCTATTTTCAGCCAATGGTCACTTGTGACGGAAAACAAGTGTTTGGCGTCAACCTGCGCTATTGCGGACTTTGCGCTCATGTCGGAAATTTCTTGGGTTCTGGCGTACACCCCCTTTTTGGAGTCGAAGATCGAGGATGGCATAGCGCACGCCACGCTGATCAACACGCGGCGGCTCTGGAAAAGTTAGAAGTCGCTTTGAACCGTTATGCGGTGCAGCATGGCACAGGCCGAGAGTACAGTTTCTCTCAGGCGATCTCTGGGGCCAGGGCGACCGGAAAAGAGTTAGATCGGTTTGAGGGAAGCCGGGCGTATTCCGCACCACGCTAACTGGTTGAGGCGGTTGTGGGGAAAATTTTCGGCTGATGGCTGCTCTTCAGCAGGAAGGCGGCGCACGGGTCAAGGAAGCCCTACATTCATAGGGATCAGTTGCGTGGGCTTCGGCCCGATGCGCAGACCGGCCAGATGAAAGGAATGATCAGTATTCAAGGGAAGGGCGGCAAGATGAAAGAGATTGCGGTGACGCCCGCTACCTACGTTAAATTGGAGCAGGCGGTAGAGAAAGGATGGTTCGAGGTCTCGCCCAGCGCCTACCGGGAAGGGGTAAAAATGCTGCTAATGTCTCTGGTCAGAAATACCAGGAACGCATGGGTTGCGTTGGTCCTGGGCACAGAATTGGCACCAGGAACTCCAGCAGCACGGCAAGACCTATGAGCAGTCTATCGGCCTGGTCTCCCGCGAGATGGGCCATGAACGCGCCGACATCACTGAGCATTATTTGCGGTGATGCAACAGGGGGCGATTCGGAATTCGGGAACAATTGTACGTTTACGAAACTAAATATAACCATTACATGGTTGTTACCATGTCCGTTACCGTTCACGACGGGTTGAAAACGTCATGCAGGCAAAAGATTGAATTACTTGATATAATTTTACATCGCCGTGCTTTGTTTTCCGTTTTCTGAGGCGACCCTAATGTCAACTGCTTTCCGTCCCTGTCACAACTTTGCCTATGCATGCTGCTCGTCTCCCTTGTTCCGGGCTGGTATTAGGGATTTTCGTCTTTTTCATCGAATGGCGGAATCGGTGCCGGATCAATGTCAATATGCAGTCCATCCTTAACGATGCAGCCTAGTCCTAGTTCGACGCTCCAAACGAAGGTAAAGGGGGCGCGTAAACTTGATCCCGCTGGTCTTCGCTGGGTTCGGCCACCGTTCTTGCTTTATAGTTATATAACCAACGAACTGCTAGCCCCATTCTTCGCCAGTTTTCTCATCCTGTCCTGTGTGTTTTTTCTCGTCCGTCTCGTCCCTATGCTCGATGTGGTCCTGTCTCTGAGGGTGGCACCAGGAGATTTTATCCGTCTTCTTTGCTACATTTATCCTCGCATGCTGCTCCATATCATCCCCATGGCAGGTTTAGCGGGAGTGATCGTCGGATTCACACGTCTAGCCAATGATCGAGAAATTTTAGCATTGAAAGCATGCGGGATCAGTCTTAAACAGATGCTACCACCTGTAATCTTTATTGCTGTTATCTTTACTTGCCTAACAGGATGGCTTTCTATTCGTCTTATTCCGGCAGGGGCACTGGGATTTAATCAGCTGATGTTTCAGTTGGTCAAAGAGAATATCAATCATGGGTTAAAAGAAAAAGAATTCACCGATGTTTTTGGGGGGCTGGTCCTCTATGTTGACAAAATTGATGATCAGCAGCATTGGCACGGAGTCTTCGTTTCTGATGTTCGAGGCCGCATGCAACCATTGGTCACTGTTGCTAAATCCGGGTGGCTGCAAATTGACATGGAACGGATGTTGGTAACAATTACCCTCAGCGACGGCACCATACATAACAACGAGGGCCAAGATAACCAGGTTATTCGTTTCAACCGGTATCAGTTGCAATTTCCGCTTAAGCTGCCCACCCAGATCGGCACGGAAAACGACACTAGCCAGAGTCGGGAGACCATGAGCCTGGATCAGCTGCTCGCGGCCGCCGCAAAGCAAGCGGCCAACTCTCAGGCAATGAAAATGTATCTTTCCGAGTACCACCACCGTCTTTCTCTGCCGGTCGGCTGCCTCATCCTTAGCCTGATAGGCGTGGCGTTGGGACTCCAAGCTTCTCCGGGTAGAAGGGCTGTGGGAATCCCTCTAGGATTAGCTATTTTTGTACTCTACCATATTACCGTCGCTACGGCTGACATGTTGAGCGAGCGTGGAATAATTCCCACCATTTTAGGTGGTTGGTTGGCAAATATTCTCTTCTCGCTTTTAGCTGTTTACGTTCTTTGGCGAGTAAATAAAGAAAGCCCATTGATTCCGGCATGGCTGCATTCTTTCTACTTGAAATTTTACGGCTATTTTCTCCTGCCCTCTGGTCGATATGTTTCCGATTTATACAAAAGGTTGTCCAGACGTTTATAGGCACCTCCATGAGAAAAGAAGAGTCCTGTCTATATGTCCTGAACACTGCAGGATTATTCAATCATCACTTACCTTCAAAGGGAAAATCACCATAACGCGTAGGCCAGACTTTGATTGGTCGTTGGCATAGCCAAGACTGACTTTTGCACCAATTCGGGTAGAAATAGTCTGGACGATAGACAAGCCGAGACCTGAACCAACTTCATCGCTCCCTAAGACACGATAAAACGGATCAAACACCCGCGCCCGTTCTGCCTCTGGGATGCCGGGCCCGTTATCTTCAACCAACAGCGTTGTCCCCTCATTCGTCGCTAAAACCGACAAATCGACACGTCCGCCAGTTGGAGTATAGCGGATGGCGTTGTCCACAAGATTTTTGACCAGGGTTGTCAAATCAATCTCGTTGGTGGAAAGGTGAACATCTGAATCACTCACGACACCAATATCAATGCCCTTCGCCTCAGCCAAAGGCATCAAATCTTCCAGCACTCGCCGATAGACCTGCTGTACAGACACGGTGGTGTTGGACGCGATTCCCGAGGATTGTGCTCGTGCCATTGCCAACATTTGATCTAACAATGTTCTTCCACGTTCAATGCCTTGACGTAATGTATGGAGCCGTTCGTGTGCGTTGGCAGACATCTCGGCATCTCCAAGCCGTTCGGCTTGTAATGACATCGCAGTCAGTGGAGAACGTAGTTCATGGGCTGCATCGGCAATGAAGCGCCGCTGAGCGGCCATTGCCTGTTCTACACGCTTGAACAGTCGGTTGATTGCGCCTATGAACGGTCGAATTTCAGCCGGAAATGGTTCGGGGGCAATCGGATGAAGTTCCTGCTCGCTGCGTTGATCGATTTCGATGGAGAGGGCGGCAATCGGTTGAAAGATTTTGCGGATGAGATAGGCCATGACAAGCAGCAGAATCGGCACCAGTACCAGGAACGGCATGAGGGTGCGTAGCGAGCTATTCATTGCGATTTCGTCACGAACGGCTGTTTCTTGAGCCACGGCTAAGCGTTCTCCATTGCCGATAGTTCTGACCAGGACACGATATGTTTCATGATTGGCACGGACAGTTTGCAGGCCATCACGGAGGTTGTGAGGCAATGCCAACGTTGAGTTGGAATCGTTTTTTGGAGTGCTTGGCGGGTTCGGAGAGAGTAGCTGTACAAAAACATGTGATTCTGGATCGCTGTCTGCACCCGTGCTTAAATTGCCTCCTTGTGTCACTGTCAAGCCATGCCGGTCAAACAACATCGCGACCTGGCGTAGCACATCATCCTGCAACTCATACGCCTCATTGAACGCCGAGAAAAAAGCAAATATTCCGGCAAGCAACGCAACACTCAAAATCGCCAACGACAGCCAGAAAGAAAGTCTGATTTGAAGCGAGTTTTTTACCCGTTTTTTGAAACCATCCATCCTACCCCCCTGACATTTTTAATAACCTCGCTTCCTAGTTTTTTGCGCAGTGCGTGAATCAGGAAATCAACGGCATTGCTTTCTACTTCTTCGCCCCATCCATAAATCCGATCTTCCAAATCGCTACGGGAAAGAATCGCGCCGGGACGAACAAGCAAGGCTTGCAACAAAGCGAATTCTCTGTTGGAAAGTTGCATCGGCTCGCCAGTATTGGCCGTTGCTTCCCGCGTTGCCGGATCAAGTGAAACTATGCCATTGGTTAAGAAAGAAGTCGCAATGCCACCCTTGCGCCGCAGTACGGCACGCATGCGGGCAAGTAACTCTGTCATCTCGAAAGGCTTGGGAACATAGTCGTCAGCTCCGCCGTCCAACCCGCGAATTCGATCATCCAGCCCATCCCGTGCGGTAATGATGAGCAGAGGCACAGGATTGTCTTTTGCACGGATCACTTTCAGCACTTCCACCCCATCCTTGCCCGGTAAACCGAGGTCAAGCAGGATGATGTCGTAGTTCTGGCAAGCGAGCGTGTCGAGCGCGGTTTGCCCGTTCTTTACCCAATCAGTTGCATAGGACGCATCTTTGAGTGCTCCTTTGACAGCTTCTCCGATCATGGGGTCGTCTTCAACCAACAAAACGCGCATTTATCCCCTCCCTTGGCCAATTCGCTTCAATGCGCCTTTTCTGCTGCCCTCTGTTTGAACAATAAAATACAAGTCAGCATAAATGCAAAAAGAGCAACCGAAGCAGAATAGCGGCTTAATGCCAGCCCACCAGCACTGAGTGGTTTATCAAGAAGATCTCCGACCACGGCTCCAAGAGGGCGCGTGAGAATAAATGCCGCCCAGAACACGAGGGTACGTGATATGTTTGTCCAGTAATATGCCGCAACCACAAGTCCCAGCAAGAGACTGAATACCAGGGCGCCGCCT
>JAQUEZ010000356.1 GCA_028684915.1 Desulfobulbus sp.
TCATTCACTTCAATTATACCTGCAGCAGCTTGGGATACATTTTCTGATATTTCTAAAGTGGCAGCCGATTGTTGTTCAACAGCCGTTGCTATAGTCGTAATAAAATAATTAATTTCATTAATAACTTCTGAAATGGTTTTAATGTCGGAAATGGTTGAATTGGTCGTGCCCTGCATTCCTTCTATTTGAACTTTGATGTCAACAGTAGCTGCTGCTGTTTGTTTGGCGAGTTCTTTGATTTCGTTTGCTACGACTGCAAAGCCTTTCCCAGCTTCTCCAGCTCTTGCAGCCTCAATAGTCGCATTGAGTGCAAGTAAATTTGTCTGTTCTGAAATCTCTGTTATGACCTCCGTAATCTTACCAATTTTATTCGCAGCAGCACCCAGCTCGGTTACTTTTCTGGCGCTCTCTTGTGACTGGACCACCGCATTCTCAGAAATAGTTTTGGCTTTTGACGCATTCTCAGCAATTTCTCTAACGGTGGTAGACATCTCTTCAGCTGCAGTTGCAACCATGCCGACATTACTGGCTGACTGTTCCATTGCCGCTGAAACAGAGCTCATATTGACACTCATTTCCTCGGAGGCGGATGCAACATTGTTCGCGCGCTCTGATGCGCTGGCTGAGGTTGATGAAAGTTGCGTGGATATGGCTGCTAACTCTGTGGATGATGAGGACAAGGTATTCACTCCGGTGATAATATCTTTGATCATGCCGCCAAGTTCGGAAACTGTATTGCTGAGTGCCATTGACATCTTGCCAACTTCATCCTTTTGGTCAATTATAAGGGTGGAGGTAAAATCTCTCTTAGCGACCTTGTCGATATAATCTACTATCTTTTGAACTGGTCCGGTGATAGATCGGGTTATGAGGTAAGCAATCATTACCCCCGCAATAAATGTAAAGAGGCCAGCAACTAATGCAAAACTGCGTATACTGTCCGCAGAAGAAACAATTGAAGACATCGCTTCTGCAAGTTCAGCTTCCTGGCTCTCAACGAATGGTGTGAGAATTTTGGTCATATTCTCAGAAGCCTCATCAAAAGATGCCATGAGCTTATTACCTGATTCAGGACCACCATCAATATACGCCTTGGCCATTTCCTTACCTGTTTTGTGGTAAACGACAAGGGCTTTTTCGACTTCTGCAACTTGCTCTAACCCATCAGCAAAGTTCTCTTTCTGATACATGCTCTTGAATTTAGCCACTCCAGACATAAACGAGTCATAGCTTTTTTGGGCTTGGTCAAAACCGTCATTAAGCCCATCCTGTCCTCGCGTGGCCGAAATATCGGATAACCATTGCTGTATTTGCACAACATCAAGTTTCATTTGCCGAGCTACTCCCATAAATACCATGCTCTCTTCTTTAACTAATAAGGCATTTTTTTCCATGATAGTGATCCTTGCATAAACAACTGCTAAAACGATCATCATTATTGTAAGTGGAATAGCAAAACCGAGGCCCATTTTTGTTCCCAACATCATGTTTTTCATGTTCATTAAAATGCTCTTTTCTTCTCAAAATTCATTTTTATTGTTAAAATTGATACAGTTAACTCACTGCAAAATGTTCGTTAACTTAAAACAAATATCAACTTCCCCATGGGGGAGAGCTCTGCTGTCTTATAAAGATTAAATCACAGTGATGGGGCTCAGTCAAATTTCTTTATAAAAATTAGGCTATTTTGGCCCATCCCCCGATAGGGAGCATCCGACAGTTATTCATATCATTTGATCCTTTGCCTCGTCGCAGAATCTGTGGGTAAATCTGTGATAATTGGGGGTCTGAAGTCCAACAGCATACGAAAACGTATGCTAAGACCATTCATCCCGCTCAGACGGCTGCTTCAACGGCCTGAGTTGGCCATTCAGCACCTGTTCCGCCAGGGTAAAGGAGTAATGGCCCAACATATTCACGTGTTTATGGCCGAGGGGAGATAGCCTGACCTTGTCCTCTTCTTTCACATCCTCGCCCTGTTCTCTCAGGTGACCCAGGGCGGCCTGCATGTAGATTGTGTTCCACAGCACCAGCGCGTTGGTCACCAAACCTAGAGCTCCAAGTTGATCTTCCTGGCCCTCCTTGTACCGTTTTCTGATTTCGCCGCGCTGACCGTGGCAAATGGCCCGGGCGACTGCATGACGGCCTTCGCCACGATTCAACTGGGTCAAAATTCGGCGACGGTAGTCCTCATCGTCCACGTAGTTCAGCAGGTACAGGGTTTTGTTAATCCGGCCTGCTTCAATAATGGCTTGTGCCAGGCTGGAAGGACGATCACTTTTCAGTAGTGATCGGATCAGCTCGGAGGCCTGCACGGTACCCAGCTTGAGTGAACCGGCAATGCGCATCATGTCGTCCCAATGCTGCTCGATCTTGAGCATATGGACGCAACTGCGTGCCAACTCATCCAATATGCCATAGTTGGCGCTCTTGTCCACGCGCCAGAATACGGATTCACCGGCGTCAGCCAGGCGCGGTGAAAACTGATAGCCCAGTAGCCAGAACAAGCCAAACACCATGTCGCTGGCACCGGCGGTATCGGTCATTATCTCCACCGGGGTCAGACCGGTTTGCTGCTCCAGCAGACCCTCCAGTACAAAAATAGAATCGCGCAGTGTTCCAGGGACAACAATGCCATGAAAGCCGGAGTACTGATCCGAGACAAAATTGTACCAGGTAATGCCGCGGTTTGAACCGAAGTATTTTCGATTCGGTCCGGCATTGATGGTGCGGATGGGTGTGACAAACCGCATACCATCTGCGGAAGCAACCTCGCCGCCGCCCCACTTCCTAGCCAGGGATAGGGTGGATTGGTAGTCCACCAGTCTGGCGTTAGCTTTCACCAGCGTTTCGGCGCGCAGGTAATTCTGTTTAGTCCAATTCAGACGGTGCCGGGTTAACGCGGGCACTTGGTGTTTGATCAGCGGCTCCAAGCCAATGTTGCAGGCATCCGCCAACAGTACTGCGCAGACGCTGACAGTCAGGTCCTCGGCGCGGGCATTGGCTTCACTGACATGGGTAAATTCGTCAGCAAAGCCGGTATGAGCATGAATCTCCAGCAGCAGCTCCGTAAGATCTACGCTGGGCAGCAAGGCATCAACCTGTTGCGAGAGCAAGGTAAGGCTAGGTGGCTCATCCAATTTGTCAAAAGGCGTAATGGTTAACGTGGGCCGTTTGCCGGACAGATCCAGCTCAACCGCCTTGTCTTCGAAGTTGCCGGCCACCTGTTGGTAAGTGATATCCAGTTGGCGCACCAGGCCATTAATGGCTTCTTGGGGATTCAATGGATGACCGAGTGCCCGGCACACTTGAATTCGGTTGGTCTGCCACTCCTGGCCCTGTAACAGCTTGGCTCGCGTATCACCCCAGCGATCACTGTTCTCGACGTAGACATCACGGCGACGCAGGCTGTCCTGCAGCTTATCGAGAAAACATAATATATAGCCTCGCTTGGTCACTCGTCCTTCTTTGTCGAACACCAGGCGTTTCCAGGAATTAGAAACAATGTCCAATGGAGCCTTTTCCAGTAGCTGCTTACGCGATTCCGATAGACCGGCCAGATATCGATGAGCTTCCAGGGTCGCCTTGCCCGCCGGAGCTGCTTTGAATTCGATATCATATAATAATTTTGGCAAAAAGCGTCTGACCCGGCCATACTGCTCCACCATTTCATCATGAAAATTATCGCCGTAGGGGCGAGCCAGTTCATAGACGGTGGCAATGGATTCCGCCAGTTTTTCACGCGACATTCTGGCAAAGATGGTCGATTTCAGCAATTCATCCTGCATGCCTTCATTGAGTACCAGGGCACAAACCTCTGCCAGGGCCAGCGCGGATTTATCTAAATCCTTCAGTGTCCGCAGTCGCTTTTTCTGGCCCAGCTTTTTGGCCCCACCGGCGATATCGGTAATCAGTAAATCCAGCACGTCCAGGGCTTCATCGAAGGCAATAGTCTCATACGCCTTGGTGAAGGCAACTAGAACGGCAACTCGCTTACTCTCCGGCATGCGAGCTATTTTGTGCATGGAAATCATACCAGCGTGACGAGCGATATTTTTAAGACGCACAGGTGGAATACCTGTAAAATCAAGTTCATGCATGCCGAAGGCCTTCAGCTCCTGATAACGGCCAATCGCTTCATTGAAGGCGGGACCACTGATTGTCACCGGTCCCTTGCGGTAGCGATCAAAGCGGGAAATTCTTGATTCCTCCGGGACCTGAAGCAACGTCTCAAGCTTAGCGATCTGCACCGGTGTCGGCAACGCTGACAGTCGTTGCCATAAGCGATTGGTAGCCCGTTCGCGCACCTCAGAAATTAAGCGCATCAACGTGGAAACACCGGGTAAAAGGATCTTGTGTTGGATCAACCATCCGGTGGCTAGATCAAATAGCAGGCTTGACCTTTCGTTGCTGATCCAACTGCGTGTGTAGAGTAAGCGGCTCAACCGGAACGACCACGGCCACGTGAGCTCCCGGTATTGATACTGATTCCGGATCAGAGAAGCGTGCTCCCTCCGCGTAGTCTCCCGTTGTGCATAGTTAGACAATATCGCAACATCAGTGATGCCAAGCTGTCGGGCAACAAACCCTTGAGTGTTGACCGGAACCAGTGACAGATCGAAAAGGAAAGTTCCCAGAAATCGAACGCAGCCCAACTGCAAGGCGACACCGAGACGGTTTTGATCACCGCGCCGATTAATAATAAAGGCAAGGTCAGCCTCATCCAGGTGAAAGTAGCGGGCCAACTGCACTTCATTTGGTTCCCCGGAGAATTGCCCATAGCTGGCTTTCTGTTCCGAGGTTAAAAAATCGACGGGCATAGTTTCCCCAATCAAAAAATATACGACTCGTGAGCGATTTCAGCGTCTACTAATTTATAAAATTGTAGACATCATAAACGAGGCACTTTAGACTGTCTATTAAATCGTAAAATCACCATTTAATAGACGAAAAGTCTACAAATTGAATTAGGAGACAATTTTGACCATGAGACTTTTTGGGTATGCTCGTGTCTCTACCAGTCAACAATCCCTTGATATCCAAGTGAGGGTTCTCAGTGCTGAGGGTGTCAAAGCGAGCCGTATTTTTACCGACAAGGTGTCCGGTAGCCATATAAACCGCCAAGGCCTCCAGATGCTCCGGCACAAGGTTGAGGAAGGGGATGTCATTCTGGTGAAAAAGCTCGACCGCCTTGGCCGCGATACGGCAGACATGATCCAACTCATTAAGGAGTTTGATGCTAT
>JAQUEZ010000357.1 GCA_028684915.1 Desulfobulbus sp.
TCCTTGCCTTTGGCCTGGGATTCCAAGGCCTGGTGCAGGGGCTCAGCTACGGCGGCAAGGCGCTCGGCTACACCCAATTCATGGCCCCGGCCCTGATTGCCATTTCAATCATGTACAACTCGTTTTTCGAGACCACATACGCCTCTTTTGTGCGCATGTACTATCAAAAAACCTTTGACGGCATGATGACCACGCCGCTCAGCCTGGAGGAGATCATCCTGGCCGAGATCGTCTGGGGCGCTACCAAGGCCACGGCCGCCGCCGCCGTGATGGCCCTGGTTCTGGGACTGTTCGGATTTGTCGATTTCCCCCAGGGGGTGTTGATTGTGCCCCTGGCCTTTGTCGGCGGGCTGGCCTTTGGCGCGGTGGGCATGTTTTTCACCGGAATCACGCCCTCAATCGACATGTTCAACCTGCCGATTTTTCTCTTCATCACCCCGATGTTCCTTTTTAGCGGCACCTTTTTCCCGGTCTCCGGGCTGCCGGAATGGGCGCAGACCGCAGCCCTGATTTTCCCGCTATATCATTTGGTGGAACTGTCCCGCGCCTGCTGCCTGGGGCTGATGGAAAGCAACCCGCTCCTCAGCCTGGGCTATCTGACCGCGTTCACCCTCTGCTTTCTGGTGCTGGGGCTGACCACCATGCGCCGCCGGCTGATCAAATAGAAGTGGCAACGGGCGGGGCTGGGGGCGGGTTGCATGCAAGCTGGCCTTGTTCCACGGGTCGTTTCACGGGAGGAAACAAGGGCGCTACCTGTTGATTTTCTATTGATTCTTTTTGTCTGGCGGGTACTGTCAACCATTTAGGAATGGTTGGGCTTGATGGCCAATCCGTATTGGCACTGGGGAGCTTGTCTCCGGTAAACCATGAGGCCAAAAATAGATCTGTCCCCGTTTTTATGCGGACGAATCGCCACACTCCGCTCATCGCGGGACGTTCGGCTGCATGATGAATCTACAAGATTTTGGAGAGAAATATAATGGCAACCACAAGTAAAATCACACCTTCCAGTCCTAGGCTGGCAACCCTGTTGTCTGACGTCGAGCGCGGGAACATCAAGATTCCGGTTTTCCAAAGGCAGTTTATTTGGTCTGACGAACAGATAATCAGCCTACTTGATTCAATCTACCGTGGCTATCCCGTTGGCTCTCTGTTGCTATGGTCAACAAAGGAAGTTTTGAAGCATGAACGAAATGTGGGTGGGTTTATTCTTCCGGAAACCCCCGAGGATTATCCTGTTAACTACATACTGGATGGGCAACAGCGCCTTACGACGCTCTACGGAGTGTTTCACTCTGATGACAGAACAACGGACGCTGAACTCGCAGACAGATTTAATATCTGCTACGTCCCTGAAGACGACGAATTTATGCATTATAAAGCGGCGGCGGCTAAGAAAAAAATTTTCCTTAGGGACATTTTGGATACCGCAAAATTATTATCCCAACTTCCAGGGTTTTCCCAAGAGGAAAGTAAGAAAATTGCTTTGGTAACAGAAAGATTCAAAGACTACGAGTTTCCGGTAGTAACAATCAAGGAACGAACTAACAAAGAAGTATGTAGCGTATTTCAAAGAATAAACTCATCTGGTACCCCATTGAGCAACATTGAATTGCTGGCGGCTTGGACGTGGTCCGATCAGTTCGATCTAAGGCAAGAGATAGAGCGGCTGTTAGACACCCTTGCTGATAAAGGATATGAACAAATCGACCAGCCGCTCCTGATGCGGATGATAGCATCAATTACTATTGATTCTATTGATTCCGATGATTTAGTAAATGTAGACCCAGATAAACTGATCGAAGGTGTCAAGCTGCTAAAGTCTGCAATTTTTTTAGCCGTTGATTTTCTTGAAGGGCAGTTGAAGATCAGGAATGTAGTTTTCCTTCCATTTCCGATAATGCTTATTCCGATAACAAGATTTTTTTCTTTGTTTCCAAAACCCGATGCTTCTCAACTAGAGCAAATAAAGAAATGGTTTTGGCACTGTACCTTTACGCAACGTTACAAGGCAGGCACAAACAGGTTGGTAATGGAAGACATAAAGAAGATTAAAACCATAAAAGAAGACAATAATCCTTTTGAATTTATTGATTTTATTGCCGACGAGGAGCTGTTCACTAAATCATGGCGCATTAACTCAACAGCGGCTAAAGCTGCACTATGCTTAATGGCTCAAGGTCGTCCAAGATCATTCTTGACAGGAAACGAAGTTGACCTTGGGACTGTTCTCTCCTCCTACAACGCAAGGGAATTCCACCATATTTATCCGAAAGGATATTTATCGACTTTAGGAATTGGATTCCACGAGGCAAACATCATTGCTAATATCTGCTTACTTGCGTCATCCGACAACAAATCTATTAGCGATGACAGTCCTGATTCATATTTTCAAAAAATTCCAGAATCGAATAAAGACCAAATTTTGGAATCGTCATTTATCCCGACCGATGGAGGAGATGGAAAAATGTTGTTCAATGACTTTATTAAAGCAAGATCAACTATCCTTGTTGAAAAAGCGAATACTCTTGTCCGTAATGGATCTTTATAAAAGGCTGAACGCCAGGCATTAAAAAAATGGGGACGGATCTAATTTTGCCGGCATAAGTTCACATTTTTCCTGTAAATCTTGATTTATCAACTCTATTTTGTCAGATTTCCGTCCGCCGCTTGTTACCTATATGATGATGCCAGGCCATCCAGCCTCGGGTCTGGTAAGGATCCATACCGACTGTTGTTCCGCCTTACATTTTGCTGCTCAGTCAAGAAAGCCTTTTTTCACACCCTCCAAACACAGGAGCACTTGCCCATGAATCGCGCCGCCTGCACCCGTCCATTCTTCAAAAAAATCCTGAAGTGCCTTGGGGCGCTCTTGTTTGTCGCCGGGTTTGCCGACTCAAGCCTTGGCGCTGAGCAACAGGGACCGTTAAAAGTCGGGATGGAACTTGCCTACCCCCCTTTTGAGATGACCGACACCACCGGCCGACCTGCGGGAGTCAGTGTCGATCTGGCCAAAGCGCTCGGCATGCGTCTGGGCAGGGAGATCAAGATAGAGAACATGAGTTTTGACGGCCTCATCCCCGCCCTCAAGACCGGCAAGATCGACATCATCCTTTCCTCAATGACCGCCACGCCAGAACGGGCACAGTCGATCGACTTTTCCGACCCCTATCTGCAGACCGGGCTCTGCCTGCTGGTCCGCCAAGATTCTGCGGTGCAAACCATTGCTGATCTTGACCAGGCCGGCATGACGGTTGCCGTGAAGAAAGGAACCACCGGGCACAACTACGCCAGCAAGGAATTGAAAAAAGCCAAGCTCCTGGTCCTCGACAAGGAGGCGGCGGCAGTGCTTGAGGTCGTCCAGGGCAAGGCCGATGCCTTCATTTACGACCAGATGTCCACGTACAGCAACTGGAAGCGCAACCCGCAGACCACCCGCGCCGTCCTCCAACCCTTTCAGCAGGAATCATGGGCCATTGGCATCCGCAAAGACAACACCGCCCTCAAGGAGGAGATTAATAGTTTTCTCAGGGACTATCGGGCCAAAGGCGGCTTTGAAAAACTCGGCGACACCTGGCTGCTGGAGCAGAAACAGGAATTCAAGCGCCTCGGCTATCCGTTTTTTCTGTAATCGCCCGGCAAGCGCATGGGCAGATTGACACGCTGGTTGCGGATGGAGGACAACGACGCGCCGTCGCTGATCTCCCGGCTCATGGCCTTTGCCTTGGTCCTCTTCCTGCTCTCCGCACTGTTCTTTTTTTCCTTCAGCCAGTTACAGTATGGGTGGAATTGGAGTGCTGTCTGGCAGTATCGACAGAAATTTCTGCACGGGTGGATGACCACCCTGCTGATTTCCGTCGCGGCGCTTGGCCTCAGCCTGTTGATCAGCGTCTTTTTTGCCCTCGCCCGCCGCTCCCGCCTGTTGCCGCTGCGCTATCTGGCGCTGCTCTATATCGAAGGGGTGCGCGGCACCCCGCTTCTGGTGCAGATTCTGGTCTTTTTCTATGTGGTGGCCGATGCCTTTGGCATCAACAATCGCTATGTGGTCGGCATTCTCACCCTGGCCTTCTTCGCCGGGGCCTACCTGAGCGAGATTATTCGGGCGGGCATCGAGAGCATCGGCGAATCCCAACTGGAATCAGCACGCGCCATTGGACTGAGCCCCTTGCAGACCTACCGTTTTGTCATCCTCCCCCAGGTGGTGCGGCGGATTTTACCTCCCCTGGCCGGTCAATTCGCCTCGCTGGTCAAGGACTCCTCGCTGCTTTCGATCATTGCCGTCAGTGAATTCACCCTCAACGCCCAGGAGGTCAACGCTTTTACCTTCAGCACCCTGGAAAGCTACCTGCCGCTGGCCGTGGGGTATCTGCTGCTAACCCTCCCTATTTCCCTGTTCAGCCGCCATTTGGAACAGAAATTTCGCTATGCAACTTAGCCTGACGCATCTCAGTAAATCCTATAACAACCACCGCGTGCTGGACGATATCTCCATTGACCTGCCTGATGTGCATGCCCTGGTCGTCATTGGCCCATCGGGAGGCGGCAAGACGACCCTGCTGCGCACGATTGCCGGCCTAGAACGACCTGATTGCGGGCAAATATGCATCAACGGCAAGCCGCTGCTGTTTGATGAAGCAAGCCTGCTTATCCATCGTCGCAGCATCGGCACGGTCTTCCAATCCTTCAATCTCTTTCCACACCTGAGTGCGCTTGACAATATCATCCTGCCGCTTGAGCAGGCGCAAGGATATACGCACGAGCAAGCCCTTGCATCGGCCCAGGCCATGCTGCAACGTTTTCAACTGACGGCCCATGCCGACAAGAAACCGGCCCAGTTATCCGGCGGCCAGCAACAACGGGTGGCCATTGCCCGCGCCATCGCCATCAAACCACGTTTTTTGCTTTTCGACGAACCGACTTCGGCCCTTGACCCGGAGATAACCTCCGAGGTGCTTGATATTATCAAGGAGCTGCAAGAGGAGGGGCGCGACCTCCTGCTGATCACCCATCACATGGGATTTGCCCGCACCGCAGCGGATCATTGTCTCTTTGTTGCCGAGGGAAAAATCAGAGAAAGCGGCAGCGTCGATCGCCTGTTTGACCACCCGAACAGTCCACAACTCCAGCAGTTTTTGAGAAGGGTGACGCGCTATGATTAGTTCTCCCTTGTCGACAGTTTTTTACACTTTGACGCCTTTGGCGGCTGGCTTGCCGCATAATGGGGGCAGAAAATCATGCAG
>JAQUEZ010000358.1 GCA_028684915.1 Desulfobulbus sp.
GTGGCCTACGAGGTCAGCCTGGTGGTGGTCCAGGCTTTGATCATGCTGGCTGAGCAGGCCGGGACAAAACCCTCGTTCAACCTCAACGACATCAAGAATCACATCAGCCATCAGGATCTGGAGCAGCTCAAGGAGAAGATCGATTACATCGACAGCCCGGAGGCCAAACAGCTTTCCCTGGACATCCAGAAGATCCTCTCGACTCCTGCGGACTACTACTCCAAGGTGGCCAGTTCCCTGCGGGTGGCACTCACCGAGCTGACCTCGGGCAATGTCGGCAAGATCATCGGCAAGGCTGACGAAAACCGCTTCATTCAACGGCTGGAAGAAGGCAAGGGCATCATCCTGGTGGTGCAGTTGGGCTCACTGTTGACCAAGCGGGCCGCCTATACCGCCGGCAAGGTGATCATCTCCATGATCCAGGCCTTTGTCGGGAGAGTCTATTCCTCGGGCAGGAATGTGGCGCCGTCCTTGGTGCTCCATATCGACGAGGCCCAGTCGGTCCTCTATCAGGGAATCGAAGACCTCTTTGCCAAGGCCGGTGGTGCCGGGGTGTTTATCCACGGCTACTGCCAATCGATCAGCCAGTTGTATGCTGAAGTCGGCGAGGATCGGGCCAACACCATCCTTGACAACTGCAACACCAAGCTGTTCATGCGGGTGCCGGATCCCAGCACTGCCAATTACGTCTCCGAGCACTTGGGCGAAGAGAAGCGGTTTTCTCCCATCATTTCCCTGGGCGGCAATATCGCCATCCGCGAGACCGAAGAGGTGCGGATCAAGCCGAGCGAGATCCTCAAGATGAAACCCCGTGAACTCTTTCTCATCACCTACTCCGGAACCTACAAGGGGGTGACCGCCACGGTTGAGGAGGGCAGGCTCAAGGTGGTCTTTCCGGACCTGGCCGGCGAGACCATCATTAAAAAGCAAACCAAGAGCGGTTGATGCTGAGCATCTGGCCGACGATCATCCTGGGAGTGGCTCTGGTGTTGGTGGGCGTGGCCGGCGTCCTGGTACTGCGGAGTGAGGAGCAGGAGTCTTCGTTCCTGGAGCAGATGACCCTGAGCGCCCTCTCGCAGCGGTGGGTCCGACCCAAGTCATTCACTCGGATAGAGGGGGTAAAACATATCTCGGAGCTGGCTCATCTCTGGAGGAACGAGCAGGTGATTGCCGAGGGCATCGAGAAGTTTGAGCTGGTGCATCCACGTTCCCGCTCCTTTGCCAGCCAGTTGCGGACCTGGTCCTTTTTCAACCAAGCCCCCGGACAGCGGGCGGTGTGCTTCGAGATCCTCCGGCTCCTTGACCGTGAAGGGCACTGCCCTTCGGTGGTCGATGTTCAGGGCGATGTCGAAGCAGCCTGGGAACAGAACACCTACCGGATCCTGGCCAAGACCACACTGCTTGATCATAGCCTCAACGTAGCCCAACAGGTGGTCAAGCTGCTCTCCGACCATCAGGCCTGGCATGTGATCCCGGATACCATGGTGGCGGCTCTTGCCCATGACCTGGGTAAGCTCAAATCAGCGCGGGGTTCGCTCTATGCCCTGGGCGAACATCCCCTGGCCGCCGGCGCCATCATCTCTGGCATCCCCGGGTTCAAGGAACTCTCCCGCAAGGAGGACATCCTCCGGGCCATTAAGATGCACCACAAGATGCCCGAGGGTCTGCTGGGCAAGACCCTCAAGAAGGCTGATCAGCAGGCCCGGCAGCAGGAACTGGAGCGTGGGGTGGGAGAGGCGGCGCCGGAAGAAACCAAGGAGTCGTACGAAAAAGAAGCACCAGAGAAGCCACCGCAACCGTCAGCCCGGGAAGCGGTGCAACGGGTGCAGGCGGATATCTATGGAGAAAACATCAATCCTGCGCCAAGCCGGGAAGAGATCGCCCCGCCCCAGCGGATGGACATCTCCAGCTGGTTCGATGCCGCTGGCTATCTGGCCATGCTCAAGCCCTACATCAACCGGGTTGAGGGCCGGCGCTTTCTGGCGTTCTCCATGGCCGATGGCCTGGTCTATTTCCAGGTCAAGGTATTGGAAGAGGTGGCCCGTAAACAGGCTCAAGAGGCTGGTTGCATGGAGATCGCCACCATGGCCCAGGGTGATTCCACCATGCGCCAAGTACTGTTCAGTGTTGTGCAGCAGCTACGCAAGGAGCATGAGGTGATTGCCACCCATTTGATCAAGGCCACCTATTTCGGCGGCTACTTCCTGGTGACCAGGAAGCTCTGCAAGGAGATGCGGGGATACTACACCCCCTTCCATGCCGAGGCCTTTGGTTCCATCGCCGAGATGGAACGGGCCAAGCCGGATCTGCTCCGCGACATACTCAGTGTCAGTCCCTATACCGGCAGTGATCAGGTGAGCTGATGGCCAAGGAACGGGAAGCCAAAGGGGCAAACGATACCAATGCCCAGATCATC
The DNA here is from genome assembly GCA_028684915.1 of Desulfobulbus sp. The sequence continues at coordinate 2,417 of JAQUEZ010000358.1, forward strand.
ACCACCGACAGCGGCCGGATCTACAAGCCGGTCAACCTGCTCAGTGCCATCTCCGAGATCCAGCAGTTCTACGTGATCGAGAGCAAGGGGCAAAACATTCCGGCTGAGTTCCTCACCCTGGAGCGGGCCATCGATTTCTTCAAGATCGGCTTGAAGAGCGGGTTCAACGAGGGGATCGCCCTGGTGCTGCTGTTCCCGGTGTTCCACTTCTACCTCTTTCCCTTTGTCTTTCTCCACCTCGACTGGTTCAGCCATCTGCTCTTCGGCTGCATCCCCTATCTGCCCCTGATCATCAACACCCTCATGTGCAGCTACATCAGCCGTTATTTTGTCGGCAACATTACCCGCAAGGCGGTCAACTCGCTGCTCTCCGGCCGGGCGCTCTCCCTGCTGCTCAAAGCCTTTTTGGTCTATGTCATTTACCTGGTCCTGTTTCGTTTGAGCACCCCGGAGAACATCGGCCGGCTGGCCAGCCAGTTCGACGCAAAGGCTCACGATATCTACCACGGCTTCTTTGCCATCAAGCCGCACCTGGTGCCCCTGGCCACCAAGAGCAGCCTGCTCATGGTGCTAGCGGCCGTATTTCCCTACGGATCGGTCTATCTGCTTGACTGCTGGCATCGCCACCGGATCAAGCGCAACATCCAACGTATTTCTGCCTAACCGGCAACGGAGGTTCAACCATGGAACGCGAAGAAAAAAAACAACGTCCCTCTTGGCAGGAGATTGAGGAGAGGAAAATCAATCTGGTGAAGGAAAAAGGCTCCCGGGTCATGCGGGTCAACTCGCCGATTGGTTCGACCATGTTCAGTATCCTGCGGCAATTTGACATGGCCTATGCCAATTTCAAGGGCCGGTTGGGTGAGATGGGCGGCATCACCTACGAAGAAGGGGCTGCCTTGATGGAAGAAGGGCGGGAGATCGTAATGGCCTTTTCTGATTTCACCGCACGGCTCAGCCGGAGGGTCAATTTCCGCTACTATGCCCCCAATGAAATCAAAGATTATCTGGAACTGCTCAAAGCTCAGGAGAAGAGCGAAGAGGCTTCGCGTGACGTAGAGGGTACGGTTTCGACCGAACCATGACCCACCAAGGCAATTGAACCTTGCCTTGGTGGGCAAGGTCTGCTATCTCGCAAGCCATGAAACTGTTTTTCCAATTCCCCTCTACATGGAGCAGTCATGAACAAAACCGAGTTGATTGATAAGGTCGCCAAAGAAAGTGCCTTGAGTAAATCAGCCGCCGAGCAGGTGGTGAATAGCGTCTTCTCTGCCATCGCAGAGGCGATGAAGACCGGCGACAAGGTAACCCTGGCCGGATTTGGAACCTTCTCCGCTGCTGAGCGAGCTGCCCGTGAAGGACGTAATCCGCAATCGGGAGAAAAGATTGTTATTCCAGCTAAAAGGGCAGTGAAATTTAAACCTGGTTCGAAGCTTGTTGATGTTATTCAATGCCCAGAGAGTTGATTCGGTCAACAGCTTTCAATTTATGTTCGTCGAGAAGGTGGGTGTAGCGTAAAACCATCTGTAAGGTGCTATGTCCGAGTATTGCTGCCAAGGTTCTGATATCGGTGCCTGCCATGAGCATGTGGCTAGCGGCAGTATGGCGAAGGTCATGCATGTGCAAGAGTGGCAATTTTGCACGTTCCCTGGCTCTGTCAAATGAAGGTCTGAACCTTGAAGATGGAATGTTTTGGGCGTGCTGGCTTTTTCCTTCTCCTTTGAGAAAGACGAATTCATTGTCAAAGGCAGTTTTTTTCAGATCTTCAAGGGCTGTAATAACAGTTTTTGTTAAAGGGACGGTTCTTGGTTCATTTTTCGTAATATAGAGGGTCAGGGAGCGTCTATCGAAATCAATCTGGTGCCATTTCAATCCGGCAGCTTCACTTGGGCGCATTGCTGTGTGGAGCAGAATCAACACGTAAGGATACAGCCTTTTATTGCGACTAGCCTTGCATTCTTTGAGCAAACGTACAGCTTCATCTTCTTTGAGAAAGAAAATCCTCCCTTTGGGAACCTTTGGGCGTTCAATCGATTTGACAGGATTTTCAATAGGTAGTTCCCATTCTTTGAAGGCTTTGATGAAAAGGTGAGAAAGAAGAGCCAATTCCAACCGCACCGCATACGCAGATACTGATTTTAAACGTTGGTCCCGATATTTTGCGACGACGGATGGTGTGATATCGGGTAATAAAGTGTTCCTGCCAAATTTTTCTTTCAGAAGTTTTGCTATTCTTCTTTCCCGTTCCTGGGTTGTCAGGGCTTTTTGGGAAGTAACTGTTTCCAGATAGCGGTCAAAGGCCTCGTCAAGCGTACGATGAGCACGGCGCGGATCTTTGAACCGCTGGTTTTTCATATCCGCTTCCATTTCTGCTGCCCAGATACGTGCCTCTCCTTTGGTGTCGAATGTCCTGCTTATCGACTCGTATCCCTTGACGCGAACAGTAATGGTGTATGTCGTTTTCTTTTTCCCTTTTCTTGTGAGGATTCTAGCCATTTTGCCACCCTCGTTTTTGTTCCATTTTTGTTCCACTTCTTTCGTCAAAATATAGCAAAAGATAGCATGGGAAAGCAAAAGGAATTTGTAAAGGAGGGGAGGGGATGGGAAAAGAAAAGGGCTAACATCTTTATATTTTCAAGATGTTAGCCCTTGTTTTCTTTTGGTACCCGGAACGAGAATCGAACTCGTACAGCCAAAGGCCGAGGGATTTTAAGTCCCTTGCGTCTACCAGTTCCGCCATCCGGGCAGGCTGAGATTTTATACACTCCCCCGTGCGCTTTGTCAAACGGAGAAGTGGGAGAAGCTTTTGAAGTTACGGCAGGT
>JAQUEZ010000359.1 GCA_028684915.1 Desulfobulbus sp.
AAATAACCCTTCACAAATTTTCGGAATGTAGCGCAGCCTGGTAGCGCACCTGAATGGGGTTCAGGGGGCCGGAGGTTCAAATCCTCTCATTCCGACCAGTAAAATCAAGGGGTTAGATGCTTTTTTGAGCGTCTAACCCCTTTTTTTGTCCCTTCTAGTGTTTTCAATAGTTACAGCCGGATCTAGTTTTTAATATCCTGTTTTTATACGATATTTTTTTGTGTTGCGATGAATTTTAATCGTTGTTATTCGTTGCTGGTCGTCGTGTGTTTTGGAAAAATTACACAAATAATTACACAAAAAATATCATGGCAACGATACAGACTTGGAAAACAAAATACGGTACCAGCTATCGCGCTTCGATTTATGTACAAGGCAGAAGGGAAAGCGCAACATTTGACAGTCTGGCGAAAGCACTTGCTTGGGCCGAGGAAACCGCCGCTTTGCTTCGTTCAGGCCAACCTTTACCCGGTGAACTGCCCGCCAATGACCTCAGATTGAATGAGGCAGTCGAAAAATACACCATGGCGGTTGCGCCGAGGAAAAAACGCAACACTCAAAGGCTGGATCAGGAGATCGGTGGCCGGCTCATTCGCTACTTTGATGGTAAGTCTTTGCAGGCCATCACCTCAAAAGACATTGCTGCCTACCGCGATTACCGGTTGCAGCAGGTAGGTCCCAGCTCAGTTATCCAGGATTTATCCTTTCTGTCCTGCATGTATCGCATGGCCAGGATTGAGTGGGGACTGGATGTGAATGATCCGGGCGCTGAAATTCGTCGCCCCTCTGCTCCCAAAAACAGACTCTCCCTGCTTACCCCCAAGCAAATCGACACCCTGCTCGACTATTGCTGCGTTTCCAAATCCGAAAAACTCTACTGCTATGTGATCCTTCTCCTCCACACGGCCATGCGTCCATCTGAAGGAGCTGGCTTGCGTTGGGATCAGGTCCTGATCGACCAGGGGATGATCGATCTCACAGAGACCAAGACGGACCCGAGACGCGTTCCGATGACGAGAACCATCAGGAAGATGTTCGAAGGGATGAGGGCGGCAGGGGAGGGCAGAAATGGCTTCGTATTCCTTCCACCTGGGAAAGAGTGCCGTGATCAGCCCCACCGTTATTTTCGGCGCTCCTTTGACAACGCCTGCCGATATGCGGGGATCTGTAATTTTACCCTCTACGGCTTGCGTCATTCGGCGGCAAGCTATTTGATCATGAACGGGGTAGACATCAGGACCGTTGCCGAAATTATGGGGCATCGGAACATCAGCCAGACCATGAAATACACCCATTTTCTCGATGACCATAAACTTTCAGCCATCGACGCGATTGACAATCTCGGCCGGTAAAGAAAAACAATAGATATATCAAATAGATGTTACCTGCTTACGGTATTGTCGGTTATTGGTGCAAACTATCGGCAAGCATGATAGTGAAACTTGATGAAGAACCCTCTGCGAGTCTCAATCCTCGCCATCACCAGCGCCCGAAGCGCATCGTTTCCGGCATCGGGTTCCCGGAAGTAACAGTTATTAAGCCCGGCTTAATAACTGCGTTCGACGGTATGAAATACTTGATCAAACCTCACAATCCTGAGCCAACTCGTGGGTTCACCACATGAATAAAAAATCACTCACTGAAGCGGACATCCGCACCAAGTTCATCACGCCTGCCCTTGACAAGGACAAGAGGGGAACTTGGGACGTCATGACCCAGATCCTTGAAGAACACTACTTCACCAAGGGGCGGGTGATTGTCCGTGGTCAAACCGTTCATCGTGGTGAGGCGAAGAAGGCCGACTACATCCTTTTCTATAAACCGAATATCCCACTGGCCGTCATTGAGGCCAAGGACAATAACCACGCAGTCGGGGACGGGATGCAACAGGCGCTCGACTACGCCGAAACGCTCGACCTGCCCTTTGCCTTCAGTTCAAACGGCGACGCCTTCCTCGAACACGACCGCACCCCTGGCGCAGATCCCGTCGAACGAGAGATCCCTCTCGATCAATTTCCCCGGCCCGAACAACTCTGGCGACGCTACTGCGCCTCAAAGGGTTACACTCCTCAGCAGGAAAAGGTCGCGACCTACGACTACTACGACGACGGCAGCGGCAAGAAACCCCGCTACTATCAGCTCAACGCCGTCAACAGAGCCGTCGACGCGATTGCCCGGGGCGAAGACCGCCTCCTGCTGGTTATGGCCACGGGAACCGGAAAGACCTACACCGCCTTCCAGATCATCTGGCGGCTGTGGAAATCCGGCGCCAAGAAACGCATCCTTTTTCTCGTTGACCGCAATATTCTTGCCGACCAGACCAAGACCAACGACTTCAAACCCTTTGGTCAGGCCATGACCAAAATCACCAAGCGCACCGTCGACAAGTCCTACGAGATTTACCTCTGCCTCTACCAGGCCGTCACCGGCGTTGAGGAAGCGAGCAACATCTACAAGCAGTTCTCCCCGGATTTTTTTGATCTGATCATCGTTGACGAATGCCACCGAGGCAGCGCCGCCGATGACGCAGCCTGGCGGCAGGTCCTTGAATATTTTACCACCGCCACCCAGATCGGCCTCACCGCCACCCCGAAGGAGACGAGCACCGTCTCCAATATCGACTATTTTGGCGAACCCATTTACACCTACTCCCTGCGCCAGGGCATCAGCGATGGGTTCCTCGCCCCCTATAAAGTCGTGCGCATCGGGCTCGACAGAGACCTCGACGGCTGGCGTCCGGAAGCCGGCAAAGTGGACAGATATGGCTTCGAGATTGAGGACCGCGAATACAACGAGCGCGACATGGACCGCAACCTCCTTCTCGACCAGCGCACCGAGCTGGTCGCCGCGAAAATCACCGAGTTTCTCAAGGCCACCAACCGCTACGCCAAGACCATTGTCTTCTGCGAAAACATCGACCACGCCGAACGCATGCGCCAGGCCCTGGTCAACGCCAACCCCGATCTCGCCGGCAAGAACAGCAAATACGTCATGCGCATCACCGGCGACAACGCCGAGGGCAAGGCACAACTCGACAACTTCATCGACCCAGAGTCAACCTATCCGGTTATCGCCACCACCTCGCAGCTCATGTCCACCGGCGTCGATGCCCAGACCTGCCACCTCATTGTCCTGGATAAACGGATCAACAGCATGACCGAGTTCAAACAGATCATCGGTCGCGGCACCCGCATCAACGAGGATTACGACAAACTCTTCTTCACCATCATGGACTTCAAGCGCGCCACCGCACTCTTTGCCGATCCCGACTTCGATGGCGACCCCGTCCAGATCTACGAGCCCGGCGAGGGCGATACCGTTGTCCCGCCGGACGAACCCGCCAAACCCGGCGAGATTGAGCCCACAGGCGTCGACGTCGTCGATCCGGCCGCGCCCGTTGGTCCCGAAGGCGAGGAACCCACCGCGCCGAAACGCTACTACGTCGACGACGTCGAAGTCAGGGTTGCCACCGAGCGCGTCCAATACCTCGACGCCGACGGCCGCCTCATCACCGAGTCACTTACCGACTACTCGCGCAAGACGATTCACAAATCCTTTGCGACCCTGAGCGACTTTCTCACCCGGTGGAACTCCGTTGACCAGAAAAAAGCCCTGATCCAAGAGCTGGCCAGTCAGGGCCTGTTCCTCGACGAGTTGGCCGAGCAGGTCGGGCGCGACTACGACGCCTTTGATCTCATTTGCCACATCGCCTACGACCAGCCGCCGCTCACCCGCCAGGAACGGGCCGACGGCGTTGAAAAGCGCAATGTCTTTGGCAAATATGGCGACCAAGCCCGCGCCGTCCTCGAAGCCCTGCTCGCCAAATACGCCGATAGCGGCATCCAGACCGTCGAGTCGATGGAGATCCTCAAAGTCGATCCTCTCCGCAGCTTCGGCACCCCCATCGAAATTGTGCAATTGTTCGGCGGCAAAACAGCATACCGCGCCGCCATTCGCGACCTTGAAAACGAACTGTACTACGCCCATGCAGCATAGAAAGGATTGACCCATGCCCAATATTTCCACCCTCGTTAAATCCATCCAGGACATTATGCGCAAGGACGCCGGCACCTACGGCGACGCCCAGCGCATCGAGCAGATGGCCTGGCTCCTCTTCCTTAAAATCTTCGATGATCGCGAAACTCAGCTCGAACTCTTTGACGACGACTACAAATCCCCGCTCAAGCCCCACCTCCGCTGGCGCAATTGGGCCACGAACGAAGAAGGCGCCACCGGCGACGCCCTGCTCGACTTCGTCAACCTCACCCTGCTGCCCGCGCTGAAAAGCCTCACCGCCGGGCAGGACAACATCGCCGGGCTCATCCGCATGACCTTCAAGGACGCCAACAACTACATGAAGAACGGCACCCTCATGCGGCAGGTCGTCAACAAGATCAACGGCATCGACTTCAATGCCTCCGATGACCGCCACATGTTCGGCGACATCTACGAAAAAATCCTCAAAGACCTCCAGTCCGCCGGCAATGCGGGCGAATTCTACACCCCCCGCGCCGTCACCCGGTTCATTGTCGAACAGGTCGCCCCCCGCCTTAGCGAAACCGTGCTGGACCCTGCTTGCGGCACCGGCGGCTTTCTCACCTGCGCCATCGACCACCTCCGCGATCAGGCCAAGACCGACAAGGATATGGCCATCCTGCAGAACTGCTTCTCCGGGATCGAGAAAAAGCACCTGCCGCACATCCTGTGCATGACCAACCTCATGCTCCACGGCATCGACGTTCCCTCCAATGTCCGCCACGACAACACCCTGTCGCGGCCGCTCACCGACTGGAAACCGAAGGAATACGTCGATTGCATCGTCACCAACCCGCCGTTTGGCGGCATGGAGGAAGACGGCATCGAATCCAACTTCCCCAGCGAGTTCCGCACCCGCGAGACCGCCGACCTCTTTCTCGTCCTCATCATGCGGGTGCTCAAACCCGGCGGCCGCTGCGGCATGGTTCTGCCCGACGGCACCCTCTTTGGCGAAGGCGTCAAAACCCGGATCAAGGAAAAGCTCCTCACCGAGTGCAACCTCCACACCATCGTCCGCCTGCCCAACGGCGTTTTCAACCCCTACACCGGCATCAAGACCAACCTCCTTTTCTTCACCAAGGGCCAGCCCACCAAGGAAGTCTGGTATTACGAGAGAGGTGGTCCAGTAAATTTGGACAAGCTGTTAAGTGGAAAATCTGCTACCGCTAACGCCCAACGATGGGCACAATATGGAGCAGAAAA